>VGEH01000056.1 GCA_016869375.1 Alphaproteobacteria bacterium | reverse complement strand
TCGTGAATAGGCCGGGCTAGGAGCCATCTCAGCAATTTAGATCGAATCCCAGGGGAGCCGGGAGGCAGCCTGGGGGGAACCATTCCCGTGACGGGTCGTTGGGAAAAGGCGGCTGAAAGCCGGAAGCGCGGACGCATTGTCCGTCGGCCGAGAGCACGAGGAGATCGAGATGCAGCAGAAACCCAATGACGGCAAGAGCCAGCAGGAACTGAACAAGAAGCCTGGCCAGCAGCAGAAGCAGGGCGACAGCCCGAAGCAGCCGCAGTTCGGCAGCAATCCGCAGCGTCATCATGAGAAGTCCGAAATGGGCCGCCAGCAGGAGCAGCAGTCGGGATTCCAGAACCAGGGCAACAAGAACCCGCAGAACCCCAACAAGGATCAGCAGGTGGACGAGTAGGCCACCGACAGGCATCCCCTGCCTATGATCGGAGGCGTTCGGGCGGTTCACGGGCCGGGCGATCGCCTCCGACCCCTTCTCGCACCTCACGCAGGCCGTCGGCGATGCCCGTTGGCGGTAGCGGGGGTGCGCTTCTTTGACCGAAAAATCACCGAATTATCCGCGAGCAACGGACCGCAGTGGGCCGAAAGTGTGGTCGCCTTCTGAAGGCGCGGCGATAATGACTGCGAGGTCCGAGGCGATGTCGCGAGAGGTGCCCGAGAACATGATCTCGGAACGTGCTGCTACCGATGGACCGCTTTCGATCCTCGTCGTCGAGGACGAAGCCCTGATCCGCATGGTGACTGTCGATACGCTGGAGACGCTGGGCTTTGCCGTTCACGAGGCAGGCTCCGCCGCCGATGCGGTTGGCAAGCTCAGATCGGCGCAGCGGATCGATGCCGCGCTCATCGACATGGGCCTGCCCGACCGCAAGGGCGACGTCCTGGTCGGCGAGCTGCGCGCCCTGCAGCCGACGCTGAAGGTGATCATCGCCAGCGGTTACAGCGCTGCGAACATCAAGAAGCGCGTGGCCGAGGACCCGATCACCAAGGTCCTGGCCAAGCCCTTCGACGGCCGCCAGCTCGAGGCGGCGCTGAAGAGCCTCGGCCTCGACGCCCCAACGCCCCAACGCCGACACCCGTCTGAGCCGCCCCTTGGACACCGGCCGGGCGCTCCGCTAAGAGGTGAGCCCTCTCGGGCGGGGACTCATGCAGATCGCCATCCTGACTTTCGACGGCGTCAACGAAATCGACTGGTGCGTCGCCGCAAGGATACTGACGCGGCTTCGCGCACGAGGCTGGCGGGCCCGGATCACCGCGCCAGTCGATCGGGTCGGTTCAGGCAACGGCGCTGGCGTCGAGGCGGTGCGGGCCTTCGTACCCGCAGCAGCGGCGCCGCGGCGGGCGATGGCGTCATGACCCCGCTCGAGAAGCTCGCCTCGCTCAAGATGCCCTTCAGCGAGACGCTCGGCCTCGTCTTCACTGAGGCGTCGCTCGACAGGGTGGTGGCGCGTATGCAGGTGCGCGACTCGCTCTGCAACGGCCGCGGCATCCTGCATGGCGGCGCCGCGATGGCGCTCGCCGATACGATCGGCGCGGCCGGCACCATCGTCAACCTGCCCCCCGATGCCAAGGGCACGACGACGATCGAGAGCAAGACCAATTTCGTCGCGCCGGCGATGCTAGGCACCGAGGTGATCGCCACGGCGACACCCGTCCATCGCGGCCGCCGTACCCAGGTCTGGCAAACCCGCATCGAGACCACGGACGGCAAGCTGGTCGCGCTGGTCACCCAGACGCAGATGGTGCTGTGAGCCTAGTTCGAGGCCTGTGGGCGGTCGGTTCGAAGGTCGCCGATCCGCTGGCGGAAGCCGCCTTCTTCGAGGCGATGGGCGCGATCCGGAAATCGGTCGACCGGCGCGCGGGCCCTGATGGCGAGAGCATCGTCGTCTTCATGACGCTGGGCGGCGTCAACTTCCATCTCACCAACCGGCTTCGCTACGAGAACGGCGATCCGCCGCCGGCGGATGCGCGCTTCGGCCGCCTGGGCCTCGCTCATTTCGTCCTCGATGTGACTGACATGATGAGGCTCGCCGACCGTGCGGTGGGCCTCGGCGCCACCGAGATCCACCCGCGCCTTCACCTGACCGCGGCGCATGGGGAGATGAAGGCGGCTTTCCTGAGGAGCCCCGGCGGCATTCTCTTCCAGCTCGTCGAGCGGCTGCGCGAGGCCGACGAGGATTTCGCTCGCACCTACGGCGGCGTTCCGACGGAACGGATCATCGGCTAGAACGCAATCGCATCAATGAGGGGACGACCATGAAGTTCATCGATTCCGACCGCGAGTTCCCGATCAGCTCGGCGGTAGTGCATACGGGACGGGTTTTCGAAGCCGTGGTCACCGGCATTCCCGACGGCCAGTCGAAGCCGGTCGCGGGCGGCGCGGGCGCCGAGATGCGCGAGGCGTTCCGCCAGCTCGACATCCTGCTCAAGGAAGCCGGCGTCGACCGCAACGCGATCTGCACGGCGCGCATCTACCTGCACAACGTGCAGCACGACGTCCCTGAGGTGAACGTCGCGTGGAAGGAGTACTTCGGCAATCACCCTGTCGTCCGCCGCTGCTACGGCGTCGTCCTGCAGGCGGGCATGCGGGTCGAGGCGGCCTTCACCGCGGAGCTCCCTTAGGCTCCGCCACTCAGGCGCTGATGTCGTCGATGGCGATGCCGACGACGGAGTCGCCGGGCTTCACGTGCGGACGGCGCTGGGAGACGACGACCCAGCCGTCGAACGGCGCGTGAAGCTCCTGCAGCACCTTGCCTTCGATGCTGATGATCTGGGCAAGGAGCTTGCCCTTGGCGACCCGCTCGCCTTCGCGCACCTTCGGAATGTAGAGTCCGGCATGGTGCGCGCTCTGCAGGTCGTTGTCGACGTCGCCGCCGCTGACGATAGGGCGCGCGGGCTTGGCCACCGGCGGCGGCGCGGCTGACTTGTCGATCATGCCGATCTCGGCCAGCACGCGCAGCACGCCGTCGTAGTAGCGGTCGACGAAGCCCATGTCGGTCGGGCCGGGAAGCGGCGCCTCGGTGTAGATTGCCGCATCGACATCGCTGAGCGTGCGGCCGGCGACGCGGGCCTCGTGGCGCCAGATGAAGTCGGCGCCGAAGGCCTTGCACGCCCGCGCGCCCAGGCGCTTCTTGTCGCGCCCGTCGTCGATGTAACCGACGAGATAGGGGATGTCGTAGATCTGCCCGGCGGTGTGCAGGTCGATCAGGAGATCGACGCTGTTCAGTACCTGTGTCTGTAGCGCATGCGCGAGGCGCTGGGTCGGCTTGCCGTTCGGATCGCCGGGGAAGACGCGGGCGAGGTTGCCGCCGTCGAGCGGGCTCATGCGCGAGTCGTTGTGATAGGCAGCCTCGTGCACGATCGGCACGACCTCGAGGATGCCGGACAGAAGCTTCAGGTCGGCATTGGCGAGACGGTTGGCGGCGAGCACGCCTTCGATCTCGTCGCCATGGGTGCCGCCGAAGACGACGACGCGCAGCCCCGGCCTGCCGCTGTCCAAAGTGCAGCGATCGAAGCCCTGACTCTCGGGCAAGGCAATGCGCTTTCGGGTCCAGCCGGCCATGGTCGTTCCTTGAGGGTAGAGGCGGCCCATAGAGGCAAGCACCTCGGGCGAAGTCGAGGGGATTGCGACTCCGGCGAACGGTCGAGACGCTCTCTCACTCTTGCGTGAGCCGGCTTGAGCTTGCCCGGGCGGCCGGTCAGGTTGGCGCGGGGGCGTCACGTCTCACGAAGAACAGGGGAGCAGAAATGCCCGGTCGTCATCTTGGAGCCCTTGCCGCGATCCTCGCGGCCGGACTACTCGCCGCGATGCCTGCCGAAGCGCAGCAGCAGCGGCCGCCCATCCAGACCACCAAGGTCGAGGGCACCGACAACGTCTACATCTTCCGCAACGGCAACCATCAGGCGATGTTCATCGTGACGCGGGAGGGCGTGATCGCCACCGATCCCGTCGCCTATGGCAAGCCGGACGGCGGCAAGCAGTATGTCGACGAGATCCGCAAGGTCACCAACCAGCCGATCAAGTACGTCGTCTACAGCCACCACCATTACGATCACATCGCCGGCGGCAAGGCGCTGAAGGATGCAGGCGCCACCTTCATCAGCCACGCGAACGCGAAGAAGCGGCTGGTCCCGCTCAAGGACCCCCACACCGTCATTCCCGACAAGACCTTCAGGAAGAAGATGACGCTGACATTGGGCGGCACCACGCTCGAGCTGATCTATCTCGGCGTCAATCACTCGGACTCGAACATCGTGATGCGGCTGCCGAAGGAGAAGATAATCTTCCTCGTCGACACCATCCCGGTCGGCACGTTCCCGGGCCGCGGTTTCATCGACATCGATCCGCTCGCGACCGAGGTCTTCATCGAGAAGGTGCTGAAGATGGACTGGACCCGGATGATCCCCGGTCATCCTGGTCAGCCCGGCGACCGGCTCGGCACCAAGCAGGACGCGCAGGACATCCTGACGTTGATGCGCGAGGCCTCGGCCGACATGAAGAAGCTCGCCCAGGAAGGCAAGTGCTGGGAGCCGGCCGAGCGCGAGTACAAGATGCCGAAATACGCCAGCTGGCCCGGCTACGAGGCCGGCATGCCCCTGGTCGCCCGCCGTTATTGCGGCGTCTGGGGCCGCGGAACCTGAGCCTCTGATCTTCAGGCGCGCCGGGCGATCGGGCTCGGCGCGCCTTCGGCGGCTTCTCTTGACCGCCGATTTTTCGTATATACATTAAATGAAGCTGAGCTGGGACGAGCGGAAGCGACAGCAGACGCTCGTCGAGCGCGGCCTCGACTTCGCCGATGCGGAGCTGGTGTTCGCCGGTCGTCGCGTAAACCTCCCGGACGAGCGGCGCAGCTACGGCGAGCCGCGGTTCATCACGGCGGGATGGCTGCGTGGTCGCTTCGTCGTTCTGGCGTAGACGCCACCCGGCGACTCGCGGCGGACCATTTCGATGAGGTATGACCATGACGACGAAGAAGCGTTCTACGGAGAGCAAATGGATCGATCCCGATGACGCACCGCGCCTGGATCGCGATTGGTTTGAGCGGGCCGAGATCTGGGATGGAGACAGGCTGATCCGCCGCGGCCGTCCGAAGTCCGAGGCGCCCAAGCGCGCGACCAGCATTCGCCTCGATCCGGATGTTCTTGAGCATTATCGTGCGGGCGGTCCAGGCTGGCAGTCGCGGATCAACGAGACCTTGCGCAAGGCCGCCAAGCTGAGGGCACGCGGATGAAGCCGAACCATCTCTCCGACGACGTCGTCGCGAAGTACCGGAAGGACGGCTTTGTCCATCCGATCCCCTGTCTCGCGCCGGGCGAGGCCAAGCGCTATCGCGACGCGCTGGAGGACTACGAGCGGCGCACCGGCGAGAAGTCGACGCTGGCGATCCGCAACAAGGGGCACCTCAAGATGCAGTGCCTCTACGAGCTCGTGCACGATGCGCGCGTGCTCGATGCGGTCGAGTCGGTGATCGGGCCCAACATCCTCTGCTGGAGCTCGAGCCTGTTCGTGAAGGACCCGATGGATCCGGCTTTCGTCGCCTGGCACCAGGACTCCTATTACTGGGGCCTCGAGCCCGACGACGTGGTTTCCGCCTGGATCGCCTTCGCGCCGTCGACGCTCGAGAACGGCGCCATGCAGGTGATCCCCGGCACCCACAAGAAGCCGCATTTCCCGCACGCGAAGTCCCCGGACGGCAGCACCAACATGCTTTCCACGCATGAGGAGATCGCGGTCGATGTGAATGACGGCGACGGCGTCAGCCTTCTGCTCGAGGAAGGCGAGATGTCGCTGCATCACGTCAACATCATCCACGGCTCGCCGCCCAACCGCTCGAAGGCGCGCCGCTACGGCTATGCGATCCGCTACGTCGCCACCCATGTGCGCCAGCGCGGCGACATGCCGACCGCCATCCTGGTGCGCGGCAGGGACGAGTACGGCTACTTCCCGTCCGATCCGGTGCCGAAGGGCGATTTCGATCCCGCGATCATGGCACTCCACCCGAATCTCAAGCCGCACGCCAGCTGATACCCAGGTGCCGCTGCAGAACCGGGTCACGCCTTTCGGCGAGATCGTCGCCGTCGCGGCGCGGGGCCTGTTCACCGGCAACCGCGGCATCATCCATGACCCGGAGACGAAGACGCTGCTGAAGCGCCGTTGGACGACGAAAGCATGGATCTGCTGCACGCTCGACTGGCGCGGACGCCGCCGCGAGCCGATGGCGCAGCGGAGCTGGACCGAGCTCTTCTTCCTCGACGAGGCCACCGCATTCGCGGCCGGGCATCGCCCGTGCTTCTACTGCCGGCGCCAGGATGCGCTCGCCTTCAGGGAAGCGTGGGCGAAAGGGCAGGGGCGCAAGGCGGCGAGCGCGCCTGAGATGGACGAGGTGCTGCATACGGAACGGCTCGACGCGCATCGGAAGAAGCGGCTGCATCCGCCTGCGGCCGACCTGCCCGACGGCAGCATGGTCGCGGCCGGCGGCGACGCCTATATGATCGCCGATGGCAAGCCCTTGCTCTGGTCCGTTGCCGGCTATCGCCGTGGCGGCTCGTTACCGAGGATCGGCGGCATGATCACGCCGCCCACGATCGTCGCCGCGTTCTCGGCCGGCTATCGCCCGGCGCTGCATCCGAGCGCGTGATGGACGACAGGCTCATCGCCCGCATCCAGGCCTTGCGCGCCAAGACCATCGCCAATGGCTGCACGGAAGGCGAGGCCCTGGCGGCTGCCGAGAAGGTTGCCGAGCTGCTCGACCGTCACGACCTCACGCTCGGCGATGTCGAGCTGAGAGCGGAACCATGCCGGCAGCTGGCTTTCGAGTCGCCGCTCAAGAAGCGCATCCCGATCGACGACTGCATCGGCGCCATCGCCGTTTTCTGCAACTGCCGCGTCTGGCGCGAGAAGACGGGAGAGGGCGGCACGCGCCATGTGTTCTTCGGCCTCGGCCCCGATATCGAAGCCGCCGTCGCGCTGGCCGAGCTGATCGACGCAGCGGTGCGTTCAGAGCTCGGCTGCTACAAGACGAGCGAGGACTACCGGCAGTTCCGCCATCGCGATCGCGACCTCGCCAACAAATCCTTCATGCTCGGCATGGTCGGATCGATCGCCGACAAGCTGACGGCGATGAAGGCGGCGCGCGACGAGGCGAAGCGCGGCACCGGTCGCGACCTCATCGTGCTCAAGACCTCGATCGTCGATGCCGCTTTCGACAAGCTCGGTCTGACCATGCGCGAGATGCCGGGCGTCCGCCGCATGATCGCGCCGGAGGCTTACGATGCCGGCGATGCGGCCGGCGCGTCGCTCGCGATCAACCCGGCGCTGACGCGGGGCGGGAAGCGATCCAGATGACGTGACGCGCGCCACCGGCGGCACCACGCGCTCGCACGCGCTTGACCTCGACCGCGAAGCCGGCGCGGCGGAGCCGCCGGGTGAATTTCTCGTCCTCGCCCGCCGACCACACCGCGAGCACGCCGCCGGATCGCAGCGCGCGGAAGGCCGCGCCGAGACCCTCCCGGGCGTAGAGCCCGTCATTGGCGGCGCGGGTCAGCCCCTCCGGCCCGTTGTCGACATCGAGCAGGATCGCGTCATAGGCCGCCGCCTCGGCGCGGATGATCTCGTCGATGTCGCCCTCGCGAAGCGTGACGCGCGGATCGGCAAGCCCCTCGCCCGAGAGCCCGGCCAGCGGCCCGCGGTTCCAGGCGATCACCGCCGCCATCAGCTCGCCCACGGTGACACGCGCCTCGGCTCCGAGCGCATCCAGCGCTGCGCGGAGCGTAAACCCCATCCCCAGTCCGCCGATGAGGATGTGCGGCTGTGCACGATCCACGACCCGCGCGCAGGCAAGCTCCGCCAGCGCCTCCTCGGAACCATGGATGCGGCTGTTCATCAGCTCGTCCCGGCCGAGCCGGATCGAGAACTCGTCCCCGCGCTGCCAGAGCCGAAGCTCGCCGCCGCCAGGCACCTTGGCCGAGTCGAGCAGAGTCCAGGGGATCATGATGCGCAGTCATGCCTGTTTGGACCATCGCCGTCACTGACGAAGTCGACAAGGCGAAGCATCGAGCTACCGCTCTGTCGGGCTTTCGTCCTCGTGCCTGCATCCGAGCGACGAGCCGGCATGAATGCGGCTAAGCTCGGTCGGCCGAAGCCAACACGAGGGTGAGATGGAAGGGAGTTCCGACGGGAAGGCGGAGTCCGTTTTTCGTCCGATCGAAGAGTTTCTGAACGAGCTCGCGACCGCGGAGGATCTGCCCGATCTGGCCGTCGCTGCGTGTGTCTTGCGGTTTCCGGAATCAGGGCCAGCGTTGCGTGCCGTTCTAGCGCGAGCCGCCGACGGCGAGGCTCTGACACTCGATGAGCAAACCCTGCTCTTCCGCGGTCTCTACATTCTTGGCGGCCGGCGGGACCCGCAGGCATTTGCGTCCTTGCTGCGTCTTCTCCGTCGTCCGTCGGAGGAGGTCGAGGAGCTGATGGGCATCGCCATCACGGAATCGCTGGCACGCATCGTCGCCGGCGTGTTCGATGGCAACGCCGAAATGCTTCTCGCCGCCGCCGCCGACCCCGCGCGCGACGAGTTCGTTCGCGATGCGCTTATCGGCGCCGCGGCCTTCCTCACCTGGGAAGGGCAGATTGAGCGCGAGCGAATGGAGCGTTTTCTTCGGCACTTCTACGACGAGCGCCTGGCGGAAGACGGGAGCTATGCCTGGGTCGCCTGGCAGGGAGCGGTCGCCCTGCTCGCCCTCCGCCCGCTCGTTCCGCTGGTCGACGCCGCCTGGGAGGAAGGCCGCGTTCCGCCGGACCTCGCGGAACGCTCGGATTTCGAAGCCGTTCTTGCCAGCGCCGAACGTGAGCCAGATGATCTGAAGAGATTCGGAGACGTCAACCTCGGCTACGTCGACGACGTTCTCGAGGCGCTGCAGCGGGTTTACCGGCTGGTCGAACCACGCGATGCTTCCGTGGAAGAGGAGCACTTGGTGCCCGGCATCCCGGCCATAAATCCGTGGCGCCATGTCGGTCGCAACGACCCCTGCCCCTGCGGCAGCGGCAAGAAGGCCAAGCGCTGCTGCCTTGTCCGTTGACGGTCGGCTGTCTCCCCCCGGCGGAACGGGCGGGGCAGACGGGCGGCGTGGTCTGTCCGGCTTTTGAAATCTGGAGCGGGCGAAGGGATTCGAACCCTCGACCCCAACCTTGGCAAGGTTGTGCTCTACCCCTGAGCTACGCCCGCGCTCCGTCTCGCTTGCCCCGGAAAGCCCGGACCGGCGAGGCGGCGGACTATAGCCGGATTTGCGGTCATTGCAAGGCTGCGGGACGGCCGTTAGGGTCCGCCCGCCATGACCGATACCGCCCCTCCCGCCGACCTCGCCCCGCGGACCACGCCGGAGCAATTGCTCCAGCGTTTAAAGGAGCTTGGCATCGAGACCACGACCCATGAGCATCCGCCGCTGCTCACCGTCGAGGACTCCAAGCGGCTGCGCGGCGACCTGCCGGGCGGGCACTGCAAGAACCTCTTCTTCAAGGACAAGAAGGACCAGTACTGGCTCTTCGTCACCTCGGAGGACCGCAAGGTCGACATCAAGGCGCTGGACAAGGCGCTGGGCGCGGCCCGGCTCTCCTTCGCCAGCGCCGAGCGGCTTTGGCAGGTGCTGGGGGTCAAGCCCGGCTCGGTCACGCCTTTCGCCCTGATCAACGACCGCGAGCGCAAGGTCCGGGTGTTTCTGGACGCCGCCATGCTCAAGGAAGAGCTCCTGAACTACCACCCGCTGGTCAACACCCGGACCACGGCGATCCGCCCGGCGGACCTGGTCCGCTTCATCGAGGCTTGCGGGCATCGCCCCGCCACCCTAAATCTCGACACCTAGACGGTTAATTCAGGAACGGATCCCATGGAGCCATTGCTCGGCCTCGGCCAGGCGCCGGCCGGCGGCGCGATGCCGCCGGTCAAGGACATCGGCCAGAAGGAGTTCATGACCGAGGTCATCGACGCCTCCAAGCAGGTGCCGGTGATCGTCGACTTCTGGGCGCCCTGGTGCGGCCCCTGCAAGACCTTGGGCCCCATGCTGGAAAAGGCCGTGGCCGCGACCAAGGGCAAGGTCCGCATGGTCAAGGTCGATATCGACAAGAACCAGCAGATCGCCGCCCAGATGCGGATCCAGTCGATCCCCGCGGTCTACGCCTTCAAGGGCGGCCGGCCGATCGACGGCTTCGTCGGCGCGCTGCCCGAGAGCCAGATCAAGCAGTTCGTCCAGCGTCTGGCCGCCGGCGGCGAGCCGACCGAAGAGGATAACGTCATCGAGGAGGCCCTCGGCCAGGCGAAGGATCTGCTGGAGGCCGGCAACCATGCCGCCGCCGGCAACCTCTACGCCCAGATCCTCCAGCACGATCCGGAGAATCCGCAGGCGATCGCCGGCCACCTCCGCTGCCTGATCAAGGCCGGCCAGACCGCGGCCGCGCAGGAGATGCTGAAGCAGCTGCCGCCCGACCTCGCCAAGGATCCGGATATCGTCGCGGTCGCCGCGACGATGGAGATCGCGGCATCCGGCGCCAAGGCCGGCGCCACCGCGCCGCTCAAGGCCAAGGTCGAGGCCGATCCCAAGGATCACCAGGCGCGCTTCGATCTCGCCATGGCGCTGTTCGCCGAGAACCAGAAGGAGCAGGCGGTCGACGAGCTGCTCGAGCTGTTCCGGCGCGACCGCAAATGGAACGACGAGGCGGCGCGCAAGCAGCTGGTCAAGTTCTTCGAGGCCTTCGGCCCGACCGATCCGCTCACCATCGCCGGACGCAAGCGCCTCTCCTCGCTGATGTTCGCTTAAGGGCGCCGCACGGTGGCGGAGCTGGTGCACGCGACCCGCTTCGAGGAGCTGCCGGCGGAGCTGCCGGTGTTTCCGCTGTCGGGCGTGCTCCTGCTGCCCAGAGGGCGCCTGCCGCTGAACATCTTCGAGCCGCGCTATCTCGCGATGATCAAGGATGCGCTGGCGCCGCCGCGCCTGATCGGCATGATCCAGCCGCAGGACGCGAGCGAGGAACGCAACCCCGACGCGAGCCCGCGGCTCTACGGCATCGGCTGCGCCGGGCGCATCACCTCCTTCAGCGAGACGGAGGATGGCCGCTTCCTGATCACGCTCGCCGGCGTCACGCGCTTCGAGGTGGAGAGCGAGATCGCCATGCGCTCGGGCTACCGGCGCGTGAAGCCGAGATGGGATCGCTTCCGGAGCGATTTCGCGCCGGATGAATCGGCGATCGACCGCCAAGCGCTGTTCAAGTCGCTGAAGCCCTTCTTCGACGCGCGCGGCCTCAAGGCCGACTGGGACCAGGTCGACAAGACCGGCGACGAGCGTCTGATCGCGATGCTGTCGATGATCTGTCCCTTCGAGCCGCCGGAGAAGCAGGCGCTGCTGGAAGCGAAGGACCTCGCGGCGCGCACGGATATCCTCAAAGGCCTGCTCGACATGGCGCTGGCGACGCCGCCCGAAGCGCCGACCGAGCTCCGCAAGCATTGACCCTCTTCCCCAGCACTTTCATGATCCGGCCATGACCGACACCAAGCCTGCCGCCGGCGCGATCGACCCGAAGCTGCTGGAGATCCTCGTCTGCCCGCTGACCAAGGGGCCGCTCCGCTACGACCGCGAGGCGCAGGAGCTGGTGAGCGAGCAGGCGAAGCTCGCCTATCCGATCCGCGACGGCATCCCGATCATGCTGGTCGACGAGGCGCGCTCGACCGACGACGAGTCGGCGAAGCGGTGACCGCGCCCCAGCCGCCGGCTCCCTGGCCGACCGAGATCCGTCTCCGGAAGGCCGAGAAGATCCTCGAGGTCGTCTTCGACGACGGCTCCGCCTTCCGCATCCCGGCCGAGCTGCTGCGCGTCGAAAGCCCCTCGGCGGAAGTGCAGGGCCACAGCCCCAGCCAGAAGACGCTGGTCGCCGGCCGCAGGCATGTCGGCATCATGGAGGTCGAGCCGGTCGGCAACTACGCCGTGCGCCTGGTCTTCGACGACATGCACGACACCGGCATCTACACCTGGGCCTATCTGCATCATCTCGGCACGCACCAGGACAAGCTCTTCCGCGACTACGTCGACGCGCTCGCGGCCAGCGGGCAGTCGCGAGAGCCGCCGAAGCGCTGACCGCGCCGCAACACCGCTGCAACATCGGCATCACCGGTCGATAACATCGATGGCGTAGGACCGTCCGGTTCCCCCATGTGACCGGAGGTTTTTCCATGTCCGACATCCAGAGGCCAGTGCAGCGCACCCCCTACGACGCCGGCGAAGACATCGGCGTCAACCCCTCGACCGAGCCCACCCTCGTCCAGCTGGCGGAAAGGCGGCTCTCGCGCCGCCAGGCCCTGCGCGGCATGACGGCGACGGCGATCACCGGTGCCCTGACGCCGGCCTTTCCGAGCCTCGAGGCCTTCGCCCAGGAGTTCGGTCCCTCGACCTTCACCTTCAAGGAAATGCGTCAGACCTATGACGGCACCCATCATGTCGCCGAGGGCTACGACGCCCAGGTGCTGATCCGCTGGGGCGACACGGTCGTGCCGGATGCGCCGGCCTTCGACCCGCGCCGCCTCTCCGCCGGGGCACAGTCGATGCAGTTCGGCTACAACTGCGACTACATCAGCTACCACCCGCTTCCCGTCGGCTCGCGGAACTCCGACAACGGGCTTCTGTTCGTCAATCACGAATACACCAACACCAATCTGATCTTCCCGGGCATCGGCGAAGGCCGGGCGGCGCGCACCAAGGCGAACAAGGCGCAGAGCGAGATCGAGCTCGCCGCCCATGGCGCCTCGGTCGTCGAGGTGAGGAAGGCCGAGGGGCGCTGGGAAGTCGTCGCCGACTCCAAGTACAACCGCCGCATCACCGGTCTCGCGACCGAGATGGCCGTCGGCGGTCCGGCGGCGGGCCATGACAGGCTCAAGACGAAGGCCGACCCGACCGGACGCAAGGTGATCGGCACGCTCAACAACTGCGGCGGCGGCGTGACGCCGTGGGGGACCGTTCTCACCGCCGAGGAGAACTTCAACGGCTACTTCGGCGGCGATGCCGAGAAGACGCCGGATGCGGCTCTCTACAAGCGCTACGGGGTCACCAAGGAGTCCTGGTATTCCTGGGTCCAGCACATCGAGCGCTTCGATGTCGGCAAGGAGCCGAACGAGCCGAACCGCTTCGGCTGGATCGTCGAGATCGATCCCTACGACCCGGCATCGACGCCCGTGAAGCGCACCGCGCTCGGCCGCTTCAAGCACGAGGCGGCGACCTGCGTCGTCAATCCGGACGGCCGCGTCGTAGTCTACTCGGGTGACGACGAGCGTTTCGAGTACGTCTACAAGTTTGTGTCGAAGGGGACCTTCAACGCGGCCGACCGGGTGGCGAACCGCACCTTGCTGGACGACGGCACGCTCTATGTCGGGCGCTTCGGCGACGACGGCTCGGTCAGGTGGGTGCCGTTGGTGCATGGCGAGGGCCCGCTGACGGCGGCGAACGGCTTCGCCAGCCAGGCCGACATCCTGATCGACACGCGCTGCGCCGCCGATCTGCTGAAGGCGACGCCGATGGACCGGCCCGAGGACATCGAGCCGAGCCCGGACGGCCGCCGCGTCTACGTGGTGCTCACCAACAACACCAGCCGCAGGGCCGACCAGGTCGACAAGATCAATCCGCGTGCGAACAATCGCCACGGCCACATCGTCGAGATCATCCCGCCGGGCGGCGCCAAGCCGGATCACGCGGCCACGGAAGCCAAGTGGGAGATGTTCCTGATGTGCGGCAAGCCCGGGGTCGACCAGGGCGCGCTCTACCACCGGGCCACCAGCGACGTCGGCCGGTTCACCACGCCCGACAACATCGCCTTCGACTCAAGGGGGAGGATGTGGGTCGCGACCGACGGCGCGCCGGGGGCAGCCGGCATCGCCGACGGGCTCTGGGCGACCGACACGCGCGGACCGGGTCGCGCCCTGCCGAGGCTCTTCTTCCAAGCGCCGCGTGGGGCGGAGGTGTGCGCGCCGATCCTGACGCCGGACGACCGCACCATGTTCGTCACCATCCAGCATCCGGCGGAAGAAGACGGCTCGACCTACGAGACGCCCTCGACCCGCTGGCCGGATTTCAGCAGCGATATGCCGGTTCGCCCGTCGGTCGTGGTCATCACGCGGAAGGACGGCGGCATCATCGGCAGCTAGGTCCCGATAGCTCGGCGAGGCTGCAACAACCGGCCTCGCCGAGGAACGGCCCCGCGGCCCGAATCGTCATATTGGTGCAATGAAACTGTGACATGAGTGCAGCCAATGCCCGGCTACGCTCCGTCGCGCTCACATGAAGCGACGACACAAGTGAAGGAGAACTCCATGAAATTCCTATCGAATTCGCTTCGGCTAGCCGCCGCGGCGCTGGCCCTTGCGGCGCTGCCGCTGGCCGTCCAGGCCCAGGCGCTCGACCCCAAGCTGCCGGAGTACAAGCCGGTCAGCGGCGTGTCCGGAAACCTCAAGTCCATTGGCTCCGACAGTCTCAACAACCTGATGACCCTCTGGGCCGAAGGCTTCCGCGCCCGCTACCCGAACGTCCAGATCGAGATCGAAGGCAAGGGCTCGGGCACGGCACCGCCGGCGCTGATCGCCGGCACCGCGCAGTTCGGTCCGATGTCGCGGCCGATGAAGGGCGCGGAGATGGACGAGTTCGCCAAGAAGCACGGCTACAAGCCGTTCGGCGTCCGCACCTCGGTCGATGCGCTCGCGGTCTTCGTCCACAAGGACAACCCGCTCCAGTGCCTCACCCTCCAGCAGGTCGATGCGATCTTCTCGAAGACCCGCCGCGGCGGCGAAGCCAAGGAGATCCGCACCTGGGGCGAGGCTGGCCTGACCGGCGAATGGGCCGACAAGCCGATCTCGCTCTACGGCCGCAACTCGGCCTCGGGAACCTACGGCTACTTCAAGGAAGTCGGCCTGTTCAACGGCGACTACAAGGATAGCGTGAAGGAGCAGCCGGGCTCCTCGACCGTGGTTCAGGGCGTCGCCACGGACAAGTTCGCGATCGGATACTCGGGCATCGGCTACAAGACCGCCGACGTCCGCGCCGTGCCGATCGCCGCCAAGAAGGGCGAGAAGTGCTTCGAGGCGGAGGCAAAGAACGCTTACTCCGGCGACTATGCGATCTCGCGATTCCTCTATGTCTACGTGAACAAGAACCCGAATCAGGCGCTCGATCCGGTCCGCGCCGAGTTCGTCAAGTACATGCTGTCGAAGCAGGGTCAGGAAGGCACCATCAAGGACGGCTACTTCCCGGTCACCAGCGACATCGTTTTCGAGGACCTGAAGGCCCTCGGCCTCACCGCTGGCTCCTGATCGCCAGTCAACGGGGCGGCGAGAGCCGCCCCGTTCCTTTTTTCGGATCTCCATGACCGAAACCGTTCTTGATCCCGCGCCGAAGGTGAAACCGCGCCGCCGCGTCACGCGCCGCTCGGTCCTGATCGCCGACAGCCTCGCCGACTGGGGTATCCGAATCGGCGGGCTCTCGGTAATCGTCGCCGTCTTCGGCATCATGATTTTCCTCGCCCAGGTCGTGGTCCCGCTCTTCACCGGCGGACGCGTTCTCGGCCAGCACAGCTTCAAGATCGTCGAGCCCGCCGACTCCCTGGTTGCAGCCGGCCTCGACGAGACCCATGCCGTCGCCTACACGATCGAACGTGGCGGCGAGGTCGGGCTCTACCACGTCGCCAGCGGGCGGCGCCTCGCGGTGCCCGCGCTGGACTTCGGCGGCAAACGCGCCACCGCCTTCGGCCGATCGATCGTGGGCGGCGAGATCGCCTTCGGCTTCGCCGACGGAACCGTCCGCTTCGGCAAGGTCGAGCTTTCGGCAGAACTCTTTCCCCAGGCGACGCTGCCCTCGGGACTTGTCGAGGTCGGCGCCGATCGCATCGACGGCACCGCGGTCTATTCGCGCATCTCGCCCGACCTGTTTCGCAAGACCGCGATCGCGATCGCGCTCGAGCCCGAGCAGGCTGTCGCCGAAGGTCGCCCCATCGTCGCGCTGGACTATCGGTCGGGCGGCACGGTCGAACGTCCGGTCAGGACCTTCGTCACCGTCGACGACGAGGGCGTTCCCCGTCTTTCGGTGGCCGAGACCCGCATCAACATGCTGACGCGCCAGGCGCGCACCCAGGTTTCCACGGCCGTCCTTCCGACCCTGCCCGCCGGTACCCAGGTCGCGCGCGTCATGGTCTCGGAGAAGGGGGATCAGGTGTATGTCGCCGATCGCGGCGGCGTCGTCTTCCGCTACGACACTCGCGATGCCCAGGCCGCGAAGCTCGCGGAGACTCGCGACCTCCTGCCGGCGAGCGCCTCCTTGGGAGCTTTCGGCTTTCTGATCGGCGAGCAGTCGGTCGTGCTGACGGGATCCGACGGCTCGGTCTCGGTCTATTTCCGCCTGCCGCGCGCCGGCTCCGGGACCAGCGACGGTTTCGGTCTCGTGCTCGCGCACAGCCTATCCGCGCACAAGGCGCCGGCCGGCGCCTTCGCTCCAAGCGAGCGAGGCAAGATGTTCGTGACCGCCGATGCCGGCGGGGTGGTGAACCTCCGCCACTCGACCAGCGAGCAGACCTTGCTGTCTCTCACCTATTCAGGCGGCGCCGTCAGGCTCGCCGCGCTGGGGCCGCGCGAAGATTCCGTCCTGGCCGTAGGCGCCGACGGCGGCGCCACGGTCTGGCTCGTCGCCGCTCCGCATCCGGAAACCACCTGGGCCTCGATCTTCGGGAAGGTCTGGTACGAAGGATATGAAGGTCCGGAATTCACCTGGCAGTCGTCGTCGGGGACCGACTCCTTCGAGCCCAAGCTGTCGCTCGTACCGCTGATCTTCGGCACCATGAAGGCGACCTTCTACGCCCTCCTCTTCGCTGTACCGATCGCGCTGCTGGCGGCGATCTACACCTCGGAGTTCGTCGCTCCCGAGGTGCGCGCGACGGTTAAGCCGGTGATGGAGATGATGGCGTCGCTGCCATCCGTCGTCCTCGGCTTCATCGCCGCGCTGGTGCTCGCGCCGCTGGTCGAGACGTTCATCAGCTCCGTCCTCCTGGCGTTCGTCGCGCTGCCGCTGGCGCTGATCGTCGCCGCGCGTCTCTGGCAGCTCCTGCCGCGCGACCTCTCCTTGCGGCTGGGTGGCGCGCCGAAGCTGGTGCTGTCCTTTCTTGCGCTGGCGGCGGGCGCGCTCGTCGCCGCTTATGGCGGCTCGACCTTTGAACGGCTCTTCTTCGCAGGCGATACCAAGGCATGGGCCAATGGCGACGTCGGGTCGGGCGGACCGTTCACCTTCCTCCTGATCCTGCCGTTCGCCTATGTGGCGGTGCTGGTGTTGTCCGAGCGGCTGCTTGGGGACTGGCTCGGCATCGAGCGCGCGGCCCCGAGCGTGAGAATCGGCTTGCTCGACGCGTTCCGCTGGCTTGCGAACCTAGCCGTCGCCGCGGTGCTGGCGGCGCTCGTCGCTACGTTCCTCACCGCGGTCGGTCTCGATGCGCGTGGCGGCATGGTCTCGACCTACGTCCAGCGCAACACGCTGGTGGTCGGGTTCGCCATGGGATTCGCCGTGATCCCGATCATCTACACGATCGCCGAAGACGCGCTGAACTCGGTGCCCGAGCATCTTCGAGCCGCCTCGCTCGCCTGCGGCGCGACGCAGTGGCAAACGGCGACCCGCGTGATCCTGCCGACGGCGATGAGCGGGGTATTCGCCGCGATCATGGTCGGCATGGGTCGCGCGGTCGGCGAGACCATGATCGTCGTGATGGCGGCGGGCAACACACCGATCATGGAGTGGAACATCTTCTCGGGCCTCCGCGCCTTGTCCGCGAACATCGCGGTCGAGCTACCGGAGGCGGTCAAGGACGGGACGCTCTATCGCACGCTCTTTCTCGCGGCGCTGACGCTGTTCGTCATGACGTTCGTCGTCAACACGCTGGCCGAGGTCGTCCGCCAGCGATTCCGTAAACGTTCGGCGCAGCTTTAGGGCCGGCTGGGATGTCTGCTAGCATCGAAGCCTTGGAGACGACCGCTACCGTCCGCCCGCGCGCCCGGGTCACTGCCTTGTCGGCGCTCGGCGAGCCTTTCCAGTGGCTGCTCGCCGGCGCACTGGCGCTGGGTATGACGATGATCGTCGGCTTCCTGCTGCTCATACTGTGGAACGGCGCCACCGCACTGTGGCCGAAGCCGATTCACGTGGTCACGCTCGCCGACGGGACACGGATCGCGGGCGAGCCGACGCGCTCGGAGGAGTTCCGCCCGGGCGTCGAGCGGCTTCAGGTTCTGGACGAGGCGATGCGCCGGCGCATCCGCGCGGATGGCGGCTATGCGTGGCGAACTCTGTATCGCACCGGCAATTTCGACTTCTACAACGACGACTTCCGCTGGGTGACAGACTACGAGGTCGGGGCGCTGGAAGCGCCGCTCGATCTTTACTTCGTCGAGCGCCTGGAATGGGGACCGTTCGTCGGCCGCATTGCCGGGGTCGATGCTGCCGGCGAAAAGCTCGCGATCGGTGATTCGCGCGCTGTCGCCGCGCATCGCGACGCACGCCGCCGCTGGCAGACCATCCGCGAGATCGAGCAGGGCGAGATCGGGCACGTCAACGCGCGGATCGAGCGCGAACGCCTCGCGCTCCGCCGCGTCGCCCTGGACGAAACCGAGGCGAGCCCGGCCTATGCGCAGGCCAAGGCCAAGGCCGATGCGCGTATCGCCGAGCTCCAAGGCGAGTACCGGCGGCTTGCCGAAGAGGCCCAGCGCCTCAAGGCGGAGGATGAGCGGTACAAGGCGACCCTTGCCGAGATCGGCGGCAAGGAGAAGACGGTCCGGCTCTCCGAGATCGTCCGCTACTACCCTGCCAACGCCGTCGGTTGGATCGACCGTCTCGGAATCTATCTCTCGCGCTGGGGCGAGTTCCTGGTCGACGCGCCCCGCGAAGCCAATACCGAGGGCGGGGTCTGGCCGGCGATCTTCGGCACTTTCGCCATGACGCTGCTCATGGTGATCGTGGTGGCGCCGTTCGGCGTGGTGACGGCCCTCTATCTTCGCGAGTACGCGAAGCAGGGCCGCATGGTCGCAATCGTCCGGATCTCGGTCAACAACCTCGCGGGCGTGCCCTCGATCGTCTACGGCGTCTTCGGCCTCGGCTTCTTCGCCTACACCTTCGGCGCGACCATCGACCAGCTGTTCTATCCCGAGCGGCTGCCGAGCCCGACATTCGGCACCGGCGGCCTTCTCTGGTCCTCTCTCACGTTGGCCCTGCTGACGGTGCCGGTCGTGATCGTCGCCACCGAGGAGGCCCTGGCCGCGGTGCCGCGCTCGATGCGAGAGGGCTCGCTCGCCTGCGGCGCGTCCAAGTGGCAGACTATCAAGTACATCGTCCTGCCGCGCGCGCTCCCCGGGATCATGACTGGGCTGATCCTCGCCATGGCGCGCGGCGCCGGAGAGGTCGCCCCGTTGATGCTGGTCGGCGTCGTCAAGCTCGCGCCCGAGCTGCCGATCGACGGGGTCTTTCCCTATCTGCATCTCGAGCGGAGCTTCATGCATCTCGGCTTCCACATCTATGACGTCGGCTTCCAGTCGCGCAATTCGGAGGCCGGAAAGCCGATGGTGTTCGTCACGACACTCCTGCTCATCGCGATGATCGCCGGCATGAACGCCGCCGCTATCGTCATCCGCAACCGGCTGAAGCGCCGCTTCGCCGGGAGCCAGTTCTAGGGACCGAAGCACATGACGACCGCCTTTGTCGCCGAAGCCGCCGCGATCCACCCGCAGATCGGGCCGGAGGGCGCGAATGTCCGGATCAATGACTTCAATCTCTGGTACGGCCAGAAGCAGGCGCTCTTCGACATCGCGCTCGACATTCAACGCGGCCTGGTGACGGCGCTGATCGGTCCTTCGGGCTGCGGCAAGTCGACATTGATCCGCTGCCTCAACCGGATGAACGATCTGATCGACGGCATCCGCATCGAGGGATCGATGACGCTCGACGGCGCGGACATCTACGGCGCCGGGGTCGACGTGATCGCCCTCAGGAAGCGGATGGGCATGGTGTTCCAGAAGCCGAATCCCTTCCCGATGTCGATCTACGAGAACGTGGTCTATCCTCTTCGTGTCGACGGCGTGCGCGACCGCGCCACGCTCGACGCAACCGCCGAGCGCGCGCTCAAGGGAGCGGCGCTCTGGGAAGAGGCGAAGGATCGTCTCAAGGAATCGGCGCTCGGCCTGTCCGGCGGGCAGCAGCAGCGGCTCTGTATCGCGCGCGCCATCGCTTCCGATCCGGAGGTGCTGCTGATGGACGAGCCCTGCTCGGCTCTCGATCCTATCGCCACGAGCCGGATCGAGGAGCTGATCGATGGGCTCAAGGGGCATTACACGATCGTCATCGTGACCCACAATATGCAGCAGGCTGCGCGCGTGTCCGACAACACCGCGTTCATGTATCTCGGTCGTTTGATCGAGTATGGGCAGACGGAGGCGATCTTCACGACACCGAAGCTCGAACGGACCCAGTCCTACATCACCGGTCGCTTCGGCTGATCGATCCGAGGAGGCGTCGCCGTCGTCGTTCTGCCCGCCGGGCAGGCGGCGAGGCGCCCATTCGGAAGGCAAGTGCCGCCTCGTTGCGCAGTGCACAATATTCTTGAAATCCGAATAGAACCAAACACATACTGCATCGCGCGGCTCGCTCAAGAAGCCGGCGACGGAGGGGACTCCCACACTGCAGGAGACAGGCAATGTGGCCCTACACCAATGACGAATCCAACTGGCTCGATCTGGTCGAAGTAATGAAGGCGACGCCTCGCCCGACCGTGGCCGAACTCGAGCTCGCGGCCCGGCGCTATCGCTCGCGGGTCATCGCCGGCTGGCTCCGGAGCGGCTTCTTCGCGCTCCGTACCCTCGTCCGGCGCGGTCTGCCCCGGCTGGCGGCGAAGCATGGCAGCTTCGCCGACGGCCACGATTAGAACAGGCTCGGCTGCGGGTCGGGCCTTCCCGGCTTCGGCGGCGGCGATTGGGGCTGCATGTCCCAATCGCCTTCGAAGGGCTTCAGCATCGACTTGAGTTCTTCGGGCGAGGCCGGCTCCTCGCCGAGCCACTTCGCCCATTGCTCGGGCGGCAGCACGGCGGGCATGCGGTCGGTGATCGTACCGATCAACGTGTTCGCCGGCACCGTCACCATGGCGAAGGTGAGCAGCATGCCGCCATGCGGCTCGCCCCACCGCTCCCAGATCACCGCGATGCCGATGGGGTTGCCGTCGTGCGGCGTGATGGTGAATTGCTGCGTCTTGCCGTTCGGCAGCTCCTTGCCTTCGTTGAAGGTCTTCACGACCAGCAGGCCGCGCTGGCGCGCGAAGGCGTTCTTGAAGCTCTTCTTCTGGTCGATCGTCTCGGCCCGCGCATGAATAGTGTTCTGGAACCGTGTCTGGTCCTTCTCCCAGGGCGGGATCAGACCCCAGCGCATGGGGACGGATCTGCGGACGCCGCCATCGTCGAGCGCGATGATGCGCGCGAATCGCATCGGCGTGCCGATCTCTACCTGGCCGATGCGCACGGCGTCGAGCATCTGGACGAGGGTGACGAGATCCAGCCACGCCTGGAGCTGAAGGAATTTTCCGCACATCCTGGCCGCACCCTATGCGACCTCGGGGCTGCTTCCTAGAGCAGCGGCAGGCCGTGGACCGCCTGCAGCCAGGTGCCGGCTGTAACCAGCGTGCCCAGGATGGCGAGGCCGATGACCAGCGGCCGCTGCAGGCGCTCCGCCACCGCATCCCGCGCGAGCCATGCCGCGATCGGCAGCGCCTGCATCAGGTGAAGGCCGAAGAAATGCGCGACCCTGAGGTCGCCACCGCTTCGCGACCAGCCGAAGATGGGCACGCCGCCGGCGTCGGTCTGCAGGCCGCCGACCCAGTGGCCGGTCTGGTTCGACATGTACATGCCGGTGAGGCCGCCCAGCAGATTGCCGAGAACGATTCCGAGTCCGGCAGCGAACACGATCGGATTGCGCCTGTCGCCGTGCCGCAGGATCTGAATGCCGACTCCCACCGACGCAATGACCAGGGTAAGCGCGCCGACGCCCATCAGCGTGTACATGAGTCCGGCGATCGGCGTCGCGACGTTGAAATGCGAGGCCTCGCCGCGCGAGGCCTGGAACGCGATATAGGCGATCTCGAAGATCGAGGCCGCCGCGAGCGCGATGGCGAAGCCGCGTGCCGTCCGGCGCGCCCGGATCTCCTCCGGCAGGCACAGCATGAGCCAGGCGACGGTGAGCAGGTGGATCGCGAGCGAGACCTCGAACTTGAGCGGCTTGATCCAGACGCTGACGCCATTCAGCACGCGCCCGTCGAGCGCGAATGCGAGCATCGTCGGAATGAGCGTCAGCAGCATGAGCATACCGGTCGCGGCGAGCAGCGGCTGCCCGCGATAGGCGTAGTCGAGGAGGGTGGGCCGCGGCGGCGCGGCGGCGATGTCAGCGGGCATGGGAGACCTCCGGCCTGAAGGCGGTGCGGATGCCGATCCAGGCGAGGAAACCGGCCGGGCCGAACAGGAACGTCATGGGGAGCACGGGCAGGAGCAGCCATCGCGACTGCCCGCGCGCAGCCGCGTCGCCGGCGATCCAGGCGCCGACGAAGAGGTCGAAGGCGAGGTAGTGGACCCAGCCCGCGAGCAGCATCCAGGGCGAGCGGAACAGCGCCGAGACCTCGGATAGCGCCCCGAACCCGCCCTCGGCGCTCCACCAATGCACGGAGATCAGCGCCGCATAGCCGAGCGACAGGACGATCGGGATCGTGCGGCCGGCGATGCGCTCGTGCAGCAGCGCCGATCTGACGGCGATACCGATGCCAAGCACGATCCAGCCGGCCAGCGCGAGGAGATTGGCAAGGCGAAACAGGGCCTCCGGCTCGATCGCAGTCAGCATCGGGCTCTCCATCTTGACACTGTCATAATCGACAGCTTGCGCCACGATCTGGACGGCGTCAAGATTGTTTTTGACAGTGTCCAGATAACGTCGAGGTACGGGTGGCGCGGGCGGTCAAGCCGACGAAGCGGGGATACCATCACGGTGACTTGCCGGAGGCGCTGGCGAAGGCGGCCGAAGCGCTGGTCCGCGAAGCCGGGGCCAGCGGCTTCTCGCTCCGGGAGTGTGCCCGCCGTGCCGGTGTCGCGCACAGTGCGCCGGGCCATCATTTCGGCGATGCCGGCGGGCTACTGACCGAGGTGGCGGCGCGCGGCTTCGACCGGCTGACGGCCCGCATGCGCGAGCGCCGCGGCGATGCGGAGGGGCCGGAAGCCCTTCAACGCATCGGCATGGCCTATGTCGACTTCGCGCTCTCCGATCCGGCGGTCCTCCAGCTGATGTTCCACTCGGACCGTGTCGATTGCGACAACGCCCGCTTCAAGCGTGCCGGCGAGGCCGCCTTCGGCGAACTCGTCTCCGCGGTGGCTTCGACGACGGGCCGGCCTTCGCCCGATGAGGGCACGCTGCGCTTCGCCTGGTCCGCGGTCCACGGCGTCTCGACGCTTCTGATCAACGGGCAGAGACAGGGGGCGGCGGCGGCGCGACGCGCCAACCCTTTGGCGCTCGCCGAAGGCACGATCCGGCGGACCGTGCATGCCGTCCGAACCTTCCGCGGTTAAACCGTCGTTTGACAAGCGACCCTTCCCTCGGCTACGCGTAGCGCCATGTTCGCGTCGCCGAAGCACGTCTGCGTAACCCTTATGGAAGCCACTTGGCTGCCCTTGGAGACACGCGCGCGCTGAAATCGACTAAAGCAGCAAAGCGAACCCAAGGGCCCCGCCGGAAACGTCGGGGCCCTTCGCTTTTTCCGACCCTCCCTGGAGCCGTGCCATGTCGTCCGAAGCCATCCTCGTCGAGAACCTCGCCAAGAGCTTTTGCGCCCGCCGTGCGCTGGGCTTCGCCGGCATGTTCAAGAAGCGGCCGGTGACCGAGGTCGCGGCGGTACGCGGCATCTCCTTCGCCATCCGGCCGGGCGAGCGCGTCGCCTTCATCGGGCCGAACGGCGCCGGCAAGTCGACGACGCTGAAAATGCTGACCGGCATCCTGACGCCGAGCTCGGGCCATGCGCGCGTCGCCGGTTTCGTTCCGTGGGAAGAGCGCCAGAAGCTAGCGCGGCGGATCGGCATCCTGTTCGGGCAGCGCTCGCAGCTCTGGTATCACCTGCCGGTCAGCGACAGCCTGCGCCTGATCGCGCGCATCTACGGGCTCGAGCGTCATCCGGCCGAGACCAGGCTCGCGCGCCTGGCGAAGACGCTGGCGATCGAGGACCTGCTCGAGCGGCCGGTCTCGCAGCTCTCGCTCGGACAGAGGCTGCGCTGCGAGATCGCGGCGGCGCTGATGCATGCCCCGCCGATCCTGCTGCTGGACGAGCCGACCATCGGCCTCGACGTCTCAGCCAAGGCGAGCCTGCGCGATCACCTGATCGAGCTGTCGGCGGAAGAGGGGACGACGATCTTGCTCACCTCGCACGACACCGGCGACATCGAGCGCATCTGCGAGCGTGCGCTGGTCATCGACCAGGGCTTGCTGCTGCTCGACCAGCCGCTGGCTGCTTTGCGCGCACAGCACCTCCGCCACCGCGTCGTCACGCTGATGACCGAGGAGGAGAGCCCGGCTCTCGATCTTCCCGGCGTCGTGGTGGCCACGCGCGAGCCGCACCGCACGAGCTTTGCCGTCGATCTCGATCGCATCCCCGTCGAGCGCGTGATTGCGACGGCGCTCGAGCGCTTTGCGGTCAAGGATCTCGCGATCGAGAATCCACCGCTCGACGATGTCATCCGCGCCATCTACCAGAGTGCGGCAGCGAGAGCGGCATGAGCGAGACATCCAGAACGTTTGGCGCGATTGCCGCCTTCGCTTGGCTGGGCTGGCGCGAGGCGGCGTCGGACCGTTTCGGCCTGTTCGGCCGCCTGCTGCTGTTCTCGCTGCCGGTGCTGATCTTCGGTGCCATCTGGCGGGCGACGCCGCTCGGCGATTCTGGTCATGATGCCGAGCGGCTGACCTGGTACGTGGTGACGACGGAGGCGATCATCTTCGCGCCCGGCTGGGTCTTCAGCGAGATCGAGGAGGACATCCGCTCGGGCGCGATCGAGGCGGCGCTGACCCGGCCCCTGAGCTACGGCCTTGCGCGCATCGCCGAGGAAATCGGCGGTACGCTGCTGCGCCTCTCATGTCTCGGCGTCTATGGGGGCATCCTTGCCTGGCTCGCAACCGGTATCGTGCCGATCTCTTCGACGGCGATGCCGGCGCTCGCGCTGGCGATGACGCTCGGTGCCCTGCTGGCGCTGCTGTTCCAGGTGGTGATCGGCTTCCTCACCGTCTGGCTCGGCACGCCGGCGCCGGTCTACTGGATTTGGCAGAAGGTGATCTTCGTGCTCGGCGGGCTCTTCATCCCGCTGACGCTCTATCCGGCGTGGATGCACCAGATCGGCATCGCCACGCCTTTCGCGGCGATCCTGTACCACCCGGCGAGCCTCGTGCTCGACGCGCGGCCGGCGGCGATCGCCGCCGTGCTCGGCTGGCAGCTTCTGTGGTTCGCCTTTGCGGCCTTCGTGGTCGTCGCGGTCGCGACGGCAGCAACGCGCCGCTTCGTGCGCGAGGGAGCGTGAGATGCATCAGGCCCTGGGCTATCTCGGCGCGCTGCTCGCGACCAATCTGAAGGCTGGCTTCGCCAAGCCGGGCGCGGCCGTCTTTCAGCTTGTGCTGATGTGCCTCAACAACCTGGTCTTCTTCATCGTCTGGGCCCTCTACTTCGACCGCTTCCCCGACCTTCGCGGCTGGGGGCGTGCCGATGTCGCGCTGCTCTACGGCATCACCGCCTTCGCTTTCGGCCTGGCGATGGCTGTCGGTGGCGGCGTCCGCGACGTCGCGCGCGCCATCAACGATGGCTCGCTCGACGTGCATCTGGGTCGCCCGCGCCATCCGCTGCCGAGCCTGCTGATGTCGCGCTCGATCCCCTCCGGGATCGGTGACATGCTGAGCGCACCGGTGCTGTGGCTCTGGCTCGGCGACCGTGGCCTTGCCGATCTGCCGCTCCTGGTCCTGCTCTCGACCGCGGCCGGCATCGTGATGATGTCGATCATTCTGATCGCGCAATGCGCTGTCTTCTGGTGGCCGGCTCTGCTGCGCCTGGCCGAGCAGTTCTGGGAGGTCGTCATCATCATCAGCGTCTATCCCCAGCACGTCTTCGGCGCGGGCATCAGGCTCGTGCTGCTCACGCTGCTGCCGATCGCCTTCGTCTCGCAGCTGCCGGTCGAGGCGATCCGCGAGGCGGATGCGATGAAGGTGTTGGCGGTGATAGCTGCAGCGATTCTTTATGGCGCGCTCGCGGTCGTCATCTTCGACCGTGGCCTGAGGCACTACGCCTCGGGCAACCGCCTCGTCGTCAATCGCTGAGCTCTATCTCGCACGCCTAAAACCGCGTCGTCAGCTCCGTCAGCCAGTCGGGCGAGGCCTCGACCAGCGTGGCCTCGACCCGCTTGTCGAAGCCGGTGAGCACGAGCACGCCGATGGCGGCGATGGTTCCGCCCATCGCCATCTTGCCGCCCTGGCCGGCGGAAAGCAGACGGCCGCGCCAGCGCATCAGCGCTTCGCGCGACATCAGGCCGATCGCCAGCAGCGGCAGAGCGGCGCCGATCCCGAAGGCGAGCATGGTGAGCGCCACGCCGCCGAGGTTCTCCGCCCGAGCCGCGAGAACCGAGGCGGCACCGAGCGTCGGACCGACGCAGGGACTCCAGACCGCGCCGAGGACGAGGCCGGCCGCGAACTGGCCGCCGAGACCGCGGGTCGAAAGACCGCCGGCGCGTTCCTGCACCCAGTTTCCGACCGGTCCCGTCGCTGCCGCGAGCCGCAGCGACAGGTCGGGGAGAAGAAGGACGCCGCCGGCAAGGATGAGGAGCACGGCCGCAACCGACCGGAACAGGTCCTGATCGAGCCCGGCGGCGAAACCGATCGTGGCGACGAAAAGCCCGACGACGACGAAAGAGAGCGCCAGCCCGACGGCGAGCGCCGCCGGGCCGAAACGGTGCTCGCCGAGCGCCGAGGCGATCACGATCGGGATCAGCGGCAGGACGCAGGGCGAGAGGGTCGACAGCACGCCCGCCAGCAGCGCCAGCCCGATCCCCGCCATGCGCGGTCAGATCGCCTTTCCGAGCAAGGCCTCGATCGAGGCGGGATTGGTGTCGCCGGTGGAGCGGCCCGCCTCCTGCTTGCCCTTGAAGACGATCAGCGTGCTCTGCTTCTGCACGTTGAACGTCCGCAGCAGGTCCTTCTGCGAATCGAAGTCGATCTTGAAGGAGACCATGTCCTTGAACCTGGGCTCGGCCTTGAGCTTGGCCAGGATCGGCGCCTGCGCCTTGCAGACCGGGCACCAGGGCGCGTTCACGTCGAGAAGGATAGGCTTTCCTGCCGACTGCGCCGCCTCGAAGGCCTTCTGGTCGAAGGGCTTGCTTTCGGCGGCGAGCACGATCGGCGTCGCCGCGAGAAGCGCGGCGACGGCGAAGGAGGCAAGAAGGCTGCGTCTGTTCATGGAAGTTCTCCGAGGGTGAGGGCCGACAGCTCGCTACACATGTTCGAAAGTGTCGGTGACGACGTTTCCTCGATCCGCATCACGATTGAGGGAGCGCGGCGACAGCGGCTACGCCCCGGCGAAGTAGTCGGTCGCCCATTTGAACACGGCGAGGCCGGCCTGCTCGGCGGCGACGAGATCGGCTTCGCTGCGGCCGACCATCGCGGCCTCGCCGGAGGTGAGCGAATGCTCGGCGAGGAAGCGGCCGACGGCGCCGGCGATCGCGTCGGAGTAGCCGCCGGCAGGAAGCCACTGCACGCGTGTCGGCTTGTTCGCCAGCAGCTTCTCCGTGCCCTGCGGCCAGATACCAGGCCGGCGATCGAGCAGCACCAGCACCTTGGGCTCGCCGAGCGTCGCGAATTTGCGGCGCACGCCGGGCGCGCGCACGTCGATGGTGCCGGGCGCGAAGATCATCGCCGAAAGACGGCGGCCGCGATCCATCAGCACCGAGGTGAATTCGCGATAGGTCACGCCGAGCGATTCCGCCTGTGCCAGACGGCGGAGCGCGATCTCGCGCGGCGGGGTTTTCCAGGCGCGCGAGGAAGCGCGGCGCCACAGCAGCGCGTTCGAGGTGAGCTCCAGCGGCGGCCCGCCATTATGGCCGATGCGGGCGCGATTCGTCGGGTCGAGGCGGACGAGAGGCTTCATGCGCTCCGCCCAAAACCGGGAAGGCGCACGATCATCACCAGGTACTCGGCCGGGTCGGGACCGGGATTGAAGTACCAGCTGTCGGCGACCTCGGGCAGCCGGAGGCAGTCGCCAGCCTCCAGGTCGAAGACGCGCGTGCCGTTGCCGAAGCGGAGCCGCCCCGAGAGCAGCAGGATGTGATGGTCGGTGTTGGCGTAGGAGAAAGCCGGATAGGCGACGCGCGCGCCGGCCGGCAGCTCGACGCGCACGATGTTCTGGCTCGATCCGGTACCGGGCGGTGCCACGTCGCGACGGATGTAGCCGGTCTCGGGATCGCGCCAAAGCGGCTGGCGCTCGAAGCGGGCGACCGGTTCGACCGTGCCTTCGACCTCGGCGAAGAGAGAGGAGAGCGAGACATCGAGTCCGGCTGCGAGTCGGCCGAGCATCATCGCGGTCGGGCTGGACTCACCCCGCTCGATCTTCGAGATCATCGCCCGGCTGACGCCGGAGGCCTGGGCCAGCTCCTCGAGCGTCTGTCCACGTGCCGCCCGGGCGGCTGCCAGCCGTTTGGCGAGACGCGTATCCAGGGTTTCGGCGGACGAGCGAGCTTTCGGCATTTCCATGGAATGAATTCTAATATAGTGGATTGTCCGCCGCAAGCAGCGTCCCCCAGGCGGGAACGCCTTCGGCTCAGCTGGCGACGTCGATGTGGCGCTTCAGGAACTCATCCAGCTGCTTCTGCAGCATCTCGACCCGGGCCTTCGCCTCCTTGGCGCGCTCGAAATCGCCGGTGGTCGGGCCGGCCAGAAAGCCGTCCTCGCCCGTCGCCTTCCTTACCAGGATGCCGTGCATCTCCATGTACTCGCCCTGCGCGATGCTGAGCTCGTCGCAGAGTTTTTCCCATTCGGCGTAGGAGTCGTTTTCCAGGTCCTGTCCAGAATCTTTCGCACATTTGATCAGGCGGCGGCTCCGGATTGTGGGACCTGCGGCTGATAGAGTGGCCGCATGTTCATGTAGCACCTGGCTGACCACGCCGATCCTGCGATATAGCGCAGCCGCGCAGCCGCCAAGTTGAGACAGGACTGACCATCAGGGAAGGCACCGACGACACGGGTTCGTCGGCGGATCTCTTTCATGATCCGCTCGAGTGGGTTGTTGGTGCGGATCTTCTGCCAGTGGATGTCTGGGAAGGCGAAGTAGGTCA
>VGEH01000055.1 GCA_016869375.1 Alphaproteobacteria bacterium | reverse complement strand
ATTCAGCCGATATCGTGCGCCTGGCGCACGATATCGGCTGAATCGGCGGAATTCGAAAGCGTCAGGCCGGTGGCGCCGAAAGCGCGGGCCATGGCGGCGAAGTCCGGGTTGACCAGCTCGGTGGCGCTGACGCGGCCAGGGTAATTCTTCTCCTGGTGCAGGCGAATCGTGCCGAAGCTGCCGTTGTTGGAAACGAGGGCAACGAATCGGGCGCCATGCTTCATCGCGGTCGCGAGCTCGGTGCCGGTCATCAGGAAGCCGCCATCGCCGATCAGCACGACCACCGGCGTGTCGGGATGGCGGAGCGAAGCTGCCACCGCTCCCGGCATGCCGAAGCCCATGGCGCCGGCGATGACGCCGAGCAGCTTGTGCTTGCCCGAGAACGGGAAGTGCCGGTGCATCCAGCCGGAGAAATTGCCGGCATCCATGACCAGGATCGCATCGTCGGGAAGCTGGTCGATCAGCGCCACGGTCGGATGGCCGAAGACGACGCCGTCCTTCGCCTCGACCGGCTTCCACACCGCCTGCCCCGCATGGCGGCCATGCAGCCTCCCCGCCCATTTTGCACGTGCATCGGCCTTGGCATTCGAGCGTCGCGCCGCCTTGGCCAGCGCGCGCGCGAAGGCGACCGGGTCGACGGCATGCGAGGCCACCGCCGGGTCCGGGAAGACGTGGACGAGCTCCTGGCCCTTCATCGGCAGGCGATAGCCCTGGCTCGTCACGTCGCCCATGCGCGTGCCGAGCGCGATCAGCAGGTCCGCCTCGCCCACCAGCTTCACCTGGTCCTCGGGGGCCATGTATCCGAGATGGCCCCCGAAGAGACGATGCGTGTTCGGAAACAGGTCCTGCTGCTTGAAGGCGGCGATCACCGGCGTATCGGAGGCCTCGGCCAGCTCGATCAGCGCGGCGCGCCCGTCATCGCCGCGCATCAGCGTGCCGGCGATCACCGCCGGCCGCTCCGCCTCGGCGAGCCTGGCCGCGATCTCGGCGATCGTATCGGCGCTCGCATGCGCTGCTGCGACTGGCTTCGGCGGCAGCACTACGGCCTCGACGTCGTCGAGCAGCATGTCCTCGGGCAGCACGACCACGGTCGGGCCGGGCGTGCCGGACTGGGCCAAATGGAAGGCGCGCCGGATCGCCTCGGGCACGCGGTTGCCGTCGCTCACCACCTCCACATGCTTTGCCATGTCGCCGAAGGTCTGGACGTAGTCGACCTCCTGGAAGGCGCCGCGGCCGAAATCCTTGCGCTCGATCTGCCCGATGAAGAGGACGAAGGGCACGGCGTCCTGCTGCGCCACGTGAACGGCGATCGAGGCATTGGTGGCGCCGGGGCCGCGGCTGACGAAGACCACGCCGGGACGCAGGGTAAGCTTGGCATCGGCGACGCCCATGAAGCCGGCGCCGCCTTCGTGGCGCGCCACCACCACGTCGATCTCCTTGCGCCCGACCAGCGCGTCGAGCACGGCGAGATAACTCTCGCCGGGAACGCAGAAGACGCGATCGACGCCATGGGCGACGAGGCAATCGACGAGCAGGTCGGCGGCGCGGGTCATGGGCAGTCCGGGTCCATCGGAAGTTGCGGAACGATACGCGAAAGCCTTGCCGGCGGCGACCGGCTCTGAGACCCTGCCGGCCGCGCGTGGAGGGGAAACGCATGGCACGATGGAAGCAGCGGCCCGAGGGATCGACCTGGGGCGATTTCGGCCCGGACGACCAGATCGGCCGGCTCAACCTGATCACCCGGGAGAAGGTGCTGGAAGGCATCGCCGAGGTGAAGGAGGGCCGCACCTTCTGCCTGTCGCTGCCCTTGGAGCTTCCCGGCGGCAATGTGCTGAACCCGCGCCGCCATCCGCCGAAGCGCTACACGACCATTCGCGGCGGCCTCGCCAACTACAATTATCCCTTCCGCCGCGAGAACCCGGACTGGATCGATGTCGTCTCCGACGACGCGGTGCTGCTGCACACGCAGTATTCGACGCAGTGGGATTCCTTCGCCCATGTCGGCCAAGAATTCGACGCCGATGGCGACGGCAAGCCGGAGCTCGTCTACTACAACGGCTATCGCGCCGACGCCGATATCTACGCCCCGCCGGCGAAGCCCGGCGGCGTCGCCTGGGACTCCTTCGAGAACCCGGAGGCGCGCGCGCTCGGCATTCAGAATTTCGCCGTGCACGGCATCCAGGGCCGCGCCGTGATGATCGACCTCGAAAGCCGCTTCGGCACCAAGCGCACCAATGTCGGCTATGACGACCTCCGCCGCATCATGGACGAGGACAAGGTCGAGGTGACCAAGGGCGACATGGTCTGCTTCTACACCGGCTTCGCCGAGGTGATCATCGCCGCCGGCGGCAAGCCGGACGCCAAGACCATGGAGGGCTCGAGTGCCGTGCTCGACGGCCGCGACGATCGCCTGCTGCAATGGATCACCGATTCCGGCGCCGCCGCGCTGATCGCCGACAACTATGCGGTCGAGGCCCTGCCCTCGCGACCGGGCACCGGCAGGCATCCGATGATGCCGCTGCATGCGCATTGCCTGTTCAAGCTCGGCGTGCCCTTGGGCGAGATCTGGTACCTGACCGAGCTGGCGCGCTGGCTGCGGAAAGCCAAGCGCTCGCGCTTCCTCCTGACCGCGCCGCCGCTCAGGCTCACCGGCGTCGTCGGATCTCCCGCCACCCCGATCGCAACGGCCTGATCCAATGGTTTCACGTCCCGGACCGGAATCGCTCCGGCCTCTGTTCTGGCCGAAATCGGTCGCGGTGCTCGGCGCCTCCAACGAGCCTTCGCGCATCGGCGGCCGGCCGATCCGCTATCTCAAGGAAGGCGGCTTCCCGGGACCGATCTGGCCGGTCAACACCAAGGGCGGCACGATCCAGGGCCTGCCCGCCTTCAAGACGATCGACGAGTTGCCGGAAGCACCCGAGTGCCTGATCGTCGCCGTGCCCGCCGCGGTCGTCTGCGATGCGGTCGAGAGCGCGGCCAAGCGCGGCACCAAGGCCGCGGTGGTCTTCTCCGCCGGCTTCGCCGAGGCCGACGAGCAGGGCAAGAAGTGGCAGGACCGTCTGGTGCGGATCGCCGCCGAGACCGGCTGCCGCATCGTCGGGCCGAACTGCCTTGGCCTGTTCAACGCGCGCCACGGCTATGCGCCGACCTTCACCGCCTCGCTCGACCACGGCCATCCGAAGCCGGGCGTCGTCGGCATGGTCAGCCAGTCCGGCGCCTATGGCAGCCATCTCTTCGTGCTGACGCGCGACCGCAACATCGGCATGAGCTGCTGGCTCACCACCGGCAATGACTGCGATGTCGATGTCTCCGACACCATCGCCTATTTCGCTCAGGATCCCGACACCAGGGTGATCGCGGCATATGTCGAAGGCGTCAAGGATCGCGACCGCTTCATGAGCGCGCTCGAAGCGGCGCGACGAGCGAAGAAGCCGGTGGTGATGATGAAGGTCGGCAGCTCCGCCGTCGGTGCCGCGGCGGCGATGTCGCATACCGCCTCGCTCGCCGGATCGGATGTCGTCTACGATGCGGCGCTCAAGCAGCTCGGCGTCCATCGCGCCGAGACCACCGAGGAGATGCTCGACGTGGTCTATGCCGCGACGCGCGGCATCTTCCCCGACAGCAACCGCCTCGGCATCGTCACCATCTCCGGCGGCGCCGGCGTGCTGATGGCGGATGCCGCCGAGCGCCACGGCCTCGACGTGGCGCCGATGCCGGAAGCGGCCCAGGCGCGGCTCAAGGCGATCCTGCCCTTCGCCGCGGTGCGCAACCCGGTCGACACCACGGCGCAGTTCTTCAACGATATGAGCCTGGTGACGGAGTTCACCCGCACCATCCTTGCCGAAGGCGGCTACGGCGCTATCGCCGCCTTCGTCACCGCGATCCCACGCAACCGCGAGACGGGCGGCAGGCTCAAGGACGCGCTCATGAAGGCGACCGCGGACTACCGCGATCGCCTCCTGATCCTCTGCATGCTGGCTTCGCCCGAGATGACGAAGGAATACGAGGAAGCGGGCTATCTCTGCTTCGAGGATCCGAGCCGCGCCGTCGCCGCCTATGCCGCGCTCTCGCGCTTCGGCCGCAGTTTTGCGAAAGGCGCCGGATCGCCGCCGCCGGCGCTTCCTGCCGATGCCAGGCCGGTACCCTGGGGCGTCGTCGACGAATCGGAAGCGAAGGCGCTGCTGGACTCGGCCGGCGTTCCCGTCGCCGCTGAGAGATTGGCGAAGACCGCCGATGACGCGGTGAGGATGGCCGGCGGCTTCGGATATCCGGTGGTGCTGAAGATCGCGTCGGCCGACATCCAGCACAAGACCGAGATCGGCGGCGTGAAGCTGAACCTCGCCGATGCCGAGGCCGTGCGGGCCGCCTTCGCCGAGATCATCGACCGCGCGAAGAAGGAGCGGCCGCAGGCGATCCTCGACGGATGCCTCGTAGCGCCGATGATCAAGGGCGGGGTCGAGACCATCCTCGGCGTCATCGACGACGCATCATTCGGTCCGGTGGTGATGTTCGGCCTCGGCGGCATCTTCGCCGAGGTGCTGAAGGACGTGACCTTCCGTGTCGCCCCCTTCGGCATCGACGAGGCGCGCGCGATGATCCGCGAGGTGAAGGGCTTCCCGCTGCTCGACGGCGCCCGCGGCCGGCCGAAGCTCGACCACGAGGCCGTGGCAAAGGCGCTCGCGGCGCTCTCGGTCTACGCCGCCGCGAACGCCAGCAAGATTCGCTCGATCGACGTGAATCCCTTCATCGTGCTCGAGAAGGGGGCTGTCGCGGTCGACGCGCTGATCGAGACGAAGTAGCTCAGCCGAACAGCTTGTAGAGGGATCTATCCGTGAGGATCGGCGCGATCGCGTCTCCGAAGACATCGGCCCAGCGCTCGGCTTCCGCGCGAGTGCCGATCAGATCCTGGCGGATCTCGACCATCACATGCGGCAGGCGGTTGCGCTCGGCGTGAAAGGGGATGGTGTAACCGCTCTGCGTCTTGCCGGTATAAGGCTGGTTGTCGCCGATGCAGTGATCGGCGTTCCGGCAGAGCGCCTGGATCAGCGGCCTGGCGATGCGCTCATCCTCGTTCCAGAGGATGCCGAGGTGCCAGGGCCGGTGGAACCCGGCCATGACCGGCGTGCAGCTGTGGACCGAGACGATCGCCGGCACCTGGCCGTTCTTCCGGCGTGCGGCGATCCAGGCCTCGATCGCGTCGTGATAGGGCCGGTGCAGCAGGTCGAGCCGGCGCTGCCGCTCGGCCGCAGGCAGGTTCTGGTTGGCCGGCACCTCGACGCCGTCGCTGGTCGGCGGGCAGAGGCCCGGCGATTCCGGCCGGCGGTTGCAGTCGATCACCAGACGCGAATAGTTGGTATGCGCGAGCGCCGCGTCGAAGCGGCGGGCCAGATGCTTCGCCGCATCGAAGGCGCCGATGTCCCAGGCGACATGCAGGTCGAAGGATCTCTTCGCCACGCCGAGATCGCCCAGCGACTTCGGCACGCGGTTGCTCGCGTGATCGCAGAGCAGAAGGAAGGGTGCCGGCGCGTCGGGGTTGATGATCTCGAAGGCCGGCGGTTCGTCACGAGCGAGCAGCGTCATCAGAAGCGGTCGATCCGGTAGGGCGTCATGTCGATCGAGGGCGTGCGGCCGGCGACGAGGTCGGCTACCAGCGCGCCGGTCGTCGCCCCTTCCGTAAGCCCCAAATGCGCCGCTCCGAAGGCAAAGAACACGTTACGGTGCCGCGGGCTCGCCGAGATCACCGGGAGCGAATCCGGCAGCGAGGGGCGATGGCCCATCCACGGACTGCCGTCGGTCGCGTCCAGCTTGGGCAGGGCCCGCTTGGCTCGCGTGACCAGGATTTCGGCGCGCTTCCAGTTCGGCGCCGCGGTGCGCCCGGCGAGCTCGACCGTGCCGGCGAGGCGCAGCCCCATCTCCATCGGCGTCATCACCCAGCCGCCGAGATTGAGAGTGTGCCGCACCTCGACATTCGGCCTGGGCAAGGTCATGTGATACCCGCGCTCGGTCTCGAGCGGCACGGGCGATCCCAGCCATTCCGAGATGTCGTGGCTCCAGGCGCCGGCGGCGACCACGGCCGCGTCGCAGGCGACGACGCCCGTATCGGTGATCACCGCCTCGATGCCGTCGGCTCCTGTCCGCACGCCGACCGCCTTGCCGCGCCAGAGCTTGAGGCCGCGGCCGGTCGCATAGTCGGCGACGCCGGTGACAATCCGGTAGGGGTCCGTCACGAAGTTCCATTCCGGGGTGAACACCGCCATCTCGTAGATCGGTGCCAGATCGGGTTCGAGCTGACGGATCTCGTGACGGTCGATCATCTCGATACGGACGCCGCGGTCGCGCTTGAGCTTCCACTCAGGCTCGTCGGCCTCGTAGTCGGCCCTGCTCTCATAGAGCCGGAGGCAGCCGTCGCGCTTGACCAGCCGGTCGAGACCGGCCGCCTTCCACAAGGGATCCCAGTCGGCGTAGGTACGCTTGAGCAACGCGGCGAGCGCGTCCGCCTGCTTCTCGACCTTCTCCGGCGTGCCGGCCCGCCAGAAGCGCCAGAGCCAGGGCGCCAGCTGCGGCAGATAGGACCAGCGGATAGTCAGGGGGCCGAGCGGGTCCGTCAGCCAGCCCGGCACCTTCCAGATCGTGCCCGGCATCGACAGGGGCGCCATCGCGGTCGCAGCGATGCCGCCGGCGTTCCCGTAGGAGGTAGCGCGGCCGGGCTCCAGCGGGTCGATCAGGGTGACGCCGTGGCCATCCTCGACCAGCTTGGCAGCGATGCAGGTGCCGATGACGCCGGCGCCGATGACCGCCACGTTCTTGTGCTGAACCATGCGCCGCGAGGATAGCGCGACGGTTGAGCGCAAGGCCATGGCTCAGATAGGCTCTCCGCCATGCAGCACACCTTCTTCTGCGTCGACGCGCATACCTGCGGCAACCCGGTGCGCGTCGTCGCCGGCGGCCAGCCGCCCCTGAAAGCCAAGACCGCCAGCGAGCGCCGGCTCGAGTTCCTGAAGGAATGGGACTGGATCCGCGAGGCGCTGATGTTCGAGCCGCGCGGCCATGACGTGATGTCGGGCAGCCTGCTCTACCCGCCGACGCGGGAGGATTGCGATCTCGGCATCGTCTTCATCGAGGTCTCGGGCTGTCTCCCGATGTGCGGCCACGGCACCATCGGCACCGTCACCGCCGCGATCGAGCGCGGGCTGGTGAAGCCGCGCGTGCCGGGGACACTTCGCCTCGACACGCCGGCCGGCCTCGTCATCGCCGAGTACGGGCAGAACGGGCCTTATGTCGAGTGGGTCAAGCTCACCAACGTCCCCTCCTTCCTCTACGCCGAGGATGTGAAGGTGGAGTCGGACGAGCTGGGCGAGCTCAAGGTGGATGTCGCCTATGGCGGGAACTTCTACGCCATCGTCGAGCCGCAGGAGAATTTCAGCGACATGGCGGATTTCACCGCGGCCGACCTTATTCGCATGAGCCCGAAGCTCCGGAAGAAGCTCAACGAGACCGGCAGCTACGTCCATCCCGAGAACCCCGCGATCAAAGGGCTCTCGCATATCCAGTGGACCGGCAAGCCGACGCTGAAGAGCTCCAATGGCCGCAATGCCGTCTTCTACGGCGACAAGGCGATCGACCGCTCGCCCTGCGGCACCGGCACCTCGGCCCGCATCGCCCAGCTTGCCGGCAAGGGCAAGCTGAAGGTGGGCGAGAGCTTCGTGCATGAGAGCATCATCGGCAGCCAGTTCGAGGGCAGGGTCGAGAAGGAAGCCAAGGTCGGCAACTACGAGGCCATCATCCCCTCGATCAAGGGCTGGGCGCAGGTGACGGGCTTGAACACCATCTTCGTCGACGATCGCGATCCCTTCGCCCGCGGCTTCCAGGTCGTCTAGCGCGATGTCCACCAATCAGCTCTCCGGCGCCGAGGCGATGGTGCGCATGCTCGAGGCGCATGGCGTGCGCCATGTCTTCGGCCTCTGCGGCGACACGAGCCTGCCCTTCTACGACGCCTTCCAGCGCATCGGCGGATCGATGCGCCACATCCTGACGCGCGACGAGCGCTCGGCCGCCTATATGGCGGATGCCTATGCGCGCGTGACCGGCAAGGTCGGCGTCTGCGAGGGGCCGAGCGGCGGCGGCGCCACCTACATCCTGCCGGGCGTGGTCGAGGCCAATGAATCCTCGATCCCGGTGCTGGCGATCACCACCGACGTGGCGACGACTTCGCGCGGCCGCTTCGCACTGACCGAGCTCGACCAAGAGGGATTGTTCCGCCCGCTCGCCAAGTTCACGCGCGTCATCGATCGCGGCGCCAAGCTGCCGCGCTATGTCCGCGCCGCCTTCACGCAGATGACCACCGGCCGGCCCGGTGCCGCGCATCTCTCCTTCCCCTTCGACGTGCAGAAGGAGCCGGTCGAGGAGTCCGAGATCTGGGCGGATGCCGCGCTCGGTACTTTCCCGGCGCGACGCCTCGCCCCCGATCCGGCGGCAGTCGTCGAGGCAGCCGGCCTGCTGCGCGCGGCGAGGAACCCGGTCTTCATCTGCGGCGGCGGCGTGGTGATCGCCGGCGCCGAAGCGGAGCTTCAGGCGCTGGCGGAAACGCTCGGCGCGACAGTCGCCACCACCGTCTCCGGTCAGGGCTCGATCGCAGAGACGCATCCGCTCGCCATCGGCGTCGTCGGCTCCAATGGCGGCACCGTCGAGACACGCGAAGCGATCGAGGCGGCCGATCTCGTAATGTTCATCGGCTGCCGCGCCGGCTCGGTCACCACCGAGCGCTGGCGGCATCCGACGCCGGGCAAGGCCAGGATCGTGCATATCGACGTCGATCCCGCGACGATCGGCGTCAACTACAAAACCGATGCCGCCGTTGCCGGCGACGCCAGGCTAGCGCTCGGCGCGCTGGTGAATGACGTTGCCGGGCACAGGATGGGCAACGATCCGCGCGCCACGCTCGCCGCGCTCAAGGCAAGGAAGCGGGTCGCCTTCGACGCGCTGGCCGGCTCGACCGACGCGCCGATCAAGCCGGAGCGGCTGATCGCCGACCTGCAAGCGGTGCTGCCGGACGACGCGGTGATCGTCGCCGATCCGGGCACGCCCTGCCCCTATTTCTCGGCGCATTACGAGATGCGGCGCCCGGGCCGGCACTTCATCACCAATCGTGCTCACGGAGCACTTGGATACTCGATGTCAGCGGCGGTCGGCGCGCAGGTCGGCCGGCCGGACAAGAAGGTCGTCGCCGTCATGGGCGATGGCAGCTTCGGCTTCACCGCCGGCGAGATGGAGACCGTGGTCCGCCTCAAGCTGCCGATCACCTTCATCGTCGTCTCCAACGCCGTCTTCGGCTGGATCAAGGCCGGGCAGAAGAGCGGCTTCGGCGAGCGCTACTTCTCGGTCGATTTCGACCGCACCGACCATGCCCGAGTTGCCGAAGCCTTCGGTGTCAAGGCATGGAAGGTCGAGGATCCGGCCGATCTCCAGGCGACGCTGAAACGCGCCATCGAGACCGACGGGCCAACGCTGGTGGATGTGATCTCTCAGCCGCTGCACGAGGCGAAGGCCCCCGTGTCCGAGTGGGTCGCATGAGCGTCGCCACCGGGGGCAAGGCGATCTACGGCGCCGCGCTCGGCATCCTGATGCTGGAGGCGCGCTTCCCGCGCATTCCCGGCGACATGGGCAACGCCACGACCTGGCCTTTCCCCGTCCTCTACAAGGTCGTACGCGATGCCTCGCCCGAGCGAGTCGTGCGCCGCCGCGCCGAGGGCCTGCTGCTGCCCTTCCTCGAAGCCGCGGAGGACCTCGTTCGCCTCGGCGCCGACGCCATCACCACCAATTGCGGCTTCCTCTCTCTGTTCCAGGCCGACATCGCGGCGCATGTGAAGGTGCCCGTCGCCACATCGAGCCTGATGCAGATCCCGGGCGTGCAGGCGCTGTTGCCGCCGGGCAAGCGCGTCGGCGTGCTGACCGTCGATGCGCGCTCGCTGACGCCGGATCATCTCAAGGCCGCCGGCGTCGCGGCCGATACGCCGGTCATGGGCACCGAGGACGGAGCTGAGTTCACGCGCGTGCTGATCGGCAACGAAGAGAAGCTGGATGTCGCCGCCGCCGAGCAGGACCTGCTCGCGGCCGGCCGCGCGCTCATCGACAAGCATCCTGAGGTCGGCGCCGTGGTGCTCGAATGCACCAACATGGCCCCCTACTCCGCCGCGCTGCGCGATGCGCTTCGCCTGCCGATCTACGACATCGTCGGCTTCATCACTTGGTTTCACTCAGGCCTGGAGCCGCGGCGCTTCTCCCAGAGCTGGCGGTAGACAGCCTCCAGCTCGCGCGCCTGCGCCGCCGGCGGATCGGTCACCGGCAAGGCCCGTCCGACTGCATCGGCCGCGACCTGCACATAACTGTCCGCGTCCGAGGCGATCAGGTCGCCGAGGCCCGAGCGAGCCAGTATTGAGATCGACTGCCGCGCCAGTGGCCGGGCACCGGCAAGCGCGGCCACCGGAACCCCGACCGACAATGCATCGCAAGTCGTGACGCCTCCGGCGAATGGCAAAGGGTCGAGCGCAACATCGATCTCGGCGTAGGTGAGGAGATGCGCACCGTCGGGCGCGGCCCCGCGAAGGTCGAGCCGGTCTTCGGCGATGCCACGCGCCGCGAACGCCTCGACGACCAGCCGCCGGATCCAGGGCTGGTCGAGACCCTGCGTTCGAAGGAGCAACCGCGCCTGCGGCACGGTCCTGAGCAGCCTCGCCCAGAGCGCGATGACCGGCGGGGACAGCTTCACCAGCTTGTTCAGCGAGCCGAAGACCGGCACCTCGGAATACCTTTGCCGCGTGGCCGTTCTCGGTGCGGGCAGCCTTCCGGACGGAAGGCGGACGACGCTCTCGGTGAAATGCGCCGCAGTCGGCGCCTCCCACGCGTCGGAAAGCACCGCATCCATGGCCGCCAAGCCGGTCGTGGCGCCGTAGCCGAGGAACGAGGCCTGAACCGGTGCCGGCTTGCTTGCGAAAGTCAGCAGGCGATTGCCCCAGCTATGGCCGGCAAGATCGACGAGGACATCGATACCGTCGTCGTGGATGCGTGCGGCAAGGGAGCCGTCATCCAGATCGGCGACGTCGTCCCATGCGTCGGCCGCGGCACGCAGCCGCGCCGTCACCCTGTCCTGGCTGAGCCGGTCGGAATAGACGTGGACCTCGACTTTCTCGCGATCATGGGCCGGCAGGGTGCCGAGCAGAGACCGCCCGACCGGATGCTGCCCGAGATCGGCGGAGACATAGCCGATGCGCAGGCGTTCGCGTGCCCCCGGCGAATGCGCGTAGCGAGACAGGCCGTCGGCATGCCGCCTCGACCAAGACCGATGCGCTTCGACCAGGCGAGCATCTTCGATATCGGGATCGAACTGCGCGAGATAGAGAGCGGCGCTTTCGATCTTGGACTCGCCGATCCCGGCGAAGGGATCGAGGCAGGCTTCGGCGAAGTCGATCCGGTGCGGCGGCGCCTGCCGTGCGACGGCATCGATCGGCAGGTCGAGCGCCTTCCGGAGGTCGGCGCGCCAGGCAAGGCAGAGCGGGTCGTCGGGTCGATCCTTCAGCCCGCGCTCGGCAAGATCGAGCGCGGCGAGTCGGCGCGCGGCGAGATGGAGGCGGCGAGCGGCCGACTCACGCGCCATCGGTCTCGCCGCCGATCCAGGTCTGGGTCACCCGCAGGCGGTCGTCCAGCAGGACGAAATCGGCGCGCTGGCCGGGGGCGATGCGGCCGCGATCTCTCACGCCCATCGCCTGCGCCGGATAGAGCGAGGCCATGCGCAGCGCTTCCTCGAGCCGGAGGCCGAGCAGGTCGACCGCATTGGCCACAGCGCGCGCCATGTCGAGATCGGCACCGGCGAGCGTGCCATCGGCGCCGACGAGGCGCCCGCCTTCGGCCCGGATCGGCCGGCCGCCGAGATCGAAACGGGCACGACCACCGGCGGCCGGCGGCATCGCGTCGGTGACGAGGATCATGGTGCCGCGCGGCTTGGCGGTGATCGCCACGCGCAGGCTCGCCGCGTGAACATGGTGGCCGTCGACGATGAGGCCGCACCAGGCCGGGCCGTGATCGAGCGCCGCGCCGACCATGCCGGGCGCACGCGAGGTCAGGGGCGTCATCGCGTTGAAGAGATGCGTGACGCCGGCGACGCCCTTGCGGAAGCCGGCGACGGCCTGGTCATAGTCGGCATCGGTATGGCCGGCGGCGACAACGACACCGGCCTTGGTCAGCGTCTCGATCAGCCCCTCCGGTGCCCGCTCGGGCGCCAGCGTCACCAGGGTGCAGCCGACCGGAAGCTCCGCGAGGATCGCCAAGTCCGCCTGGTTCGGCGTGCGGATGTGCCGCGCGTCATGGATGCCGCGCTTGGCCGGGTTGAGGAACGGCCCTTCGAGATGCAGACCGAGGAGCCCCGGCACGCCCGCCTTCAACGCCTCGCGGGTCGCTGCGACGGCGGCCGCCATCTTCTCGGTCGCATCGGTGATGAAGGTGACGAGGAAGCCGGTCGTACCACAGACGCGATGGGCGCGGCCGATGGCGCGGATCGCGTCCACGGTCGGTGTCGCGTTGAAGAGGACGCCGCCGCCGCCATTCACCTGCAGATCGATGAATCCCGGCGCGAGCAGACGCCCGTCCAACGCGATGCGCGCCGCCGAAGCCGGAATCTCCTTCTCGGGCAGGAGGGCGACGATGCGGGCACCGTCGACGAGAACGGCCATCCCGTCCTGGATGGCCTCGCCGTCGAAGAGCTTTCCGCCCGAGAAGGCCTTCACAGGGTTTCCGTCACCTTGGTCAGATGCCGCGGACGGTCCGGGTCGAGCCCGCGCGCGATCGCTGCCCGCGCGACCGCGGGATAGAACGTCTGAGCCTGGAGGATGAGGTCGAGCGCCGGATGGATCGGCTTCGCCGTCGGCACGCTCGAGATCGCACCGCCCTTCGCGGAGAGTGCCGACAGCGTCTCCTCCATCGAGGCGCGCGCCTCGTCGTCCTGGACGAAGGCCAGCACCGGGAACCCATCCTCGACCAGCGTGATCGGTCCGTGCAGCACCTCGGCAGCCGAATAGGCCTCGGCATGGAGGCCGAGGACCTCCTTGAGCTTGATCGCGCCTTCGGAGGCGATGGCGAAGCCGAGGCCGCGGCCGACGACGAAGAGCGAGGTCGCCTCGCCGAGCGACAGGTCCCATGACGTCGAGGCGGCTTGCCGCAGCGCGTCCGGCAGGCGATCGAGCCCCTGGAGCAGCTTCGCGTCCTCAGCCCACAGGCCGACCAGCTGCGCCAGGGCAGAGAGCGAGGCAAGGAAGCTCTTGGTCGCGGCGACGCTCTGCTCCGGACCGGCGCCGAGGGGCAGCACCGCGTCGGAGACCTTCGCCAGCGGGGAGTCGAGGTCATTGACCAGTGTCAGCGTCAGCGCTCCGGCAGCCTTCGCCGCTTCCGTCTGCACGACGAGGTCGGGGCTTCGCCCGGATTGGGAGACGGTGAAGAACAGCGCGCCGTCGAGCTTCATCTTCGCCTTGTAGAGCGTGGCGACGGCGGGCGCAGCCGCGGCGGTGAAGAGGCCGAGCCGGGTCTCGATCAGGTACTTGCCGTAGCGCGCCGCATGCGAGGAGGAGCCGCGCGCGGCGCTGACGACGAAGCGCGGCGGCGAGGCCTTCAGGCGGCGCACGATGTCGGCGATCGGCGCGCTGTTGGCCGCGAGCTGGGCGGCGATCCGGTCGGGCGCTTCGAGCGCTTCGCTTAAGAGACGAGAGGTCACGAGGTTCCAGCCATTTCTTCCGGATGGTAGCATGCGCGCCTTACCGAATCCGGGAGTCGCATGTCCACCGAATCCATCGGCGCTCGCTATCACGGCCTGGATGCGTGGCCGAGCCGCGACATCCTGGATGTCTTCATCGAGGGCCAGATGGCCGCCATCGCCGCGGTGCGCGCCGCCGCCGGCCAGATCGAGGCCGCGGCCGAAGCGGTGACGGCACGCATGCGATCGGGCGGGCGACTCGTCTATGTCGGCGCCGGCACCTCCGGCCGCCTCGCCCTTCTCGACGGCGTCGAGCTGATGCCGACCTTCGACTGGCCCGACGACCGGGTCGTCTATCTCATCGCCGGCGGCGAGAACGCGCTGATCAAAGCGGTCGAAGGCGCCGAGGACGACCGCGAGGCCGGCAAGCGCGACATAATCGACGCCAAGGTCTCGGCGAAAGATGCGGTGATCGCCGTCGCCGCCAGCGGCACCACGCCCTACACGATCGCCGCGCTGGAGACCGGCCGTGCCGCCGGCGCGCTCGGCATCGGCATCGCCAACAATGCGTCGGCGCCGCTGCTCGCTGCGGCGGAGCTGCCGATCCTGCTCGATACGGGACCTGAGGCGATCGGCGGCTCGACCCGGATGAAGGCCGGCACCGCGCAGAAGGCGACGCTGAACCTGCTCTCGTCCCTGGTGATGACCAGGCTCGGCCGCGTCCATGACGGCTACATGGTCGATCTCCGCGCCACCAACATCAAACTCAAGAAGCGCAGCGAGAAGATGCTGATGGACATCGCCGGCATCGGCGCCGAGGCCGCCCGCGATGCGCTCCAGCGCTGCAACGGAAGGGTCAAGCCGGCCGTGCTGGTAGCCAAGGGCCTGACGCCGGATGCGGCCGAGAAGGCACTCGACGCCGCCGGCGGCAGCCTGCGACAGGCGCTCAAGACCATCGCATGAACCGCCACGAGCGGCGGGCGCAGGCGAAGGCGGGCGGAGTCGATCCGCGGCTGCAGCAGGGGCTCGCCGCCTTCCAGGAAGGGCGCCTCGACGAAGCCCAGGCGGTCATGGCGACCGTGCTGGCGAAGAGCCCGCGCGATCCTGTGGCGCTGCACATCGCCGGGCTGATCGCCTTCCAGAAGGGCGATCCCGACAAGGCGATCGTGCAGCTCGCCGCAGCGGTGAAGGCGAAGCCGGACTATGCCGAGGCGCAGAACAATTTAGGCCGCCTGCTTCTGATCCTCGACCGTCCGGCGGAAGCGGCCGAGCGCTTCCGCGCCGCCCTCCGCCATGTTCGCGATGTCGCCGAGATACACGCCCATCTGGGCGAAGCGCTGCTGGCGGAGCGGCAGCTCGGCGCAGCCTCCGGCTCCTTCCGCCGCGCGCTGGCTCTCGATCCGCGCCAGCTCTCCGCGCTGTCCGGCATCGGCACCCTCGCGACCGCACTCGGACGCGGCAGCGATGCATGCCGCTGGCATGGCGCCGCCCTCGCCCTCTCATCCGACTTCTCGCCGAGCCGGCGCGGCCTCGGCGAAGCCCGCCTTGTCTCCGGCGATGCCACCGGCGCCATCAGTGGCTTCGAGGCCGCGCTGAAAGCCATGCCGCAGGACCTGGCGCTGCTCGGCAACCTCGCCGTCGCCTGGCGCGAGGCCGGGCAGCTCGATCGCGGCCTCGCCTATCAGCGGCGCATCCTGGCGCTGCAGCCGGCAACCGCCGAGGCGCTCGGCCACCTGTCGCAGGGGCTCTTCGTCCTCGGCCGCGCAACGTCGGCGCTCACGCTCGCCCGACGGCGGCTGGCGACGGAGAGCAGCGAGTCGGCGCGAAAATCCGTCCGCGCCACGATGCTCTATGTGCCCAGCCTCGATCCGGCCGTAGCATCCGCCCTGCGCCGACGGCTCGCACCGGCCAGCGCCGCCGCGCCGCGCTTCAAGAACACACCCGATCCGGCGCAGACGCTGCGCGTCGCCTATCTCTCTTCGGACATGCGCGACCACCCGGTCGCGCGCAGCCTGCTGCCGCTGATCGGCGGCCATGACCGGGCGGCCGTCGAGCCGCATCTCTATGGCGAGGTGGCGCGCGAGGATGCGGTAACCGAGCGGTTCAAGGCGCTCGGCCCCTGGCGCTCGACCATCGGCCTCGACGACGACAGGCTTGCCGTCGCGCTCCGCAAGGACGGCATCGACATCGCGGTCTTCGTCGGCGGCTCCTTCGACACCAACCGCCTCGAGGCTGCGGCCCGGCGCTGCGCCCCGCTGCAGATCAGCCTGCATGACGGCGGCACAAGCGGCATCGCCGCCATCGACGCGCTGATCGCCGATTCCTGGCTCGTGCCGCGGCGCGAGCAGGAGCGGTTCAGCGAGCGCGTCCTCCGGCTTCCCGATCTCTATCTGCACCAGCCGATCGCGGATTCACCCGATCCCGCTCTGCCCGACGGCCCACCGGTTTTCGCCGCCGCCGCCAACCCGGCCAAGCTCAACCGCGAGACCCTGGCGCTCTGGGCCCGCGTGCTGGAGGCCGTGCCGGAAGCGCGGCTTCGGCTCCGCTACCGGGCGGCCTTCGACGATACGAGCCTGAAGGCGGAGATCGCGGCAGCGCTGCCGGCGGGTCGCGTCGAGTTCGCCCCCGGCGAGGCCACGGCGTCGGCGCATCTCGCTTTCTATCGCGAGGCCCATGTCGTGCTCGACACCTGGCCCTTCTCCGGCTCGACCTCGAGCTTCGAGGCGCTGTGGATGGGCGTTCCGGTCGTCACCCTCGCCGGCGGCTCCATGGCCGAGCGCTGGTGCGGTGCCCTGCTGCAGGCGATCCGCCGGCAAGAGTGGATCGCTGCGGACGGCGACGCCTATGTGGTTACGGCCGCGGCGCTGGCGCGCGACCGAGACCGGCTGGCAAAGGAGCGCGCCAGTCTGCGCGCGGCGCTGGCGCCGCTGACCGACGGCAAGCGCCGCGCCATGCAGATCGAGCGGCTCTACCGCGCGCTCTGGCGCCGCTGGTGCGAGTCCGTGGCCTAAGCCGCCTTCTTCATCGGGCCGGCGATCAGCGCCTCGGCGATCTGGATGGCGTTGAGCGCGGCGCCCTTGCGGAGGTTGTCGGCGACGACCCATATCTGCAGGCCGTTCTTGACCGTGGAATCACGGCGGATGCGGCTGACATAGACATTATCCTCGCCGGCGGCCTCGACCGGCGTCACATAGCCTTCGTCGACGCGGCGGTCGATGACGCTGATGCCCGGTGCCCGCCTCAGCGCCTCGCGTGCCGTCCGCTCGTCGATCGCATGCTCGAACTCGACGGTGACGGCCTCGGCATGGCCGATGAAGACCGGCACGCGCACGCAGGTCGCGGCGACCTGGATCTCGCGGCCCAGGATCTTCTTGGTCTCGGCCGTCATCTTCCATTCCTCCTTGGTCGAGCCGTCTTCCATGAAGGCGTCGATATGAGGAATGACGTTGAAGGCGATCTGCTTGGTGAACTCCTCCTTGTTGATGGGGTCGTTCACATAGATGCCGCGGGTCTGGTTGAAGAGTTCGTCCATCGCCTCGCGGCCGGCGCCGGAGACCGACTGGTAAGTCGCGACGACGACACGCCGGACCCGCGCCAGGTCGTGCAGCGGCTTCAGCGCCATCACCAGCTGGATGGTCGAGCAGTTTGGATTGGCGATGATGTTGCGCTTGCCGAATCCGGCGAGCGCCTCCGGATTCACCTCCGGCACCACCAGCGGCACGTCCGGCTCCATCCGGAAGTGCGAGGTGTTGTCGATCACCACCGCCCCGGCCTTGGCGGCCCTGGGTGCATGCACCGCCGAGACCTTGGCGCCGGGCGAGGACAGGACGAGGTCGATCCCCTTGAAGTCGAAGGTCGCGAGATCCTGGACCTTGAGCGTGTGGTCCTCGCCATAGCTCACCTCGCGGCCGATCGACTTGGACGAGGCCAGGGCCACGACGTCGTCCGCCGGGAATTTGCGCTCGGCAAGCGTCTGCAGCATTTCGCGCCCGACATTGCCGGTCGCGCCGACAACCGCCAGCCTGTAGCCCATCTGTCCCTCGATGCGTGGTGTTCCGGCTATCTAGGCTCCCCGCCGCCTGCAGGCAAGGTGACAAGGGCCGCCAAACCGGGAAGAATTGCCGCCATGGACGGTCGATCGCCCGACTACGCCTCGTTCTGGCCCCGGTATCTCCGCGAGCACAGCCGGCCCAGGACCAGGGCGCTGCACTATGTCGGCACCGGGCTTGCCCTGGTGCTGCTCGCCTCGGCGGCGATTCTCGGCGATTGGCGCCTGCTCCTGGCCGCTATCGTCTCCGGCTATGCCTTCGCCTGGGCCGCGCATGCGGCGGTCGAGCGCAATCGGCCAGCGACCTTCACCCATCCCTGGTGGTCGCTGATTTCCGACTTCCGTATGTTCGGACTTTGGTTAACCGGGCGGCTGAAGCCGCATCTCGACGCCGCCGGCCGGGACTAGAAGCCTTCCGGGAACAGAACGTTTGGGGAAATGAGCCTTGCGAAGAGCGGGTTTCCTATGGTTCTTTCGCCCAACCTCGTCCCCGCTCATGGATAACGAATGGCAGACCCGCTGGGGCTGAACATCCGGACCCTGGTGGTGGACCGCAGCCCGGCTGTGGTCCAGGAGATCGGTGACGTCTTCAAGGCATCTCGTCTCGGCCAGATCGACGGCACCGAATCCGTCGATGCGGCACGGACGCGGCTGGCCGAAAGCAGCCAGAAATACGACCTCGCGATCGTCGAGTTCGGCGACCAGGGCGAGCTCGGCTTCGACCTCCTGAAATGGGTGCGCACCGACGCGGATTCATCGACGCCGGCGCTTCCGGTCATCGTCACCTCGCAGATCTTCACGGCCGACCAGGTCAAGCGTTCGATCGATTGCGGCGCCGACTACTTCCTGACCAAGCCCTTCAACCGCGAGCGGCTGCTCGGCGCCGTGGCGCGGACGGTGGTCAAGCCGCGGCGGTTCTTCGTCACGCCCACCTATGTCGGCCCGGACCGCCGCACCCGCAGCGACGGCGACACGGTCGAGCGCCGCTTCACCGCCGAGACCCGCATTCACCACATCCACGATCCCTATCGCTTCGCCGTCGACGACGGCGCGATGGTGATCGCCTTCGAGCACCTGCCGGACGGCAAGCCGCGCGCGATCCCGGCCGACGCCGTGCGCAAGGCGATCGCCGCCGTCACCGCCTCGCGCGAGAAGGCGGCCGAGGCGATGGGCGACTACTCGCAGCGGCTCGACGGCGACTTCGACGAGTTCGGCCGCAACCCGTTCGGGCCGGGGCGCGTGAAGATCAACGCCACCGCGACGCAGGCGGCGCAGGATTCGGCGGCGGCCGGCTTCGTCCTGATGAGCGCCGTGTCGCGTTCGCTCGCCCACTATACCGGCGGCAACTACCTCGTCTCGGGGCGGCTGATGGAGTTCATCAAGACCCATCTGATCGCTTTCCGCGCCGCCGTCAGGCACAAGATCCTGGACGATGGCGGCAATGTCGGGCGCGAGCTGATGGGCCTCGTCGCCCGCGCCCACAAGGTCTTCAACTCGAAGAGCTGAAGCGGCGGCTACATGCCGCCGACGGCTCGCTTCTGCGATGCCAGGTCGGCGTCCGTACGCTTGCCCGCCTGCGCCGCGCCTGCATAGAGCACGTTCAGCTGCGCCTCGGTGATCTTGCGGTGGCGTTCGACCGCCGCCGGATGCAGATCGCCTTCCGGCCGCGGCTCGTGATCGAAGTTGCCGTAGTTGTCCTTGCCGCGCGCGAGCGTGGCGCTGGTGCGAACGATGCCAAGCTGGCGGAGCTTGGTCGGGATGTAGCGGATGGCGAAACCGACACGCGGCAGCTTGCTCTTGTTGACGCCCGAGCCATGCACCAGCAGCACATGATGCAGCGACATCTCGCCCGGCTGCAGGATGATGTCGATCGCCTCGTTCTCGTCGACCTTGGCGGCGATCTCCTGGCCGCGCGAGAGCATGTTGGCGTCGTCGAACTTGTCCTCGTGCTTGAGCTGGGTCTTGTGCGTGCCGGAGACCACGCGCATGCAGCCGGATTCGGGATTGCTCGGCGTGAAGGCGACCCAGGCGGTCAGCACGTCGGGCTCCGAGAGGCCCCAATACGTCGCGTCCTGGTGCCAGGAGACGTAATTGCCGTCGCCCGGCCGCTTGTGGAAGAAGCCGGCCGACCAGCAGAAGATGTCGGGACCGAGGATCGGCTCGACCGCATCCAGGATGCGGTCGCTGGTCACGATGTCGTAGAGCCACGGGAAGAGCAGATGGCACTTCTGGTTGAAGCGCCCCTTGAAGGGACCGCCGAGCTTCCGCTCGGACTCGACCACCTGCCGGTAGAGGCCGTCCGCCTCGCCTTCCGAGAAGGCCCTGATCGGGAAGTGAAAACCGGTCTCGTCATATTTGCGTGCTTCGGCCGCGCTCAGCGCCAGAGGCATATCGGCTTTCCTCTTGGAAACTCGCCCGCATAGTGCCGAGACGCCCAGAAGCGGGTCAAGGCGAACGCGTCTTAGGCGAAGTCTTTCGAGAGAGCGGCGCGGACGGTCTCGGGCATGACAGCGAGATGGCCGTATTCCGGGTGGTCGAAGCCCACCAGCACCTGCGCTCCGGATGCCCGGAACTTCGCGATCTGCGCCGCAGTGAACTGGAAGCGGATGAACTGCACGCTGGAGGCCTTGCCTTCGGCGTTGGTGCGGTCCTGGTCTTCTTCGGCCTTGCCGCGGATGCGCTCGCCCGCGACCTCGACGAAGGCCGTCTCCTCGACGCCGCCGAGGCGGGCCAGCACGCGGGCGCGCCGGAGCGGGTCGTCGATCTCGAACATCACCGTCGCCACCAGCTCCTCGCCCTTCGGGATGAGCGGATTGTAGGCGTCGAGCTCGCCCTGGATCTGCTCCTCGCCGCCGCGCTCGATGAAGAGCATCTCGTGGATCTGCGCCAGCATCGTCTCGAAGCACTCGAAGTAGAAGGTCGCGAACGGCCCGACCTCGAGCCGGCGGTTCTTCTTGAGTGCAACGATCTCCGTCCGCTTCTGCTTGCGGAGATCGGCGTATTCGGCGGCCGGCAGGATGTCGGCGCGGGTGACCTGGCGCGTCATCGGCTGGCCTCGATCCCATAGGCGCGGGCGAAAAGCTGGATCGGGTGCAGCGCCTCGGCCGGCGCCTCGACGCCCTCCAGCCGCTCCATGACCTGGACGATGTGCTGGCCGGCGAGCGGGCACTCGGAGGCGACGTGTCGGCGCCCGAGCTTGGCGACCTGCTGTGCCGCCGGTTTCCCGACCTTGAGCGCGACTTCGAAGTTCTCGAGCATGACCCCCCAAGAACCGCCATGGCCCGAGCAGCGTTCCACCACCGCGACCTGGGTCTGCGGGATCAAGCGCAGCATCTCTGCCGCCTTCGGTCCCATATTCTGGGCGCGCGCGTGGCAGGCGAGGTGGACGGCGACGCCGCCCTCGATCGGCGTCAGGCCCGGCGCCAGGCCTTCGCGCTTGGCGATGTCGACGACGTATTCGCTCACGTCGAAGGTCGCCTGCGAAAGCTTCTTCACGTCGGGGTCGTCCGGCATCAGCAGCGGCCATTCGAACTTCAGCATCAGCGCGCAGGAGGGCACCAGCGCGACGACGTCGTAGCCCTGGTCGATATAGGGCTTCAGCGCCAGCGCGACGTTCCTCGCCTTCTTCGCCACGCGCGGCAGGTCGCCCTGCTCGAGCTGCGGCATGCCGCAGCATTCGGGATAGACGACCTCGCACTCGACCCCGTTGCGCGCGAGCACCTTCAGCGCTGCCTCGCCGATCGCGGGGTTGTTGTAGTTGACGAAGCAGGTCGCGTAGAGGACCGCCTTGCGGCCGCGCGCCGGCGCGGTCGCCGAGACCTCCGCCGGCTCTTCCTTGGCGCGCTTGGCGAAGGTCTTGCCGTGGAACTTCGGCAGGTCGGCGTCGCGATGAACGCCGGCGACCTTCTCCATCAGCGGCCGCGTCAGCCGGTTCTTGCGGTCCGTCGCCCAGTTGGCGAGCGGCGCCACCAAGCCGGCGAGCTTGCCGTTACGGTCGGTCTGGCTGAGCTGGCCGTCCTGGAAGGGGCGTTCGCCCTTGCGGGCTTCGATCGCGCGGTAGCGCAGCATCAGGTGCGGAAAATCGAGGTCCCATTCGTGCGGCGGCACATAGGGGCACTTGGTCATGAAGCAGAGGTCGCAGAGCGTGCAGGCATCGACGACCTTGCCGAAGTCGTTCTTGTCGATGCCATGGACCTCGGCATCGCCGGCGGCGTCGACCAGGTCGAACAGGCGCGGAAAGGAATCGCAGAGATTGAAGCAGCGCCGGCACCCGTGACAGATGTCGAAAGCCCGCCGCATCTCCTTCTCGAGCGCGGCCTCGTCGTAGAAGTCGGGGTTGGTCCAGTCGATCGGGTGGCGAACCGGCGCCTCTAGGCTGCCTTCGCGCATCAGCGCGCTCCTCCGGAAAAAACGAAGAGCGCGCGAGAGCCCCCGGCCCTCGCGCGCTCCAGTCGGACTCAGGACAGGCCGTCGAGGGCCTTCTGGAAGCGGCCGGCGTGGCTCTTCTCAGCCTTCGCCAGGGTCTCGAACCAGTCGGCGATCTCGGCGTGGCCTTCCTCGCGTGCGGTCCGCGCCATGCCCGGGTACATGTCGGTGTACTCGTGCGTCTCGCCGGCGATGGACGCCTTCAGGTTCTGGGCGGTCGACCCGATCGGGAGCCCGGTCGCCGGATCGCCGGTCGCCTCGAGGAATTCGAGATGGCCGTGCGCGTGGCCGGTCTCGCCCTCGGCGGTCGAGCGGAACACCGCCGACACGTCGTTGTAGCCCTCAACGTCCGCCTTCTGGGCGAAGTAGAGATAGCGCCGATTCGCCTGGCTCTCGCCGGCGAACGCCGCCTTCAGATTGGCTTCGGTCTTGGAGCCCTTTAAGCCCGCCATTTTCCGTTCCTCCTCAAGCTCGCGGGAACGGCGACCTGCCGCCCCCTCCAAGGCGATCCTAGGAAGGGTGCCTTACCGCGTCAACAGTTTAGAATGGATCTAATCTATCTGCGAACGGCTCGCAATCAGGCGCGCGGGCGCAGCCTGACCACGACGTCGACGCGCTCGACCTCGAGGCCGTCCGGCACCTCGGGCAAGCCGCTGACCGCCAGGGTGCCGGCGGGGATGTCCATCAGATCGCCGGTGGCGACCGCGAGCACGTGGTGATGGTCGGAGGTGTTGGTATCGAAGTAGGAGCGCCCGGCCTTGACCACGACCTCGCGCAGGAGGCCGGCACGGGTGAACTGGTTGAGGGTGTTGTAGACAGTGGCCAGCGACACCACGACCCGCGCCGTCTTGGCCTCGGCATGTAGCTGCTCGGCCGACACATGGCGGTCGCCGCGGCTGAACAGGAGGCGGGCCAGGGCCAGGCGCTGACGGGTCGGGCGTAAGCCCGCCCGCTTCAGCCGGTCCAGCGGCTCCGAAAAAGGCCGCGCTTCGGTGGCCATGGTCATGCCCGACATATGACGCGGCTTGCAGATTTCGGCAAGCCTTACGTCCTAGTCGCCCGTGGTCAGGCGCTCGACCAGCTGGCCCACGGTGGGCACGAAGCCCCCGGCGTAGAAGGGGTCGCCGGCGAAGCGAAAGGCGTTGTGGCCGGCGAACATCAGCTGGTGCTCGCAATCCTCGGAATGGCTGATCGCCTGGAGGGTCTTCTGGATGCAGTAGGAACGCGGATCGGCCTTCTTGCCGGTAGTCCCCGCCTCGTTCTGCATCCAGTTGGAGAAACCGCAGGCCGAAAGGCAGCCCATGCAGTCGACCTGGTCCTTGTGAATCGTCATCGCCGTCGGCGGGTCGACGAAGATCAGGGTCGAATCCGGCGTGCGCATCGCCTCGGTGAAACCCTCGGCCACCCATCCATGGGCGCGCTCGGCGTCATGCGCGGTCAGGAACACCTCGCGCCCGCGCGCGCCGACCTTGAAGGCGGTGTCGTGGTCGGCGACGGCATGGCTCTGATAGGCGACCTGGCGCTCGGAACGCGCCTTCAGATCCATCAGGAAGGGGTTCTTCACGGCCGAGGAGTAGAAGCCGGTCGGGCTGAAGCGGTTGAGCCAGATGTCGCCCTCCTTGAGGGTCATCAGCTTCCGCTTCCACGCCTCGGAGATCGGGCTTTCCCGGGTCAGAAGCGGCCGCGTGCCGAACTGGAAGGCGATGTTGCCGATCTCGGGATTGTCGAGATAGTGCTCCCACTCGCGCAGGTACCAGACGCCGCCGGCCATGATGATCGGCGTCTCGGTGAGGCCGACCTCGTTCATGACCTTGCGCAGCTCGCGCAAGCGCGGGAACGGATCCTCCGGCTTCTCCGGATCCTCGACGTTCGAAAGCCCGTTATGGCCGCCGGCAAGCCAGGGGTCCTCGTAGACCACCGCGCCGAGCCAGTGCCGGAACTTGTGGTAGGCCCGCTTCCACAAGGCGCGGAAGGCCCGCGCCGAGGAGATGATCGGGTAGTAGTGGATGCGATAGTTCTCGCAGAGCTCGGCAAGACGATAGGGCATGCCGGCGCCGCAGGTGACGCCGTGGATCAGGCCCTTGGTGCCTTCCAGGATACCGTGCAGCACGCGCTCGGCCGCGCCCATCTCCCAGAGCACGTTCATGTGGATGCGGCCTTCGCCGCGCGCCGTCTCGTGCGCGATCCGGGCCTGGTTGATGCCGCCCTTGATCGACGCGGCGATCAGCTCCTCATGGCGCTCGCGGCGCGTACGGCCGTGATAGATCCACGGAATGATGTTGCCCTGCGCGTCGCGCGAATCCGCGTTGACGCCGGAGAAGGTGCCGACGCCGCCGGCCGCCGCCCAGGCGCCCGAGCTCTCGCCATTGGACACGGCGATGCCCTTGCCGCCCTCGATCAGAGGCAGCACCTCGCGTCCGGAGATAACCAACGGGCGCAATGCCCTCATCTCGTCTCAATCCTCGTCGGCAGCCGGCCCAATGGGGCCTCGCGCGGCCTTCTAATATACCGCGACGGGGCCGAGCCCAAGAAGCTTCTGAGGCTTCCTACGCCGCTCAGCCAATCACAACCCGCGGGAAGTAGAAGGAAACCACCCAGTTGGGCTGGTCGACGATCTCGCTGACGCGGAGGTCGCCGCAGACGCTGCAGAGCATATAGGCATCGACCGCCGAAATTCCTGTCTTCTTGGTTAACAGGTCGATCATGCCCTGCACGGCATCGCGCGCTCCGGTCATCAGGTCCGGCCCGATGCCGGTGGTGACCTCGTAGCCGGCGGTGTCCAGGTGACGCGAGACCGGCCCGGGCGTGGTGAAGCGCGGCATCTTGAGGCTGGCGTTGCGCACGAGGTCGAATTTGAGCGTGACCTCCATCGGGCTCTCGATCGCGGTGCCGCAGACCTCGCCATCGCCCTGCGCCGCATGGGTGTCGCCGACCGAGAAGAGCGCGCCCGGAACCGCGACCGGCAGATAGAGTTCTGTACCGGCGGCCATGTCGCGGATGTCCATGTTGCCGCCGACCGAGCGCGGCGGGACGATCGAGTGCAGGCCCGCCTCGGCGGGCGCCACGCCGATGGTGCCGGCGAAGGGCTTGAGCGGCACGCGCCCGCCCGGGCCGTAGAGCGCCGGGGCGAGGCTGGCCGCATCGTATTTCCAGATGTGGAGCGCCGGCTCCTTGAACTGGTCGGCCAGCAGGCCGAAGCCGGGGATGTTGGCGGTCCAGCCCCAGCCCGAGGGGCGGAACGAGACCAGCGTCACCTTGAGCGCGTCGCCGGGCCTGGCGCCGTCGATCAGCACAGGGCCGGTGACCGGATTGACCTTGCCGAAATCCATCTTCGTCACATCGGCCAGCACCGAGGTCGGCGAGAGCTGGCCGCCGGAAGCTTCCGCCACCTCGAAGGAGACGGTCTCGCCCGGCGCGATGGTCAGCACGGGCGGGTTGGCGTTGTTCCAGCCGAGATGACCCTGGTGCTTGTGCAGGGTGTGGCCGTGGTGATGGTGCGCGGTCATGACTTCCCCTTCATGATCTTCTCATCGAGGAACCGCGTGACGTCCTCCAGGACCGGCGCGGTGCCGCGGAACAGCGGCGACAGCGCGATCACGATACCCGCATGGCCGAGCCCTGAATACTCGATGGTCTCGACCGGCGCGCCGAGCTCGCGGAGCCGGCGGCCGAGATTGCGCGTGTTGCGCGGATAGACGGTGCCGTCCTCGTCGCCCGTCGCCAGCAGCATCGGCGGCGCATCGGGACGCGCGAAGGTGATCGGCTGCGTCTTCGCCATGTCAGGTGCGGCAAAGATCGCCTGCAGCGTCTTCGATGTCAGCGGCAGGAAGTCGTAAGGCCCGGCGAGGCCGACGGCGCCGGAGATCGCCGTCGCCGGCACGCCGGCAGCGGCGAGATAGCTCGCGTCGATCGACAGCATCACGGCGTTGTAGGCGCCGGCCGAGTGGCCCATGAGGAAAAGGCGCGCCGGATCGCCGCCATGCGCCGCGATCTCGCGATGGACCCAGGCGACGGCCCTGGCCGAGTCCTCGAGGAAGACCGGAAAGCCGATCTCGGGGTGGACGCGGTAATCCGGGAGCGCGACGACGAAGCCCCGTTCGACCAGGGCCAGCGCGGCAAAGCGATAATTGGCACGCTCGCCTCCTTCCCAGCCGCCGCCATAGAAGAAGACGACGACCGGCGCCGGTCCTTTCAGGTCCTTCGGCCGATAGACGTCCAGGCGCTGACGCGCATGGGTGCCATAGGCGAATTCCAGGCGGTCATAAGCTGGCTCGGGGCTGGCCCAGTTCAGCAGGACGAGGGGCGAGCAGCCGGTGGCGAGAAACGCCGGCGCGGCGAGGCCGAAGGCCGCCCGCAGCATCAGACGCCTTGCACGCTCAATCGGACTGCCTGGGCCTGGTCGAGCCGGCATGCTCGAGAAAGCGCCGGAGCTCGTCGGCGGCTTCGTCGCCGATGGTGAAGCGGAGCTGGGTCCCGTCCTCGCTCACCTTCACGACCTCGCCCCGAAGCTCATGGGTGAGGCCGGCGACCCTGAGCGCGACGAAGGTGCCGATCTCGCGGTTGATCGCGAGGTCCATCTTGGCCCCGCCGAGCGAGAGATTGACCACGCGCGCCGGCTCGCGGCGTCCGGAGAAGCTGGCCTCGGCCGCGACGTCGATATCGAAACGTTCATAGCGCCGGCGATTGCCGAGCGCGGTCGCGCGGACGGCGCGCACCAGCCGGGTCTTCACCTCGTGAAGATCCTGGGCCGAGCGCTGGGTCATGACATGGAGTTCGCCGGAGAGGCTGCGGAGGATTTCGGCCATCGCCGTCAGCTCGGCCATCGCCGCCGGATCGCCGACCTCGCCGGAAGCCTTCAGCGCCTCGGCGCGCCGGACCGTGCGATCGGCAAGCAGGGTCAGCTCTTGCGCCATGTCGCCGACGCGGCCGGCATGCTCCGAGGCGGGCCGGAACACGCCCTCGATCTCGCGATCGATCGCATCCGCCATCGCCGCGGCGTCGCGCCGGAGCTGTTCCTCGCGCTCGTTCATGGTGGCACGGAACTCTAGCCGAAAGCCCATGGGGCGCCTATAGAAGGCCCGCCCATGACGACGGACCTTCGCCCCGATATCCGCCTTCTGCCGGGCCGCCACAAGCGGCCGCTCGAAGGCCATCCCTGGATCTATTCGAACGAGATCGAGATGACGCCGGCGGCCAAGGCGCTGCCGCGCGGGACGGTGGCCCGCTTCGTCAGCCATGACAACCGCCCGCTGGGCGTGGGCTTCTTCGATGCGCATTCCCTGATCGCCGGGCGCCTTCTCGAACGCGATGCCGATGCCTCCATCGATACGGCCTGGCTCAGGCAGCGGATCACCCAGGCGCTGGCCTTGCGCGAACGGCTCTTCGCCGGACCTTACTACCGCCTGGTCCATGCGGAGGCCGACGGGATGCCGGGAACGGTGATCGACCGCTTCGGCGACGTCGTCGTGGCGCAGGTGAACTCGGCCGGCATGGACAAGCTCTCGGATGCGCTGGTCGAGGCGATCGACGCGGTGCTCTCACCGGCCGCGATCGTGATCCGCAACGACAGCGCGCTGCGCTCGGTCGAGGGCCTGTCGGAGGGCGTGCGCATCGCCAAGGGGGCGATCGACGGGCCGGTGCGCCTCGAGGAGAACGGCGTCACTTTCCTCGCCCATGTGACCGAGGGGCAGAAGACCGGCTGGTTCTTCGACCAGCGCGATCATCGTCGCGCCGTCGCCGGCCTCGCCAAAGGCGCGCGCGTGCTCGACGTCTACGCCCATACCGGGGCCTTCGGCCTGCAGGCCGCCGCCGCGGGCGCTGCCGAGGTCGTGCTGGTCGACCGCTCCGAGCTCGCGCTCGATCTGGCCAAGCGCGCTGCCGAACTCAACGGCCTCGAGGCGCGCTGCCGCTTCGTCCAGGCCGAGGCCTTCAAGGACCTCGAACGGCGCGCGGCGACGAACGAGCGCTTCGACATCGTCGTCGTCGACCCGCCCGCCTTCGTCAAATCGAAGAAGGACCTGGTCACCGGCCTCAGGGGCTACCGCAAGCTGGCCGAGATGGCGGCGCGGCTGGTAGCACCCGGCGGCTTCCTCTTCGCCGCGTCGTGCTCCCACAACGTCGATCCGCCGTCCTTCCTGACCGAGGTCACGCGCGGCATCGGCCGCGCCCGGCGCTCGGGCCGCATCCTCCGCCAGGCCGGCGCCGCCGCCGACCATCCCGTGCATCCGATGCTGCCGGAATCCGCCTATCTGAAGGGCGTGCTGCTGCAGCTCGACTAGCGATTGAGGCGCCAGTCGTAGGCGTGGCCGGCCACGCCCCGGACAGTCTCCAGGGCGCGCTTCAGCGGCGGATCGGCATAGGTGTCGAGATGGCGGATGACGCCATCGTCGGTGCCGCCGAAGTCCTCGCGGAACCAGACATAGATCGAGGAGACGGTCAGCCGGCGGTCGGCGATCCGGGCGCCGCGCGGATGGTTGACGAAGGCACGGGCCGCGGCATCGAGCAGTACCTCGGCATTCGCCGCGGTGAACGCCGTCGCCTGAAGATCGGGGCAGCCGAGCGAAGCGCAGTTGAGCGCGTAGTGCAGCCGCGGATCCTTCCAGATCGGCCGCAGGATGCGATGCTCGATGTCGTCGAGGCTGAGAGCCACGCCCTCCACCTCGATCAGCTTCCGGCCCCATGGGCCGATGGTGAACAGGCCGGGGGAGATCGAGATGTCGCGGATCGACGCGACGGGAAACCGGTCCAGGACGAGATCGACCGTGAGCGCGTTGTAGAGGTTGATCCAGTAGGCGCGCTGCTCTGGCCGCGCATGGCCGGAGATGGCGATCCGGGATAGTCCGGCGAGGTAGTTCTTCAGCGCCGACTTCTCCTCCGGCGTCGTCTCCGCATAGGCGAAGCGCGCGATGCCGTCCGCCGCGCGGCTGACGCGCCGGTCCTGTCCAGAATCTTTCGCACATTTGATCAGGCGGCGGCTCCGGATTGTGGGACCTGCGGCTGATAGAGTGGCCGCATGTTCATGTAGCACCTGGCTGACCACGCCGATCCTGCGATATAGCGCAGCCGCGCAGCCGCCAAGTTGAGACAGGACTGACCATCAGGGAAGGCACCGACGACACGGGTTCGTCGGCGGATCTCTTTCATGATCCGCTCGAGTGGGTTGTTGGTGCGGATCTTCTGCCAGTGGATGTCTGGGAAGGCGAAGTAGGTCA
>VGEH01000054.1 GCA_016869375.1 Alphaproteobacteria bacterium | reverse complement strand
CGATGCGGTACGCGCCGTCGTTCCTGCTACGAAATGTTCGATCAGGCGATCCTGCTTCGAGACCCCCAATCGGCTCCGTCGTATCCGTCCCATGATAACTCCATAACCGAGTTATCTGGGACAGCCCCTTGATTTTTAACCCCTTTTTTCTCGCGCGCGGCTTGTTCGCGATCGCATCAGTGCTATACGCTGCGTTTATCGGGGAGAACGAGACCGCAAGCGAGAAGCTTCGGCAAAGCGCGGTCGGACACGAGGGGGATGGAGCTCAAACGCAGCCGGCGCCGGTGGCTGCGCGTCGCCGGCCTCACCATCATCGCCTGCGTGCTCGGGCTCCATGCCTGGGGAACCATTGCGGGCTTCCAGCAGAGACTGGCGACCGCGGCTGAGCACGCGGCCCTTGGAGCCTGCGTCATCGAGGAACGCGTGCAGCGCGTCCTCGACGGTGGAGGCCTCCTCGATCTAGCCCGTATCGAGCCGGTGATGGCCGAGCTTGCCGGGAATTCCGGCTGGGCTGCGCTCCTGAGCGACAGCGGCGAGATCGTCGCCACCTATCCCGCGCAAGCCTCGGCGGCATGGCTCGCCAAGGCGCTCACCGGCCGGCAGCTGCAGATGCCGATGAGCACGCTCAGCCTGGAGCGCGACGACGGCAGCACCTACATCGTCCACTACCAGCCGGTGGCCGGCTGGCCGCTCGTCGCCGTCGTCGCCGTCTCGCGCGCCGAGATCGTGCGCGGCTGGTGGCCGAGCTTCACCGCCAGCGCCATCTTCGCGCTGCTTGTTGCGGCCGGCATCGCCGCGCTCAACGAGCGGCTGATCCGCGAGGTGCGCCATCGCCAGGCAAGCGAAGGCCGCTTCCGCGACTTCGCGGAGTCCACATCGGACTGGCTCTGGGAAATGGGACCGGAGCTGCGCTTCACCTATGTCTCGCCGCATGCGGAGGCGCATGGCGGCGGCTCCGCCGCCGACGATCTCGGCAAGACACGGCGCGAGACGCAGCCGCTTGTCTCGGAAGCGCTGCTCACCGCGCATGAGGACGACCTGGCGCAGCGCCGTCCCTTCCGCAACTTCACCTATGCCCGCATCGACGCCTCCGGCAAGCGCCGGCACATCTCGGTCAGCGGCCGGCCCTATTTCGACGAGACAGGCGGCTTCCAGGGCTATCGCGGCACCGGGCGCGACATCACCGCCGAGATCGAGGCCTGGGACATCGCGGCCCGCGCCCAGTCGAAGCTCGACCAGCAGCGCCACCTGTTGCAGGCGATCATCGACACGGTACCGGCATCCATCAGCGTCAAGGATCGCGAGCTTCGCTATCTCCTGGTCAACGAGGCGCTGAAGAGCCGCATGCTGCTGCTGTCGAAGGAGCCGGGCGGGCAGATCCTCGGCCGCCGCGCCACCCAGGTCTTCGGTGATGCCTTCGGCAGCCGCGACGAGGCGATCGACCGGCGCGTGCTCGAGACCGGCAAACCGGTGCCCTTCCATGAGATCCACGCCGCCGATCACGACGGCACAGATCGCGCTTACCTGACCACGCGGCTGCCGCTCAGGCTCGACGACAGCGGCGCCCTCTCGATCCTCTCCGTCGCGATCGACGTGACCGAGCAGCGCCAGGCCGAGAGCCGGCTCAAGGATGCGATCGAGGCGATCAATGCCGGCTTCGCCATGTTCGACCCGTCTGACCGGCTCGTCGCCTGGAACCGGCGCTATGCCGATCTGTGGGCGGCCTCGGCCGATGCTGCCATCCCCGACGGGCGCGAGCGCATCCAGCGGCTGCTCCGCCGCGGCATCCTGTTCGAGGAACTGGTCCGCGGCCTCGCCGATGCCGGCGCGCATCGCGCCTCCGGCGCCACCGATCCCGAGGCGTGGGTCGACGGCCGCATCGCCGCGCACGAGACGCCGGGCAGCCCCACCGAGCTGCGCATCGAGAATTCCTGGATCCGCGTCAGCAACCACCGCACCGAGGACGGCGGCTACGTCACGCTGATGACCGACATCACGCAGCTGAAGCAGCGCGGCGCCGAGCTCGCCGCGCAGGGAAGCCTTCTGCGCGCCACGCTGGAGAGCCTCGGCGAAGGCGTCGCCGTGGTCGACTTCTCCGGCCGCTTCCTCGCCTGGAACCGCCAATACGTGCAGCTCACGGGACTGCCCGTCACCTTCTCCGGCGGCACGCTGGCGGATGCCATCGCCGAGCAGGCGCGTGCCGGCGAGATCGATCCCGATACCGTCGCCTCCACGCTGGAAGGCTGGCGGCGCGCCATCGCGACGCGCGAGCCCGTGCATGTCGAGCGCAAGCGCGAGGACGGCACCCATGTCGAGCTGCTCGGGCTTCCGGTCGCCGGCATCGGCCATGTGATCGTGGTCCGCGACGTGACCAAGGAGCGCCGCACCATGCTCCAGCTCCAGGAAGCGCGCGACCGCGCCGAATCCTCGAACCGCGCCAAGTCGGCCTTCCTCGCCAATATGAGCCATGAGCTCCGAACGCCGCTGAACGCGATCCTCGGTTTCTCCGAGGTGATGGAGCAGCAGCTGCTCGGCCCCATCGGCAATAGCCGCTACGTCACCTACGCGACCGATATCCGCTGGTCGGGCAATCACCTGCTGCAGCTGATCAACGACGTCCTCGACCTCTCGAAGATCGAGGCCGGCCGGGCCGATCTCACCGAGGAGGTGCTCGACGTGCCGAGCCTGGCGCGCGACTGCATCCGCCTCCTCGACGAGCGCGCGCGCGAGGCCGGCGTGCTGTGGCGCGAGGTGATCCCGATCCGGCTTCCGGCAATCAAGGCCGATGCGCGCGGCGTCCGCCAGATCCTGCTCAACCTGCTGACCAACGCCGTCAAGTTCACACCGGCGGGCGGCACCGTCACGATCGAGGCGGCGCAGGAGAAGGACGGCGAGCTGGCGCTGACCGTCGCCGATACCGGCACCGGCATTCCGGAGTCGGAGATCGTCCACATCTTCGAGCCCTTCCGCTATCGCTCCAACGCGCTGGTCAGCCGCGTCAAAGAGGGTACCGGTCTCGGACTCTCGATCTGCAAGCGGCTGATCGAGATGCATGGCGGCACGATCGAGCTCCGGAGCCGCGTCGACCGCGGCACCACCGTCACCATCCGCTTTCCCCGCAACCGCGTGGTCGAGCCGGTCAGCTCCTGAGCTGGCGCCAAGCGGCAACGAAGGCTTTCGCCTTGGTCGCGACATCGGCCGCGCTCGCGCCCGCCTGATAGAGCGCCGAGCCGAGACCGAAGCCGGCCGCGCCGGCCGCTACGAACGGCGCCATGGTTGCCGGCGTGATGCCGCCGACCGGCAGAACCGGCACCGATTTCGGCAGCACCGCCTTCATCGCCTTCAAGACGGGCGGCGGATTGGCCTCCGCCGGAAACAGCTTCAACGCATCGGCGCCGGCGTTGAGCGAAGCGAAGGCTTCGCTCGGCGTGGCGAAGCCGGGCATGGCGATGAGGCTACGTGCCTTCGCCCGCTTGATCACCTCGATGTCGGTATGCGGCATCACGATCAGCGTGCCCCCGGCATCGGCGACGCCATCGACATCGCTTGTCTTGAGCACCGTCCCGGCGCCAACCGCCGCGCGCCCCGAAAGCGCCTTCGCCAGAAGCCGGATCGACTCCAGCGGCTCCGGCGAATTCAGCGGCACCTCGATCAGCCGGAAGCCTTCGGCGACCAGCGCCTCGCCGATCGCCACCGCCTCGTCCGGCTTCACGCCGCGCAATATGGCGACCAGCGGCAGGGCGGCCATGGCATCGGCGAAGGTCATCGATGTCGTCATTCTCAGTTCCCGCCCTAGACTGGTCCGCACCCTAGCAGGAGCCTACGCCGATGCCGATTGCCCGCCCGATCCAGCCGGAAGATGCGAGCCCCGAGGTCCGCGCCGTCTTCGACGACATCATGGCGACCCGCAAGACCGACTGGATCAACGATTTCTGGAAGGTGCTCGCCCATCATCCGCCGACCTTGAAGCGCACCTGGGAGAGCCTGAAGCAGGTGATGGCCCCCGGCGGCGCGCTCGATCCGCTGACCAAGGAGATGATCTACATCGCCGTCAGCGTCACCAATGGCTGCGAATACTGCATCGCCTCGCACACCGCCTCCGCCCGCGCCAAGGGCATGACCGAGCCGATGCTCGGAGAACTGATGGGCGTCATCGGCATGGCCAACGAGACCAACGCGCTGGTGAAGGCCTATCAGGTCGAGGTCGATGAGCGGTTCAGATAGTGAGCAAAAACGGAAGGCACCGAAGCCAGGTCGCCCAAGCGCTAGAAAGTTATTGAATTTAGACTGTGATCATCGTACACAGTTGTCGTGTACAATGATCACAGACGACGATGGCCTCTGACAACGATCTCGTTGGGATCAACGAAATCGCTGAACTGGCGAAGGTAACGCGGCAAGCCGTCTCGAACTGGCGTGCGCGATTTGCAGACTTTCCTCAACCCCTCGTGGAACTCGCCTCAGGACCGGTGTTTCGGCAATCGCAAGTACGGAACTGGCTCAGAAAAAGGAAAATTCCAATGGCTCATGTTTTCGCAACAATCAATTTAAAGGGCGGCGTGGGCAAGACAACGACGACAGTCGCCCTCGCTGAAACTTTTTCCGCAGAAATGAAAAAGAAGGTTCTGGTTATCGACTTGGACCCCCAAACGAATGCGACCACCATGCTAATTGGGGAGCAAAAATGGCGCGAGCTAAATGACAAAGGGCATACGCTCGCACAGCTCTTCAAAGATGCTCTTGATCCGACCAGCAAAAAATTCGATCTGGAAAAAACTCTTCAAAAGAAGGTTTCCGACGTAACCGCCGCGCAGAGCATCGACCTCCTTCCGTCAAGCCTCGATCTAATCGATGTTCAGGATGAACTCGTCAACACGCCAGTAGGCAAATATGGCGCCATACGACCATTCGACATCCTTTGGCGAGCGACGAAAGATCTAATCGACTCATATGACGTGGTCATCATCGATTGCCCCCCCAATCTGGGAAAGATCACGCAAAATGGCCTTCGCATGTCCCAGGCGTTCATCATTCCCACCATTCCGGACATTCTTTCGACGTATGGCATCCCGCAGATCGTGAAACGGGTTCGCGAATTCTCCGACGAGATTGCCGAGCCAATCGAAGCAATCGGAATCGTCGTTACAAAATATCAGGCGACCTCAAATGTGCATGTGAACATGCTGAAGCAGCTTGGACAGAACCATAAGGCCGATCCAAAAAACTGGCCCCCGGTGTTTCAAACCATCGTCCCCCAAGCCAACCAGATTGCAGCCGCAGCCGAGCACGCTAACTACTCGACCCTGAAGCAGAAATGGGGCTATCAGGGCTTACACGATCAGGTCTCGAAGCTGGCCAAGGAGATCTTGCCGAAACTCGGAGCGTAATGATGAAGCTAAAGAGAGCACTACAGGAGCTCGTCCGCGTCATCGTCGATGAAGCAGATCGCAATCCAGAATTCGCGCAAAAGATTGAACAGGCACTTGGCTATGAGCCACGAACAGCCAAGATTGGAGCATTGAGGCCCGTCCACCGACGAGCATCACCAGTTCTAGATCCTGTTGCGTTAGCACGGGAAGGCGAAACCGTCCTTCGCGAGCGCCTTGCCGGGCTCACGCTCGAACAGTTGAGGGATGTTGTCGCTGACTATGGAATGGACCCCGGCAAGCTGGTTCTGAAATGGAAAGTACCCTCTCGCATCATCGATCGAATTGTTGAAGTGTCATTAGGGCGCGCCAAGAAGGGAGAAGTGTTCCTTTCATAGTGATCTGGGAGGAGCAAGGGGCACAAAGCTCCTACTGGAACATCTCCGCCTTCGCGTCCTCGTCGAGCGGCCAGATCGGGCGGCGGAGCTTGGTGAAGGTCGATTTGCGCGGATCACCGGGATAGGGGCCGCCGCAATCGACATAGACGATGTCGGCCGCGAACTTGGCGAAGGCGTCGTAGAAGTGGTTGCTCGACTTCACGATCACGACCTTCTTCTTGGTCGGGTCGATGCCGACCGCGGTGAACAGCGACGGATCGAAGGTCTGCGAGCGGCTGGTCTTCAGCACGACCTCGATGCCGTGGACGCGGATCGCGACCGCATCGCCCAGGGGCACCACCGAACCACGGAAGGTCTGGGTCGCGTTCGCGACGCATTTCAGCACCTCGACCTCGGCGTCGATCGGCTCTCCGCCATCGGGCGTGCATTTGCCGCCGAAGCGGAGGGCCAGCCTGGCGCCGGGGCCGGCCGCCATGCAGAAGCGGACGGCGATCGGATCCCAGAGCGCGCCGAGGCAGGCATCGGTGAAGCCGCGGTCGATCAGCCCTTTCAGCAGGAAGGTGCCGTCGCCGGCGACGCCGCCGCCCGGATTGTCCCAGCGGTCCGCCAGCACCACGGGGCCTTTGGGCGCCGCGATCGCATGGTCGAGCGCCGCGTCGGTCTTCATATGAGGCGTGGCGCCGGAGACGCGGAAGCCGTTGATCTCGTCGCCGAGCTGCTTGGCGAGTGCACGGCCTGAGTCCGGCTTGCCGTCCGTCACGACGATGACCTTGGTGCCCATCTCGGCTACGTCGCCGGCGTTGAAGCCATGCGCGATGGTGATCGAGAGGATGCCGTCGCGGCCTTCCATCGCCTTGACCCTGTCGACGAAGCTGCGACCCGGCTCGCGGCTGGTCATGAAGGCGGAGATCGAGCGGCAGTCATAGACCGACATCACCGGTTTGATCTCACCCTTCGCAGCCCGAAGGCAGATCGACAGCAGCTCCTCGGCGCGGTCGGCGAAGTCGATATGCGGGAACTCCTTGAAGGCGATGAGAACGTTGGCGCCTTCCGTCATTTCCCTGGTGATGTGGCAATGCATGTCGAGCTCGCCGCCGATGATCGCCTTCGGACCGACGATGGCGCGGCAGCGCTGGATCAAATCGCCTTCGCAATCGTCATAGCCATGCGCGACCATCGCGCCGTGCATGCCGAGCAGCACGATGTCGACCGGCATCGCCGCCTTGAGCTGCTCCAGGATCTCGTCGCGGAGGCCTTCATAGACGCCCTGATTCACCAGCCCGGCCGGATCGGCCCAGGCCGAGGTGCCTTCGATGAAGGTGAAATTGTCCTGGCGCGCGCGGCGCTTGGCGATGGCGACAGGCGCCGTGCACAGCGTCGGCTCCGGCGGATGCTCGCCGGGCCTCGCCAGCATGCCTTCCTCGAACATGCCGAGATCGGTCGGGATCGGCGCGAAGGTGTTGGTTTCGGTCGCCAGCGCCGCGGCGAAGACACGCATGAAGGCCTCCGGTAAAGGAGCGCCCAAGCTCCTGTCAGAGCCCGACTTTGTCCAGGATCTCCTTCACCACCGCGGAACACTCGAAGTGGTCCTGGGCGAGCGTGCGGGCCGCTCTGCGATGCGTCTCGTAATCGGCATCGATCGCATCCAGCGCAGCGATCGCCTGGTCGTGGTCGGTGAAGGAAAGAAGCCCCTTGCCGATCGGGATCGTCCGCTCGAAGCCGGCGGACTGCATGATCACCGGCCGCCCGCTGGCGAGATAACAGACGCTGCGATCGGAGAACCAGCCGGAGCTGGTGCGGACATAGATGTCCTTGGCGACCGTGAGCTCGCCGCGCGAACGGCGCACGAAGTCAGCATATGAGTCCATCGTCTCGGATTGCTGCGCGCCGTCGAGCACGCGCCAGCCTGCTTCCTCCACCTGCTGGTTCACGGAAGCATCTGGCGTGATCAGCGCCAGCTCGAACTTGCGCCCGCTCCGCTTCGGCAGGTCGAGGAACTTGAGGAAGTTGGTGTGCTTCGACCACTGGTAGGACTGGCCCTGCCAGCGGACGTTCTTGCCCTTGTTCTGCCACGTTGCGACCGAGGTGTAGGCCTCGGGCGCGGGGCGGTCGTCGAAGGGCCAGAGCTCGAGATCCACCGGCGGCCGCGTCGGATTCCACGGCCGGTCTCCTGCCGGGATCAGGCAGTCGGGCTGCCCGATGTTCTGGCCGTAGGTGAAGAGATGCGTGTGCGCGTCGACGAACTCGGTCGAATAGGCATCGGCCTGCGCGATCTTGATCTGCTCGTAGCCGGGATCGGTGTCGACCAGGATGCGGACCGGGACGGCCATGTGCTCCTCGCGGAGCTTGGTCGAGCCGCAGAGATTGATCAGCGCGTCGGCCTTGCCATAGAGCGCCATCATCTGCTCGCGGCCGATGCCGACCCAGCTCCCCTCCTTCACCGGATCCCAATAGCCCCAGCGGTCGCTTAAGCCCAGGCGCTCCATCATCGTCCGCACATAGGCGATGTTGTATGTGGAGTCCCAGACGAGCTGGTTCTCCTTGGGCGAATACGGGTTCACCCCGTTGTCCTCGACGTACCAGACGTCGTGGCCCAACCGGCGGAGAGCCGAGAGATACTGGGTCGCCTGCCAAGCGATGCCGGCAAGCGGCATCTGGCCGACGAAATGATGGACGAGGATTGTCTTCTTCGCGCTCACAGGAGACTGCTTCGCTTCGGGAGGCGGCGACCATGGCTATCGCGCCCTTGACGGTCAAGGGGATGGCGCTCGGTCACTTCCCTGTCACAGCCCGGTGCCGATCGGTCTCGCCGAATCCAGAAAATCAAAAAAAGGCGCGCGAAGGGGGGAACCATCCGGCGGTACCTGGGAATTAACGGGCACTGCTTCGCCACATGCGCGCGGGCCCGCATGGTCCGCAATGCGACGGCCGTGTTGCCGCCCAACCTTTACGAATGGGGAAAGTCCATGAAACTCCATCGCCTTATTCCGTGCCTGACGGCCGTCCTCTTGGCGGCGGGATGCTCGGGCATCGCCGAACCGATGCGCACGGATTCCCACAATCTTCGCCCGCACTCGGACGTGTTCCAGCAGACGCTGGCTGACGGCTATCGCAAGCTCGGTCAGTTCGAAGACAGCACATGGCACTGGGACTACATCCCGGCCCAGATCTTCTATGAGAAGTCGGTCATGGCCGGAAACGGCCAGCCGGTCCCGGTCGGCGATCCGATCGAATGGAACGTCCGTCGCAGCCACCCGCCGATGTTCGGCCACTATGTAGTCGGCTTCTCGAGCAAGCGGACGCTCGATACCGCCCTCGACTATCGCGCCCGCCTGAGCGCCTGGATCGCCGCCAACAAGGCACGCGATCCGGTCACCACCGCCCAGCAGCAGGTCGCCTTCGAGTGCTGGCTTGAGCAGATGGCCGAGGACGACTACGAAGAGGTCCAGTTCTGCGGCCTCAACCCGGCTCTCTGGGTCGTCGCCCAGCAGACCCAGGCTCCGCCCCCGGCGCCGGCGCCGGCTCCGGCGGCTCGGACCTATCTGGTCTTCTTCGACTTCGACCGCTCCGACATCACGCCTGAGGCCGCTGCCATCATCCGGCAGGCCGCCGACGACGCGAAGCGGCAGAACGTCCGCCTGATCGTGGCGACCGGCCATGCCGACCGCTCCGGCCCGACCGACTACAACCAGCGGCTCTCCGAGCGCCGCGCTGCCTCCGTCCGGGCCGCGCTGGTTCGCGAAGGCATCCCCGCCAACACGATCCAGACCTCGGGTCGCGGCGAGAACGACAACCTCGTCGCCACCGCCGACGGCGTCCGCGAGCCGCGGAACCGCCGGGTCGAGATCGCCTTCCGCTAACCCTTCCCGGGATTAGCCAGCGAAACGGGCCGTCGGAGCAATCCGGCGGCCCGTTTCACTTCACGGATGTCCAGGAGTCCCCCATGAAGCTTCGACATCTCCTTCCCAGCCTCGCTCTTCTGCTCGCCGCCTGCGCGACCGACGCAGACCGTGCGGCGCCCGCCCTCCCGGCGGAGGGGAAGACCTATCTCGTGTTCTTCTCCTTCGATAAGTCCGACATCACCCCCGAAGCGGAGGAGACCATCGGCCAGGCCGCCGCGGATGCGAAGAAGAGCGGCGCCCACATCGTTCTGGCCGGTCATGCCGACAGCGCCGGCTCGAGCGACTACAACCGGCGCCTCTCCGAGTCTCGGGCCGTCGCCGTTCGCGCAGCGCTCGTCCGCGCGGGCGTCGCCGAGAGCGCGATCCAGGCCGTCGGCGAGGGCGAGGGACGCAGACGCACCCCGATCGTGGATGGCATCCGCGAACGTCGCGTCGAGATCAGTCTTTTTTCTGCCGGTCTCTGAACGACGAGGCCGCCGGAACCCATTCGGCGGCCTGTTCTCCCGCCTCACCGGGGGTCGCTCACCTGCGGCCTTAACCATGATTTGCGGTATCCAGGTAGCCCGCAATGTCGTCCAATGAGGACGGCCCGTGCGGTCGACCGGGGGGTCGCCGCTCGGGCGCCACTTCCGAAGGGGGAACGACCATGAGACTCCACCAGCTCGCCTCACGCCTTGGCCTAATCCTGCTGCTCGCAGGCTGCGCCGTTGCGGATCCCAATCTTGCCGCTGGTCCGCGTACCACCACCGACCGTTTCCTGCTGGCTCTCTCTGACGCTTACAAGGCGCTCGGCGACAAGGAGGCGAACACGCAGAACGACTCGCTCTCCGCCAACATCCTCTACGAGAAGGCCGGCATGGCGGCGCGCGGACAGAACGTGCCGGTCGGCGATCCCATGGAGTGGGACGCCAAACGCGGCCATCCCGGCATGTGGGGGAAGCCTCGCGTGACAGGCTTCGAAGACAGGGCACTGCTGGCCCAGGCCCGCGACCAGCGAGCCAAGCTGTCAGCGTGGATCGAGGCGACGAAAGCGCGCGATCCGGCGACCACGGCCGCACAGCAGGTGGCTTTCGAATGCTGGCTCGAGCAGATCTCGGAAGACCACTTCGAAGACGCCGTTCTGTGCGGCGTGAACCCGTCCCTCTGGGTCATCGCCCAGGCGCCGGCTCCCGCCCCGGCGCCCGCACCCGCCCCGGCGGCGCCGAAGACCTTCCTGGTGTTCTTCGACTTCGACAAGTCGGACATCACGCCGGAGGCCAGCCGCATCATCAAGCAGGCGGCTGACGAGGCGAAGAAGGGCAATGTCCGCGTCGTCGTGACCGGCCATGCCGACCGCGCCGGCGCCACTGACTACAACCAGCGTCTCTCCGAACGTCGCGCCACCGCAGTCCGGGCAGGCCTGGTGCGCGAGGGCGTCGCGGGCGGCTCGATCCAGATCATGGGCCGCGGCGAGAGCGAGAACCTCGTACCGACGGCGGACGGCGTCCGCGAGCCGCGCAATCGTCGCGTCGAGATCGCGATCCGCTGAGCCTTTCCGGGCTTGGCCGGGAACGGGCCGCCGGAGCAATCCGGCGGCCCGCTTCTCTTTCGACCACATGACGCCACAATTCCGGTGTCCGATGGCGTCCATGATCCGCTCCCTTCTCGTTCGCCTCACAGCCCTTCTCGCCGTCGCTGCCCCGGCGGCGGCCCAGGGCATCGCCAGCGATCCGATCAGCCGGACCTTCCGCTGGCCGGACATGATGGCGGGCAATGACATCAAGCGCGCCTGCGGCCCTGGCGCGCCCGAGCGCTGGCGCTTCGTCTACAATGCCATCTATTCAGAGCAGGTGCGCAGCTACGACATCGCCGACGGCACGGTCGAGACACGCGTCTTCAACCGGCTCGGCATCGGCTATATGACGACCTTCAGCGTCGCCGAATTCATCACGGGCGCGCTCAGCACCGCACCGATCTCGGCCGAGGATCTGCGGCGCCTGACCTCCGTCTGGGAGGCGGACCTGCCCAGGGCGGTGAAGCCCGTCGGCCATCTCCGCGCCGATCGCTTCTTCTGGACGACGGCCGGCTGTCGCGACGGCCGCTTCACCTTCGCCGCGTTCAACTATCCGCCCGACGCCTCGACGCCGTTCAACTTCCCGCTCGAGCTCGCGCGCTTCGACCGCAGCGGCAGGCCGGGGAACCCGCCGCGTCCCATGCCCGATGTCGGTCCGCTGACCGGCTTCATCCCCAGCCGGCACAACAGGGCCGACGACAGCACGCAGTTCCTGCTCAAAGTGACTGAGAACGGCCTTCAATTCGGATATTGAGCCAGTCGACGGCGCCTATCAGGCCGTGCGGCGGTAGACCCGGCGCGTCGGGAAGACGCCCTTGAGCTCGGCCCAACCGCGCTCGGCGGCGGGATAGGCCGGCGGCTTCCCGGAACGGGCCAGGTCGTCGAGCTTGACGATGCGCTCGCGCGTACCCGGATGGGTCGAGAACAGCGAGGTCGTGCCCGAGGCATCGGGCGGGATCAACTGCAGCAGTGTCCGATAGAAGCGCGAGGCCTTGGCCGGATCGTAACCGGCGAGGTCAAAGACCTGCAGCACATGCGCATCGGCGGCGAACTCGCTCGACTGCGAGTAGCCCGAGGTGATCATGCCGTAGATCGGATCCTCCAGCGCATCGAGCACGGTGCCGGTGAGCGCGCCGCCGGCGCCCGACAGGCGCTGGCTCAGGGCTTCGCGGCCCACCTGGGTCATACCCTTGGTGAAGGCTTCGTTCTTCATCTGCGCCAGCGCGTGGCTCAGCTCGGCATGCGCGACCTCGTGTGCGATCACGGCGGCGAGCTCGGCCGGGTCGTCGCAATAGCGGATCAGCCCCTTGTTGATGGCGAGCTTGCCGCCCGGCAACGCCCAGGCATTCACCGTGTCGTCCTCAAGCAGCACGAACTCCCATTGAAGAGTCGGCCGCTTGCTGGTGCGGATGATCGGTGCGGCGAATTGCTGGATCGCCGCCTGTGCCGCCCGGTTGCGGTATGGCCCGCCGGAGCGGTCGATAAAGGGGCCGTAGAAGGCCTCGCCCATCCGAATCTCATCCGCCTCGCCGAGACTCATGCCCTCGAACAGGTTCTGCGCGCCTGAAAACACGCGCCCCAGATCGAAGCTGCCGACGCGCGAGCTGCCGAAAGGGAACTGCGCCGCCGCGGGCGTTGCGGCCAGCGTTGCCGCCCCGGCGAGGAAGGCGCGTCGGCTGAGCAGATGGTGCATGGCCATGGCGGGCTCCTACTTGGTCTTCATCGCGAAGGCGCCGTTCCAGTCGGACGGCGGCGGCTCGCTGAGGTAGTGGCGACAGCGATCGGCATACATGGCCGCCACGGGATCGACCGCGGACAGCCGGGCGAAGGCCGTCTCGGCGGCGGAGAAGTCGCGGCGGTCGTAGAAGGCGAGCGCGGCATGGAAGGCGCGGATTTTCGGCTCGGTCCCAGCCGTGCTCTCGTGCCGGCCGACGACCTCGAAGACCTCGACCGGCTGCTTCTTGCCCTTGACCACGAGGCGATCGAGCCGGCGCAGCAGGAAGCCTTCGCCGAGATTCGCCATGACATCCTCGCTGATCATGATCTGCGAGCCGTACTCCTTGTTGGCGCCTTCCAGCCGCGCGGCGAGGTTCACGGTATCGCCCGTCGCCGTGTAGTTGAGCCGCGCGCGAGAGCCCATGTTGCCGACGATCGCGGTTCCGGCATGGATGCCGATGCGCGTGCCCAAAGGTGTCATGTCGTATTCGCCGACGACGATCTCGGCATTGAAGCGCTCGAGCGCCTCGAGGCAATCGAGCGCCGCCTCGACCGCATGGCGGTCGGCATCGGCGTCATCGAGCGGGGCGTTCCAGATCGCCATCACCGCATCGCCGATATACTTGTCGACATAGCCGCCGCGCGCCTCGACCGCCTCGGTCATCACCGTCAGGTACTTGTTGAGGATCTCGACCAGGCGCTCGGGCCGGTCGCGCAGCCGCTCGCTGATCGCGGTGAAACCGGCGATGTCTGAGAAGAACACGGTGACGCGTCGCTTCTCGCCGCCGAGGCGGAGCGCCGCGGGATCGGCGGCGAGACGATCGACCAGCACCGGCGCCAGATAGTGGCGGAAGGCATGCTGGATCCAGCGCTTCTCGCGATCCTCGACGATAAAGCGATAGGCATAGACCACCGCATAGGCAAGAAAGCCGGTGACCGCGATCAGTATGATCGGGATCACCGAGCCGGAGGCGAAATCGACGACCGCCATGCCGATCTCGGCGGCGAGCACGGCCCCGCCGGCGAGAAGGCCGGTCGCCGGCTTCACCAGGAAGAAGAGCACGGCGAAGACGAGCACGCTGCCGCCGACGATCAGAAAAGACGCAGCACCGGAGAGCGGCGAGACATAAATGCCCTTCGTCACCGTGTTGACCGCCGCCGCATGGATCAGCACGCCCGGGATCGAGCGGCGGTCGCCGAGCGCGCCGAAGCGCTCCGGATCGGCCGGGACCTTGCAGCGCTCGAGCGCGGCATGCGCATCGGCGCGCGTCGTCATCGCCAGGCGCTTGGCGCTCAGGAAGCGGTCCTCTAGATCGAGCGCCTCGCCGAACAGCACGATCTTTCCTTTGAAGTGGCGGGCGAAGTAGGCCGGGTCGTCGCAGCTCCAGAGATCGGCCATGCTGTAGACGGGGATGTCGCCAGGCCCGGTGTTGAAGTTGATCAGGAAGTCGCCGGCGGGCGGCCCGGCGCCAGCGCGGTCCGCCAGCTCGACGCCGAAGGACGAGGTCATGCCGCCGGCCTCGTCGGCGAAGCCGCGGAAGTAGCCGCGGACGACGTCGTCGCGATCGACATTGAGGTTGAGCAGGCGAAGATTGCCGCGCCCCTTGGCGGCGGCGATCTGGCCGGGATAGGGCTCGAGCGTCTCGCCGCTGAGACGCGCGGCGCCGAGCACGAGCCGATCCTTCTCGGCCGCCTTGCGGAGCGCCAGCAGGAACGGCCGGTCGTAGCCGCGCAGCAGCTCTGGTCGGTCGAGGCTGGTCGGATAAATGACGTCGAAGCCGATCGCCTTCGGCTCGGCCGCATCGACCGCTTCGAGCACGCGCGCGATATGCGGCGTCCAGGCGACCTTCGGCGTATTGCGGAAGGGATCGGTCCGGTAGCTCTGTTCGTCGATGGCGACGACGACGACATCCGAGGCCGACGGCGGAAACAGCGGGCCATAGAGCGCGTGGCGGAGCGGCAGCAGCCCGTCGATCCCCATGCGCTGAAGCAGATCTGCTGCCGGCGTCAGCGACAGCGCACCGCCGACGACCGCGAGGAGCGCGGCGATGGCGAGGCGGAGGCGCCACTGGCGCGACAACATCGGGACCTCAGCGCGTTCCGAGGGCGACGACACGGTTGGCAAGCGTATCCGGCACGTCGAGGCCGGGATCGACCGAGAAGGTCGCCGCCTGCAGCATGGTCTGGCCGTCCCAGACCTCGGCGCGGTACGGCGCTCCGGTCGCGAGCGGCGCGCCACCGGCATACTCGGCATGCGCGCCATTACTCACGACCTGCCAGACGACCTCGACTGGCGCCTTGTCCATGTGCAGGACGCGGACGGTGACCGGGCGGCCTAAAGGCTCCCATTTGAACACCGGCTGAGGCCGCTTGATCACCCGCTCTTCCCAGCCGCGGCCGATGAAGGGCGAGACCCGGTTGACGGTCGCGCCGGCCTCTGTCGCCGTCGATGCCACGACCGGCGTCGACGGCCGGCAGTTCGGCGCTGTGCGAGCCTGGAGACGGCCGCCGGAGACATTGCTGCCCTCGGCGCCGACGACGACCGTTCCGCCGGTGATCTCCTCGGAAAGACAGCCCGAGAGATGGGATAGGATCAGCCTGCCGCGCTGGCCGAGCGCGACAGTCTGGCCGGCGAAGACGTAATCCATGAACTGGAGGCCGGCCTGCGGCGCCCCATCGATCGCCTCGACCACGGCGACGGCATCTGTGCCGAGCGCGCCGGTCGCGGGCGGCTGGGCCGCCTGCATGCGGTTAACCGCGGGTTGTCGCGTCGAATCCTGCTGCTGACCCGGCGTCAGCTGCTGCAGAATCGAGCCGAACGGAAAACCCTGAGCCGCGAGGGGCGGCGTACCGAACAGCGCTACCGCAATGAGCGGGAAAGCGAGACCCTTCATGCCGAGGCCTCCCAACGATCTCCCAACCCCAGCTCACCCTGCCATGGCGTTCCGGCCGAAACTGTAGCGGCCGTCACACCGGCTTCAGGCCGCGTCCTCCGCTCCTTTGCGCCGCAGATGCTTCGCCTCCTCGGCGACGGTCCGGGCGTCGGCGTCGTAGATCAGGCGCTCGCCGCCCGAAAGCACGATGAACCGCTTGCCCTTGGCGCGTCCGATCATGGTGAGGCCGGCCTTCCGGGCGAGGTCGACGCCCCAGGCCGTGCAGCCGGATCTGGAGATCAGGATCGGGACCCCCATCTGCACGGTCTTGATCACCATCTCGGAGGTGAGCCGACCCGTCGTGTAGAAGATCTTGCCGCTGCCGGTGACGCCGTTCATCGCCATCCAGCCGGCGATCTTGTCGATCGCGTTGTGGCGGCCAACATCCTCCATGTAGACGAGCGGCCGGTCCTCCTCGCAAAGCACGCAGCCATGAATGGCGCCGGCCTCGAGATAGAGGCTCGGCACCGCGTTGATCTTGCGCGAGAGCGTATAGAGCCAGGAGGTCTTGAGCCTCGCCTCGGCCGAAAGCCGCGAGGCATCGAAGGTCTCCATCATGTCGCCGAAGGCGGTGCCCTGAGCGCAGCCGGATGTGAGCGTCTTCTTGCGGAGCTTGGTCTCGAAGTTGGTGGTAGTCGGCGTGCGCACGACCACGGTCTCGATGTCGGCGTCGTAGTCGATACCGTCGACCGGATCGCCGGCCTTCAGCATGTTCTGGTTCAGCAGGTAGCCGAGGGCGAGATATTCCGGGTAGTCGCCGATCGTCATCATGGTGACGATCTCGCGCTTGTTGAGATAGAGCGTCAACGGCCGCTCGGTCGGCACCGAGATCGCGACCTCCCGCCCCTCCTCGTTGGTGCCGACGACGCGCTCGGTCAGCCGCGGATCGGCCGGGTTCGGCCGGATTGTGAATTCCTTCATGGGGCAGCACTTTAGCCGGTTTCCGCCCGCGCAAGACCATGACGAGAACGGGGCTGATTTTCCGCCTCAGGAAGCCTACATTATTCCCGATGATCGATCCTTTCGGCCGCCATATCAGCTACTTGCGCGTCTCGGTCACGGACCGCTGCGACTTCCGCTGCGTCTACTGCATGGCCGAGGACATGACCTTCCTGCCGAAGGCGGAGATCCTTTCGCTCGAGGAGCTGGACCGCCTCTGCTCGGCCTTCGTCGGCCTCGGCGTGCGCAAGCTCCGGCTGACCGGCGGCGAGCCACTCGTCCGCCGCGGGATCATGCAGCTCTTCCGCTCGCTCTCCCGCCATCTCAAGAGCGGCGAGCTCGACGAGCTGACCGTCACCACCAACGGCAGCCAGCTTGCGAAATATGCCGAAGAGCTCGCGGCGTGCGGCGTGAAGCGCGTCAACGTCTCGATCGACACGCTCGATCCGAAGAAGTTCGCCGAGATCACGCGCTGGGGCCAGCTGCCGAAAGTGCTGGACGGTATCGCCGCGGCCAAGGCTGCCGGCCTCAAGGTCAAGATCAACGCGGTCGCGCTTCGCGGCGTGAACGACGAGGAGCTGTCCGAGATGGTCGGCTGGTGCGGTCGCGAGGGTCACGACATGACCATCATCGAGGTCATGCCGATGGGCGATATCGGCGGCGAGCAGCGCCTCGACCAGTACCTCCCGCTCAGCATGGTCCGCTCGCGCCTCAAGCGCGACTGGACGCTGGAAGAGATCGACTACCGCACCGGCGGGCCAGCCCGCTATGTTCGGGTCAAGGAATCCGGCCGGAAGCTAGGCTTCATCACGCCGCTGACCCATAATTTCTGCGAGAGCTGCAACCGCGTCCGCCTCACCTGTACCGGCATGCTCTACATGTGCCTGGGCCAGGAGGATGCCGCCGACCTGCGCGCACCGCTTCGCGCCAGCGAATCCGACGAGGCCCTGGTGAGCGCGATCCACGAGGCGATCTCGCGCAAGCCCAAGGGCCACGACTTCGTCATCGACCGCCGGCACACCGGCCCTGCCGTCTCCCGGCACATGAGCGTGACCGGCGGGTGAAGCGCCCGAAGCTTCACTTCGCCGCCGCCAAGACGCCCGAGGCCAAGGCCGCCAAGACGGCGCTGGCCAAGCGTTACGGAGCGGTCGGTGCTGCCCATGCCGACATCATCGTGGCGCTCGGCGGCGACGGGCTGATGCTGGAGACGCTCCACGTCCATCTCGATCGCAAGAAGCCGATCTTCGGCATGAACCGGGGCTCGGTCGGCTTCCTGATGAACGAGTATCGGGAAGAGGACGATCTGATCGAGCGTCTGTCGAAGGCGGCAACGGTCAAGGTCAGCCCGCTCGTGATGAAAGCGAAGACACGCTACGGCAAGACGCGCACGGCGCTCGCCATCAACGAGGTCTCGCTTCTTCGCCAGACCCGGCAGACCGCGCATGTGCGCGTGCATGTCGACGGCATCGAGCGGCTGAACGACCTCGCCTGCGACGGCATCCTGGTTTCGACCCCCGCCGGATCGACCGCCTACAACCTGTCGGCCCACGGCCCCATTGTGCCCTTGGGCGCCGGTGTGCTGGCGCTGACCCCGATCTGCGCCTTTCGGCCGCGGCGCTGGCGGGGTGCCCTGGTCCCCCACGACGCCGAGATCGAGTTCACGATCCTCGACCCGGAGAAGCGTCCGGTCAGCGCCACGGCCGATTTCACCGAGGTCCGCGACGTGGTTTCCGTCACGGTAGCGGAAGACCGGAACCGCGCCTGCCATATGTTGTTTGACCCTGAGCACAACCTCGAGGCTCGGATCCTCAAGGAGCAGTTCACCCCCTAGGGTCGATCCGTGCCGCAATCCCTGTCGAGGGAGGTGGCCATGCTCTTCGCCTTGCTCCTGCGTCGCGCCGTTCAGCGCGGCGACCTCACCGTGATCGGCGCCGACGGGCGCTCCCACCGCTTCGGCGACGGCGAGGGGCCGCGCTCGGTGATCCGCCTTCACGATCGGCGGCTCCATACGCGGCTCTTCTTCAATCCCTGGCTCAGGATCGGCGAGGCCTATATGGCCGGCTCGCTGACCTGCGAGGACGGGACGACGATCTTCGACCTCGTCGACCTGGGCTTCCGCAATCAGGACGAGCTCGATGGTTACCCCTGGCTCGCCGCGCTCAACCGACTGAACCGGATGATCCGCCGGCTGAACCAGTACAATCCGATCGGCCGCGCCCAGGAGAACGTCCATCATCACTACGATTTGAGCCGGCGGCTCTTCGAGCTCTTCCTCGATCCGAGCCTCCAATACTCCTGCGCCTACTTCGAGTATCCAGGCCAACCTCTGGCCGAGGCGCAGCGTGCCAAGATGCGCCTCATCGCTGCCAAGCTCCGGCTTGCGCCCGGCCAGCTCGTGCTCGATATCGGTTGCGGCTGGGGTGGGCTGGCGCTTCACCTCGCCAGCGTCGCCGAGGTCGAGGTCCTGGGCGTGACACTCTCGATCGAGCAACTCGCCGCCGCGCGCGAGCGTGCGCAGATGGCCGGCGCGGATGGTCGCGTCCGCTTCGAGCTCATCGACTATCGCCTGCTCGAGCAGCGCTTCGACCGCATCGTCTCCGTCGGCATGTTCGAGCACGTAGGCGTCCGCCACTATCCCGAATTCTTCGAGAGGGTCGCCTCGCTCCTGAAGCCCGATGGCATCGCCCTCCTGCATTCGATCGGCCGCAGTGACGGTCCGGGATTCACCAATCCCTGGATACGGAAGTACATCTTCCCGGGCGGCTACAGCCCGGCCCTGTCGGAGGTGCTGCCGCCCGTCGAACGGTCCGGCCTCGTCGTCACCGACATCGAAATTCTCCGGTTGCACTACGCCGAGACCTTGAAAGCGTGGCGTGAAAACGTGTACGCCAATCGGGACGAGATCCGCGCGCTCTACGACGACCGCTTCCTTCGGATGTGGGAGTTCTATCTCGTCGGCAGCGAGCTCAGCTTCCGGTACGGCTACAACATGGTCTTCCAGATGCAGCTCGCTCACGACATCGCCGCGGTTCCGCTGACGCGCGATTACATCGGCGTCGCGGAGCGCGCTCAGGTCGCGCGGAAGCCGAAACTCAAGGCTGCCTCGTAGCGGCCGTCAGATCTGGAGGGAGTCTCGATGAACAAGTTGTCCCGTCTTGGCGCAGCCCTGGCACTCGCCGTCTCCGCCGCCGCACCGGCCTTCGCCGCCGAGCTGACCTTCTGGAGCTGGCGCCAGGAAGATCGCGCCGCCTATCAGGAGATCATCGCCGACTTCAACAAGCTGCACCCCGACGTGAAAATCAAGTTCGAGGCCTTCGAGCCGACGAGCTACAACACGATCCTCTCGACCGCGCTCGCCGGTGGCAAGGGACCGGACCTTATCCAGGCCCGCGCCTATGGCGGCCTCGAAGCCTTCGCCAAGCCGGGCTACTTCCTCGCCCTCGACAAGGCGACGGTGCCGGAGCTCGACAACTTCGCGCCCGACGTGCTGGCGGCCGAGACAATGCGCGAGGACGGCAAGGTCTATGCTGTGCCCTTCGCCACCCAGACCGTGCTGATCCTTTACAACAAGGAGATCTTCCAGAAGAACGGCGTGAACCCGCCGGAGAACTGGGACGACATGATCGCCGCGGCCAAGGCCCTCAAGGCCAAGGGCGTGATGCCCTTCGCCAACGGCACCGCGACCGCCTGGCAGAACGAGATCCTGATGGGCGCCTTCACCCCCAGCATCTATGGGCCCGCCTTCAACAGCGATCTCGTCGCCGGCAAGGCCACCTTCGAGGACAAGCGCTTCGTCGATGCGTTGGGCAAGCTGGTCGAGCTCAAGGAGCATCTGCCGCAGGGCTTCACCGGCGTCGACTATCCGACGATGCAACAGCTCTTCATCTCCGGCCGCGCGGCGATGATCGCCGCCGGCTCCTTCGAGATCGCCAACTTCCGCAAGCAGAACCCCAAGCTCGAGATCGGCGTGATCCCAGGCCCTGCCGCCGCTAAGGGCGGGCCGCGTCTGGTCTCGCTCTTCGTCGATGGCGGCTATGCGATCAACGCCAAGACCGAGCACAAGGCGGATGCGATCAAGTTCATTCGCTACGTCGCGACCCCGCGCTTCGGCGAGCTGTTCTCGGCCAGGCTAGGCAACATCTCCCCGATCAAAGGCGTCAAGATCGAGGACGGGCTGCTGGCCGACGTCGCCAAGCTCAACGCGTCATCCGCGCCTTATGTCATGCTGGTCAACTTCCGCTACCAGGAGCCGACCGGATCGATGCTGATCCAGTCCGGCGTGCAGAAGATGATGGCCGGCCAGGCGACGCCGGCCGAGGTCGGCTCGGAAGTGACCAAGGGCATCGCCGCCTACCACAAGCCGTTCCAGAAGTAGCGGCCTGAGATCGGCGCCTCGTTTCCGGAAACGGAGGCGAGGCGCCAGCCCTCGATGTCGCCTCGCCTCCGCCGCTCGCTGTGGATCGCGCTGCTGCTGACGCCGGCGCTGCTGCTGATCGTCGCCTTCGTCACGCTGCCGATCCTCTCGGCCTTCGTCTACGCCTTCTACAAATGGCAGGGGCTCGCGCGCGTCGGCTTCGCCGGCTTCGACAATTTCCGGCTCATCCTGTTCCAGCCGCCATTCTCGACCTGGACCTACAACGCCTTCTTCCACAACGTCATCGTCTTCGTCGCGCTGATGGTGGTGCAGAACGGCACGGCGTTCTTCCTCGCCTGGATGCTGTCGAAGGGGCTGCGGCTGCATCGCTTCCATCAGGTCTCGCTGTTCCTGCCGGTGATCCTCTCGACCGTGATCATCGGATTCCTGTGGAAGCTGTTCCTCAATCCTCTCTTCGGCCTCGTCAACCGGACGCTGATCGCGATCGGCCTCGACAGCTGGGCGCAGCCCTGGCTCGGCCAGCCTTCGACCGCGCTCGCCTCGCTGATCGTCGTCAATGCCTGGCACTGGGTCGGCTTCCCGACCCTCGTCTATCTCGCCGCCATGCAGCGCATTCCGCGCGAGATCCTGGAGTCGGCCGAGATCGACGGAGCCGGCGAATGGACGCGGCTCCGCCGCATCGTCTGGCCGCTAGTGGCGCCGGCGACGACGATCGTCGTCATGCTCACCTTCATCGGCTCGTTCAACTGGTTCGAGCTGCCCTACATCATGTCGGGGCTGGAAGGCCCGCCCTTCCATTCGACCGACGTGCTCGGGCTCTATTTCTACCGGACCGCCTTCGGCACCGTCTCCGCGGGCCTGCAGGATTTCGGCCGCGGCAGCGCGCTCGCGGTCCTGATCTTCCTCTTCATCCTCGGCATCTCCGCCTGGTGGGTGCGCCTTCTGCGCCGGCGCGAGATCGACCTCTGATGCTGAAGCCCTGGCAGGCCGCGCTTTACCAGGCGCTTCTCCTCATGACCACGCTGGTCATGCTCTATCCCGTCGTCGTCATGGTTCTCTCCGCCTTCAAGAGCACCGGCGAGATCTATGACTCGCCCTTCGCGCTGCCGGACAGCTTCGCGCTCAAGAACCTCGCGACGATCTGGCGCGAGACGCGTTTCCTCGCCTATCTCGGCAACTCGCTGCTCGTCACCGCGAGTTCGATCGCACTCATGCTCGCCTCGGGCACGCTCGCGGCCTACGCCATCGCCCGCTACGCCTTTCGCGGCAACGAGGCGATCTTTCTCTTCTTCCTTGCCGGGCTGATGGTGCCGCTCAAGCTCGCGGTGATCCCGCTCTTCATCGAGCTGCGCGCGCTCGGCCTGATCGACAATCGCCTCGGCCTCGTCCTCGTCTATGCGGCGATGGGCCTGCCCTCGACCGTCTTCATAATGACCGGGTTCCTCCGTACCATCCCGGCCGAGCTTGAGGAGGCGGCTCGAATCGACGGCGCCAGCGAGGGGCGGATTCTCCTTCGCATCATGCTGCCGCTCTCCCGCCCGGCTTTGGTCATCGCCGGCATTCACAATGCGGTACCGATCTGGAACGACTTCTTCTTTCCGCTTGTTCTGATTCAGTCGGACCATGCCAAGACGCTGCCGCAGGGGTTGACCGTGTTCATGGGCGAGTACTCCACCGACTGGGGTGTCCTGTTCGCCGGGCTCACCCTCTCGGCGCTGCCGCTGACCCTGATCTACATCGCGCTCTCCCGGCAGTTCATCGCCGGCCTAACCTCGGGTGCGGTTAAAGGATGACCCTGCCCTTCGCAACCCCGGCGCTGGTCGTCTCCTGCCAGGCTCGTCCCGACAATCCGCTGCACGGCTCGGACCTCATGGCGGCGATGGCGAAGGCCGCGATCCAGGGCGGCGCCAAGGCGATCCGCGCCAACGGCCCCGACGACATCCGCGCCATCCGCACCGCGACGAGCGCGCCCATCATCGGCCTCAACAAGCTCCGCGACGAGCGACATCCGGTCTACATCACCCCCAGCCTCGAAGCAGCGCGCGCCGTCTCGGAGGCGGGCGCCGATATGATCGCGATCGACGCGACTTCCCGCCCGCGCGCCGGCGAACCGGTCGGCGAGCTGATCCGGATGATCCGCGGCGAGCTGGGCAAGCCGGTGCTTGCCGACGTCGATACGCTCGAGCATGCGCTCGCCGCCCTCGGGCATGGCGCCGATGCGGTGGCGACGACGCTCGCCGGCTACACCGAGAGCCGCGCCAGATCGCCAGGCCCGGATTTCGATCTGCTGCGCCAGCTGGTCGAGACAGTGCGCGTGCCGGTCATCGCCGAAGGCCGGATCTGGACGCCGGATGAGGTCGCGCATGCCTTCGCTCTCGGGGCCGCCGCCGTCGTCATCGGCACGGCGATCACCAACCCGCGCGAGATCACTCGCCGTCTCGCGGCCGGCGTCCCCGGCAACGGCAGATAGGTCTATGATCCTCGGATGATCGGACTGGGTTTCGACGGCGGCGGTACCGGCGCCCGCTGGCGTCTTGTGGACAGCGCCGGGAAGGTGCTGGGCCAGGGCGATACCGGCCCCTTCACCGGGCATATCTTCGACGATGCGGAGCAACAGGCGCGCCAAGCCGCCATCGTCCAGCTCGCTGCCGCGGTCAAGGCCTGCGGCCGGCCGGAGAAGATCGTGGCCGGCATCACCGGCCTCTCGGCCGGCTCGGACACCGCGGCCCTGCTCTCCTCCTGGCTCGCCGCCGCCTTCGACCTCGCCCAAGGCTCGGTCCAGGTCGTCGACGACATGCGCATCGCCTACCGCGCCGCCTTCACGCCCGGAGAAGGCGTGCTCGTCTATGCCGGCACCGGCTCGGTCGCGATGCATCTGGCGGAGGACGGCAGCGCGCTTCGCGCCGGCGGCCATGGCTACCTGATCGACGATGCCGGCGGCGGCTACTGGATCGGCCGGCAGGCGCTCAGCGCCCTGGTCCGGGCCCAGGACGAGGGCCGCGATCCCGGCGCGCTCGGCCAGGAGATCGGCGCCGTGATCGGCAGCCTCGACTGGGAGCACATCCGCCGGCACGTCTATAGCGGGGGCCGCGCCGCCGTTGCCGGGCTGGTGCCGGCGACCGCCAAGGCCGCGCTCCGGGACGACTCGACCGCCAACGCGATCCTGAGTTCGGCCGGCGAGGAACTAGCGCGGTTGGCGCGTGTCCTGATCAACCGGCTCGGCCGTCAGCAGCCGGTCGCCCTGGCAGGCGGCGTCGGCCGGGCAAGCCCCCTGATCTTCTCGCATTTCCGCACCTCGCTGCCCCGCGATGCCGCCCTCCGGCAGGTGACCCAGGCGCCGGTCGAGATCGCCGCCCGCCTCGCCGCCGAGGGCGCCCGGGCGTAGACTCGAGCCGCCATGACGTTCCTCAAATCGGTCTTTGCCGGGCTGATCATCCTGGCCGTCGCGATGCTGGCGAAGCCGCTGCTGGTTCGGGCGCTCCAGGCCAACGCTGCCGGGCCGAACCTGCCTCCCGTGCGGCCGCCGCCCGGCAGCGCGCGGCTTCCGGGCCGGGCCGGGCCCCTGGCCCTGCCCGGGTTCGACCCACGCCCGGAGAACGTCCGGACGACCCTCCCAGCCCGGGAGGAGCCCGAGGACATGCTGGACGCGGTGATCAACGTCCGCCGCATCGAGGGCCGGATCAACGCCGCCTCGACCAAGCGTCTGGCAGAACTCTTGCAACGTCATCCGGACCTCGCCGCTCAGGCGGTACGACGCTGGCTGGCTCAAGGAAATGACCACCGTTAGAATGACTTCCGCTAGAGTGCAGGCGCCCATGCTTGGACTTAAGCCCAAGAAAAAGAAGACGCCTGAGGATCAGGCGAAGGAGATCGTCGACCGCCTGCGCGAGGCGATCGAGAACCCCGACAAGGAGAAGCTCGAGATCGGCCAGACCGGCATGTATCTCAGCGACTGGCAGAAAATGGCCCGCGACGAGATCGCCTCGGCCATCCGCCAGACCCAGATGACGACCTCGATCAAGGAGTCGATGAAGGCGTCCCGCATCGCCAAGCAGATGGTGCGGGCTGGCTTCATGATCCTCTCGGCGACCTTCGCTTTCCTGTCCTTCTGGGGCGGCATCGTCTTCGTCGGCCAGTCTCACGGCTGGGTCTGGGGCGGGCTCGCCGGTCTCTCAGCCGCGGGTTTAGCTATTACTTTCATGATTCTGGGCATGACGTTGAAAGATCAAGACGTATGACCGGTCTCAAGCCCGGTCGGCGCAACCTCATCACCGATGTGGATGGGATCAAGGTCGGCAACGCTGTCGACCCCAAGGCGTGGAGCGGCGCCACTGTGGTCGTCCCGGACGAACGCGCCGTCGCCGGGGTCGAGGTCCGTGGCGGTGCGCCCGGCACCCGGGACATCAACGCGCTCGACCCCTCCTGCCGGGTCGACGCCATCGACGCGATCGTGCTCTCCGGCGGCTCGATGTTCGGCATCGACGCCGCTGCCGGCGTCACCAACGTGCTCGCCGCCTCCGGCCGCGGCTACAGGGTCAACACGGCGATCGTCCCCATCGTGCCGGCGGCGATCCTCTTCGACCTCGTCAATGGCGGCGACAAGTCCTGGGGCGAGGACCCGCCCTACCGGCGGCTCGGCGCCGAGGCGGCCCTTGCGCTCGGAACCGATTTCCCGCTCGGCAATGTCGGCGCGGGCCTGGGCGCCAAGGCCGGGCGCCTCAAGGGCGGCCTCGGCTCCGCTTCTCTGGTCTCGCCGGAGGGCGTCCAGGTCGGCGCGCTGGTCGCCGTGAACGCCTGGGGCGAGACGGTGATGCCGGGCTCGCGCCACTTCTGGGCCTGGCCCTTCGAGCAGGGCGACGAGTTCGGCGGCCTCGGCGCGCCCAAGGGGGCGGTCGACTTGAGCATGCCGCGGCCGCCGGTGCCGTTCTCTCCCGCGGCAAACACGACCATCGCGATCGTCGCGACTAATGTGCGGCTGGACAAGGGCGAGGCCCGTCGCGTCGCGCTGATGGCCGATGACGGGCTTTCCCGCTCGATCCGCCCGGTGCACACGCCTTTCGACGGCGATACGGTCTTCGCGCTGTCGACCGGCAAGATCCCGCTCGGCGACCTCGCCATGCTGACGCTGGTCGGCCATATGGCTGCCGACTGCCTCGCCCGCGCCGTCGCCCGCGGCGTCTATCACGCCGAGACGCTCGGCCGTTTCCCCGGCTGGAAGACCCTCTAGGTCTTGAGCCTCTTTCGCATCCTGACACAGGTCATCAGCCGTCCAGTCCTGAGCGCATGCTCGCCCCGGCCCAGGCTCTCGTAGCCAAGGTGCGCATAGAACGGCTCGGCGTTCAGGGAGGCGTCCAGCTCCAGCACCGCGCACTCGTTCGCTCGCGCCAGGCGCTCGACCTCACCCACCAGCGCTGCCCCGATCCCCCTTCCCGCCGCCTGCGGCGCCACATAGCAGGCACGAAGCTCGCCCCTCGCCGGCACGAGCACCGCCAGTCCGATCACCGCTCCGCCCGCCTCCGCCACCAGCCTGACTTCATCCGGGTCGGCGCTTGTCCGGCGAACCGCCTCCTCGGTGACGGGAAGCGGTGCCCAGTCGTCGATCACCTCGGCCGGATAGTGGCCGGCGGCAAGCGCGCGGATGGCGGTGTGATGCACCTCGACGAAGGCGCACGCATCCTCCTCCCGCATCGGTCTGATGACAAAATCCACCTTCCGACCGTAGCTGCGGATACAAGGATTTCAAATCGGCGCGCATCGCGGCGGTAACCCTTGCCAAGGGCAGCAGCGATAAGCGAGCATTTGCCCTGAACATCAGCGTTTTCCTGGGAGGACACGGATCACCATGCGCAAGCCTATGCTGTTCGCCGCCGCCTTTGCGGCCGCGGCCTTCGCCGCCAGCGGCGCGAATGCCCAGAAGGACTCGATCACGCTGAGCATGGCGCTCGAGCCGCCGCATCTCGATCCGGTCCTGAGCCCGGCCGCGGCGATCAAGGAGATCCTCTACACCAACGTCTACGAGGGCCTGACGCGCCTCGACCGCCGGAGCATGGTACAGCCCGGCCTCGCGACCGAGTGGACGCTCTCGCCGGACGGCCTCACCTACACCTTCAAGCTCCGCCGCGGCGTCAAATTCCATGACGGCACCGAGCTGACCTCCGCCGCCGTGGCGCAGTCGCTGGCGCGCACGACCTCGGCAGAGAGCTCCAATCCGAAGAAGACCATGCTGACCGACAACGGCATGACGGTGGAAACGCCTGACCCGGCGACCGTCGTTATCAAGCTGAAGCAGCCCGTCGGTCTCGTTCCCTATCTCGTCGGCATGGGCGAGGCGGTCGTGGTAGCCCCCGGCGCCATCGCGGATGCGCGCGCCAAGCCGGTCGGCACCGGGCCCTTCAAGTTCGTGCGCTGGAACAAGGGCGACCGCCTGGAGATCGAGAAGAACCCCGATCACTGGAACGCCGCCAACATCAAGCTCAACAAGGCGACCTTCCGCTTCATTCCCGATCCGGCCGCGACTGTCGCAGCGCTGCTCGCGGGCGACGTCGACGCCTCGCCGAACACCGGCGCGGGCGACGCGCTCGATCGGCTCAGGGCTGATCCGAAGCTCAAGGTCGTGGTCGGCAACACCGAGGGCGAGACCATCCTCGCCATGAACAACAAGAAGGCGCCGCTCGACGACGTCCGCGTCCGCCGCGCCATCAGCCACGCGATCGACCGCAAGTCGATCATCGTCGGCGCCGCTGGCGGCACCGCGACCGCCATCGGCTCTCACTTCTCGCCGAACCATCCGGCCTATGTCGACCTGACCGGCGTCTATCCCTACGACCCGGCGAAGGCGAAGGCCCTGCTGGCAGAAGCCGGCAAGACCAACCTGACGCTGTCGCTCCGCCTGCCGCCGCCGGCCTATGCGCAGCGCGGCGGCGAACTGATCGCCGCCATGCTCGAGCAGGTCGGCATCAAGGCGCAGATCGAGCAGCTGCAGTTCCCGCAATGGCTTGAGCAGGTATTCAGGAACAAGCAGTTCGACCTGACGATCATCAGCCACACCGAGCCGCTCGACATCAACATCTACGCCGACCCGAACTACTATTTCCAGTACGGCAAGCCAGAGTTCAAGTCGCTGATCGACATCACGGTCTCGGCCGGCACCGACGACATCCGCAACAAGGCCTTCGGCGACGCGCAGCGCATGCTGGCGGCCGACGCGGTCAACGGCTACCTGTTCATGCTGCCGAAGACCGGCGTGTGGAACGCGAAGATCGAGGGCCTGTGGGAGAACAGCCCGGTGCAGGCGAACGACCTGACCGAGGTGCGCTGGACGAACTAGTCATAATGCTGTCATCGCGGCGCAACCTGCCCAGGGCACGGTTGCGCCGCTTCCATTTGGAGGAGCTTAAGATGCACGTCTTCTCGACCTCGCTGGCCGTCGCTCTTCTCATGACGGCGACCGCCGCTTTCGCTGCCAAGGACACCATCGTCATCGGCATGCAGGACGAGCCGCCGGTGCTCGACCCGACGCAGAACGCCGCTGCGGCGATCGACGTGATCTTCAGCGTCAATGTCTATGAGAGCCTGACGCGCATCGGCGAGGACGGCACGGTGCAACCCAGCCTCGCCACATCCTGGACCGCCGGCGAGGACGGCAAGGTCTATACCTTCAAGCTGCCGAAAGGCGTCGTCTTCGACAATGGCGAGAAGCTCACCTCCGAGACGGTGAAGTGGTCCTTCGACCGCGCCGGCTCGGCCACCTCGACCAACCCGACCAAGCGTCATTTCGGCAACATTGCCGGCATCGAGACGCCCGATCCGGAAACGGTCGTCATCAAGCTGAAGGCGCCGTCGGCTCTCTTCCTCTCCTATATGGCCTCGGGCGGTGCAGCTATCTTCGATCCCAAGTCAGCCGAGAACAACAAGACCAACCCGGTCGGCAGCGGCCCCTACAAGTTCCGTCAGTGGGTCAAGGGCGATCGCGTCGTGCTCGAGAAGTCGACCACCTATCGCGACCCGTCCAAGGCGCAGATCCGCCAGGCGACCTTCAAGTTCGTGCCGGACGCCGCCGCCCAGGTGCCGGCGCTGCTCGCCGGCGACATCGACGCCTTCCCGACCGTCGGTGCGACCGAGACTCTGGATCGCTTCAAGTCGGACAACCGTTTCCAGGTCGTGATCGGCTCGACCGAAGGCGAGGTGCCGCTGATCCTCAACAACAACAAGAAGCCCTTCAGCGATCTCCGCATGCGTCAGGCGGTCAACCACGTCATCGACCGCAAGTCCATCATCGACGGCGCCACCT
>VGEH01000053.1 GCA_016869375.1 Alphaproteobacteria bacterium | reverse complement strand
CCGCTACGACAAGCTCGCCAGATCGTTCCTCGATATGCTCCATTTGGCCGCGCTCAGACACCTCTTGCGTCACGCCACTTTGTAAACACCGCCTAGTGAGTTCTTTTGTTTTCTAAATGCACGCTTTGCCCCGGACCGCCTTGAGGAGCGCCACTCTAAGCAAAAGCGCCCCTCCCCGCCGGATTTCGACGCCTCGGCGGGCCGGCATCGGCCGTATCGCGACCGTCGGAAATGCGATATATCCGCTGGCCTAACGCGCCCCACGGTTACCCACAACAATCCGACGTCATGACGCCTCGCGAGATTCTCGAAACCCTGACCAAGCACGAGCTATGGCTCGCAAAGAAGGTCGGCGGCGCCCGAGCCGATTTCTCGCGAAAGAGCCTCGCCGGCATGGTGCTCTCGCGGGCGCCGCTGCGTCAGGCGAAGCTTGCCGGCGCCAATCTCTCGAAATGCACGATGGACGGGGCGGATCTTCGGAACGCCGACCTTTTCTGCGCCAACCTGGACGGCGCCAATCTCGCCTCGGCGAACCTCGCCGGCGCGGACTTCAAAGGCGCCCAGATCCGCGACTGCAACTTCGCCGGCGCCAACCTCAAGGGCGCCGATTTCCGCGGCGGCACCTTGATGAGCGGGCGCCATGACGATGCCGGCCCCGATTCGGGCTTCGTTCCCGGCCATGCCAACGGCGCGGATCTCAGCCACTCCGCGCTCAACGACGTGAATCTCGAAGGCGCACAGATGTCCGGGGCGAATCTCTCCGGCGTCAACATGCGCGGCGCCAACCTGGCCGGCGCCAATCTCGCCGGCTGCATCCTCGCCGACGCCAACCTGACCGGCGCCAACCTCAAGGGCGCGAACCTCAAGGGCGCGGTCCTCGCCAATACCGCGCTCAAGGGCGCCAATCTCGCCGACGTCAAGCTCGAGGGCGTCGACCTCTCGGCCGCCGACCTGACCGGCGCCGCGGTCCGCAGCCCCGACACGCTGCCCCCGGACGTGAAGCAGATCCTGACCGAGCACTTCGAGTGGATCCGTTCGGACGGTCGCCGAGGCAGCCGAGCCAAGCTCGCCAAGGCCGACCTCACCTACATCAATCTCGCCGGCGCCGACCTCTCCGGCTGCGATTTCAACGGCGCCAACCTGACGGGGGCCAATCTCTCCAAATCCAGCCTCGTCATGTCGGATCTCTCCAACGCCAACCTCAACGGCGCGGATCTCTCGCAGGCGAAGCTCGACGGCATCAATCTCGCCAAGGCCGACCTTTCGACCGCGAGGCTGGCCGGCGCGCAGCTCGGGCCGGTCGACATCAAGGACGCCAAAGGCAAGCCCACGGGCCGCAAATGGCCGAGCAACCTCGCCAACTGCAAGCTAAACGGCGCCAATCTGACCTACGCCAATCTCGGCCACTGCGACTTCTCGAATGCCAACCTGACCTCGGCCAACCTGACCGAGGCCAAGATGGACGGCGCGGTCCTCGACGGTGCGTCCTTCGACCGCGTCGGCGCCGATTAGCCGAACGCGGCCTTCGTCACCACCTAAGCCCTTCGATCAACTCTTTTTCGCGTCCCCCCTGGCGCTTCATGTTGCGCTGCGGTAAAGACGCGCGCCCGCGGCCGGCTTGGACACCATGGATATTCGAAACATCGCCATCATCGCGCACGTCGACCACGGGAAGACGACGCTCGTCGACAATCTGCTGAAGCAGAGCGGCACCTTCCGCGCCAACCAGCAGGTGGCCGAGCGCGCGCTCGACCGCAACGACCTCGAGCGCGAACGCGGCATCACCATTCTCGCCAAGTGCACCTCGGTCACCTGGAAGGACGTGCGCGTCAACATCGTCGACACGCCCGGCCACGCCGATTTCGGCGGCGAGGTGGAGCGTATCCTCTCGATGGTCGACGGCGTGGTGGTTCTGGTCGATGCGGCTGAAGGCGTGCTGCCGCAGACCAAGTTCGTCACCGGCAAGGCGCTCAAGCTCGGCCTTCGCCCGATCGTGCTGATCAACAAGGTCGACCGTCCCGACGCACGCCCCGACGAGGTGCTGAACGAGATCTTCGACCTCTTCTCCGCTCTCGACGCCACCGACGAGCAGCTCGACTTCCCAACCCTCTATGCCTCGGGCCGCGACGGCTGGGCGGCAGAGTCGCTGGACGCGCCGCGCGAGACGTTATCGCCGTTGTTCGACCTGATTGTCCGCCACGTGCCGGCCGCCACCGGCGACACCGAGGCCCCCTTCTCCATGCTGGTGACGACGCTGGAGTACGACCCGTACCTCGGGCGCGTGCTGACCGGTCGCATCCATACCGGCGTCGCCAAGCCGAACATGGCGATCAAGTCGATGAGCCGCGACGGGTCGACCATCGAGCAGGGCCGCATGTCGAAGCTGCTGGGCTTCCGCGGCCTCGAGCGCGTGCCGCTGGATCAGGCCGAAGCCGGCGACATCATCGCGATCGCCGGCCTCACCAAGACGACCGTCGCCGACACCATTGCCGATCCGCTGGTCGTCGAGGCGATCCGCGCCAACCCGATTGATCCGCCGACCTTGGCGATGACGTTCTCGGTCAACGACTCCCCGCTCGCCGGGCGCGAAGGCGACAAGGTGACGAGCCGGATGATCCGCGACCGCCTGATGCGCGAATCCGAGGGCAATGTCGCGATCCGCGTCACCGAGAGCGACAGCAAGGACACCTACGAGGTCGCCGGGCGCGGCGAGCTCCAGCTCGGCGTGTTGATCGAGACTATGCGTCGCGAGGGCTTCGAGCTGTCGATCAGCCGGCCGCGCGTGCTGATGAAGTCCGACCCGATCACCGGCCAGCGCCAGGAGCCGATCGAGGAAGTGGTGATCGATGTCGACGAGGCCTATTCCGGCGTCGTCGTCGAGAAGATCTCCCAGCGCAAGGGCGAGCTGACCGAGATGCGCCCGGCCGGCGCCGGCAAGCAGCGCATCGTGTTCCTGTGCCCGTCGCGCGGCCTCATCGGCTACCACGGCCAGTTCCTGACCGACACCCGCGGCACCGGCGTCATCAACCGCATCTTCCACGGCTACGGCGCCTGGCGCGGGCCGATCGAGGGCCGCCGCCAGGGCGTGCTGATCTCGACCGAGCCGGGAGAGACCGTGGCCTACGCGCTGTGGAATCTCGAGGAGCGCGGTGTCCTCTTCACCGACCCGGGCGTCAAGGTCTACGAGGGCATGATCATCGGCGAGAACAGCCGCGGCCACGACCTCGACGTCAATCCGGTCAAGACCAAGAAGCTCACCAACATCCGCGCCGCCGGCAAGGACGATGCGATCCTGCTAACCCCGCCCCGGCGGATGTCGCTCGAGGAGGCGCTCGCCTATATCGAGGACGACGAGCTGGTCGAAGTCACGCCGAAGTCGATCCGCTTGAGGAAGCGCTCGCTCGATCCCAACCAGAGGAAGCGCGAGGCCAAGGCCGCCGAGGCTTAAGGCCGGGCCCGGTTGGTGCTTGCCGCGGAAGGGGCCCGTTCCTATAACCTCGGATGATCGGTCGTGCGCTGGGGGCGTCATCGGACCTCCCCGCTCCTCATCAACCCGCCCCGGACAAGGGGCATTTTCCTTCCAGGGAGGTCACATGAGCAGGACGAAGGCCGTAGAGCGCCGCAAGTTCCTCGCCGGAGCTGCCGGCGTCGCAGCCGCAGCGGCGTCGAGCTTCCCGGCCCCGGCGCTGAGCCAGGGCCGCATCGAGTGGCGAATGGGAACATCGTGGCCGAAGGGCCTGGGCGGCCTGCAAACCGGCGCCGAGCGTCTCGCCGCCAACATCGGCCGGGTCACCGGCGGCCGTCTCACCGTCCGGGTCTTCTCCGCGGGTGAGCTCGTCCCGGCGCTTCAAGGCTTCGATGCGGTGTCGTCCGGCACGCTCGACTGCTACCACGACGCGTCCTACTACCACATCGGCAAGAACCAGGGCTGCCAGTTCTGGACCTGCGTGCCGTTCGGCTTCACCGCCAACGAACTTTCCGGCTGGGTGAACTACGGCGGCGGCCAGGAGCTGTGGGACCGCCTCTATGCCCAGTACAACCTCAAGGCATTCATGGCGGGCAACACCGGGACCCAGGCCCTCGGCTGGTACCGTCAGGAGATCAAGTCGCCCGAGGACTACAAGGGCAAGAAGCTGCGCATGCCGGGATGGGGCGGCGCCATCCTCGCCAAGCTCGGCGCCCAGCAGGTCGTCCTCCCCGGCGGCGAGATCTTCGCAGCCCTGCAGTCGGGCGCGGTCGACGGCGCGGAGTGGGTCGGCCCCTACAACGATCTCGCCCTCGGCTTCCACCAGGTCGCGAAGATCTGCTACGGCCCGGGCTTCCACGAGCCCGGCTCGGCGCTCCAGATGATGATGAACAAGGGCAAGTGGGATGCCCTGCCCGAGGATATCAAGGCCGCCGTGCAGGTTGCCTGCGGCTGGGCCCACGACGACGTCTGGGCCGAGTTCACCATGCGCTCGGCCGAGGCGATGAACGTGCTCCGCAATCAGCACGGCGTCCGGTTCCTGCGCACTCCGCGCGAGGTGATGATCGCCTTCGGCAACGCCGCGCGCGAGTACATCACCGACGTCCGCGACAAGGCCGACCCGATCACCAAGCAGGTCTTCGAGAGCTATCTGAAGGCGAGGGCGCAGATCGTCCCCTACAGCCGCTTCGCCGAGGGTGCCTTCCTCGACGCCCGCGGCCTGCCCTTCGACTACGTCAAGTAGCCCCGCGCTCCGGTCGCCGGGAACGACGGCCCGGGCGGCGACGCCCGGGCCGTTTCGTTACCGGTCAGTCGTCGTCCTTGTCGGAGCCGTAGCCCTCGGACTCGGCGCCCGGCGTGAAGTCGTCGGGCTTCCGCTCGCCCTCGGGCACCTCAGGCGCCGACCGGTAGATCAGATTCGGCAGGTAGGTTCCGATCCTCGGCTCGGCGTAGAGGATGAACAGCGCCACGATCTGCATCGCCACGAACGGAACGATCCCTCGGTAGACGTGCTGCGTGGTGATGGACTTCGGCGCCACGCCCCGAAGATAGAAGAGCGCGAACCCGAAGGGTGGCGTGAGGAAGCTCGTCTGCAGGTTCACGCCGATCAGCACGCCGAGCCAAATCGGATCGATCCCCATCTTCAGCAGCACCGTGCCGGCGATCGGAACGGTGATGAAGATGATCTCGAAGGTGTCGAGGATGAAGCCGAGCAGGAACATCACCAGCATGACGACGACGAGGGCGCCGATGGCGCCGCCCGGCATGTCCGAAAGGGCGCGCTCGACCAAGTGCTCGCCGCCGAGGCCCCGGAACACCAGGGAGAACACCGAAGCGCCGAGCAGGATGACGAAGACCATCGACGAGATCGTCAAAGTCCCGCGCGTCGCGCCGGCGAGCATGCCCGCGAACTCTCGGCGTGTCTCGCCTACCGCCGCCACCCAGGTCGCGGCGACGACGACACCGACGAGCAGGCCGGTGAGGAGGCCCACGGCGCCGAGGAACGCGCCCAGTCCGATCAGGAGGAGGATGAAGCCAAGCCAGAACCAGAACAGGTCGCGCTCCAGCTCCGCCTCGCCGATCTTCCGCCCGAGCCGTTCGGTGATCAGCTTCACCAGCGTCAGCAGCAGCGCCCCGAGCGAGCCGACGGACGCCGACTCGGTCGGCGTCGCAACGCCCGCGAGGATCGAGCCGAGCACGGCGACAATCAGCAGGATCGGCGGGATCAGCGCAATGACGACGCGGCGCCAGAGCCCGGCCCGCTCGGCATCCGACATCGGTACCGGCGGGCACGACTTGGGATCGGTGATCGCCTTGTAGACGATCCACACGATGTAGAGGCAGACCAGGAGAAGCCCCGGAAGCAGTCCGCCCGCGAACAGGTCGCCGACCGAGACGGTGTCCGGCGCGTAGTTGCCGCGCGCCGCCTGAGCGGCGGTGTTCGCGCCCTGCAGGATGTCGGCGAGGAAGATGAGCACGACCGAGGGTGGGACGATCTGGCCGAGCGTGCCGGAGGCGCAGATCGCGCCGGTCGCCAGCTTCGGATCGTAGCCGGCCCGCATCATCGCCGGCAGGCTGAGGAGCCCCATGGTCACGACCGTCGCCCCGACCACGCCCGTCGACGCCGCCAGCATCGCGCCGACGGCCACCACGGAGATGGCGAGTCCGCCACGCAGCTTGCCGAAGAGCTGCCCCATCGTGGTCAGCAGCCGCTCGGCGATCCCCGACTTCTCGAGGACCATGCCCATGAACACGAACAGGGGCACCGCCACCAGCACCTCGTTCACCATGGTGCCGAAGAAGCGCGACGGCAGCCCACGCAGGAGGGCGTAGTCGAAGACGCCGAGCGAGTTGCCGAGGAAGGCGAAGATCAGGGCGACGCCGGCCAGGGTGAAGGCAACCGGGAAGCCGAGCATCAGGCAGGCGACGATGCCGGCGAAGAGGCAGACGGCGAGGATCTCGCCGAGAACGACCGGGTCCATCGCGGCTTCCCCGACCTAATGGCCGACGCGACCGGTCGCGAACTCCTCGCGACCAGACAGGACCAGGACCGACCTCGCCACGGTGGCGAGGCCCTGAAGGCCGACCACGAGGCAGAAGCCGTGCAGCATCGACTTCAGCACGTAGATCGCCGGCATCCCGCCCGGCTGCACCGAGACCTCGTTGTTCTGCCAGGACAGCACCACCAGCGGGATCGCCTCGTAGGCGAGCAGGACGACGAACGGCAGGAGGAAGAGGAGGGTACCGGCAAGATCCACCATCGCACGGCGCCTCGCCGACATGACGCCGTAGAAGAGGTCGACGCGGACATGCCCGCCATGGAGGAGCGTGAAGCCGGCGCCGATGAGGAAGACGATCGCGTGCTGCCAGACGTAGAGCTCCTGCAACCAGGGCATGCCCGTTCCAACCGCGTAGCGGAGGTAAACGGCGGCGAAGCAGACGAGCACGATGCCGAGCGAGAACCACATCACGACGCGGCCGATGAGGTCGTTCGCCGCATCGACGGCGCGAACGAAGCTTGCGAGCAGATTCACACCGCCTCCCGTTCCTTAGCCTTGGGCCGGCGGCTCACCGGCCGGCCGCCTCTGTCGGGCGATCCATCTCCTGTGTCAACACATATCTTCTCGGGTGACTTGCATCGGCCCTCCGCCGAGCCGCCGGCCGCCGGTCCGGGCGGCGGAACTTTCCCGCATACTCATTCGTTGGGCAGAGCGACGGCGCGGGCCGCCTTTCCGTTCGTCGACCCGATCTGATAAAAGGGGCCCCCTTCCCTCGGAGATGGTGCCTCCATGTCCCGCAAGCCTCTGTCCGCCGCCCTCGCCATCGTCGCCGTGCTCGGTCTCGCCACGACCGCCGATGCCGCCGACAAGGACAACCTGATCTACATGGAGCTCAAGACCGGCCGCGTCGTCATCGAGACGCGCCCCGATCTCGCGCCCGGCCACGTGGCCCGCATCAAGGAGCTGGTGAAGCAGGGCTTCTATGACGGCGTCGTCTTCCACCGCGTGATCGAAGGCTTCATGGCGCAGACCGGCGATCCGCTCGGCAACGGCACCGGCGGCTCCGGCAAGAAGCTGAAGGCCGAGTTCTCCAAGGAGCCGCATGTGCGCGGCACCGTGTCGATGGCGCGCGCGCAAGACCCGAACTCGGCCGACAGCCAGTTCTTCATCTGCTTCGCCGATGCCAAGTTCCTCGACAACCAGTACACGGTCTGGGGCCGCGTCATCGAGGGCATGGACAACATCGACAAGGTCAAGAAGGGCGACCGCAACCGCAACGGCTCGGTCAGCGATCCCGACAAGATCGTCAAGATGCAGCTCGCCTCGGACGCGAAATAAGGCGAGTTCAATGACTGCGGAGAACGTCTGTTTCTCCGCCGACTATGCGGAGGCGCGCGAGAAGTTTCTCGGCGCCGCCCGCATCGCCGGCGCGCTCACCAAGTCCTATCCCAATCCGCTGAAGGGCCCGAAGGGCGAGAGCCTTTCGACCGACATCGCCTATATCGGCGACGGCAAGGCGCCGAAGGTGCTGGCGCTGTTCTCGGCGACGCACGGCGTCGAGGGTTTCTGCGGCTCGGGCGCACAGGTCGACCTGCTGACCTCCGGCCTGCTGGAGAGCCGGCCGAAGGACATGGCGATCCTGATGATCCATGCGATCAACTGCCACGGCTTCGCCTGGATCCGGCGCACCACGGAAGAGAATGTCGACCTCAACCGCAACTGGGTCGATTTCTCCAAGCCGCTGCCGCGCAACGACCATTACGACGAGCTCGCCGACGCGATCGTGCCCTCGGCGCTGTCGGGCGCGGCCTATGACGCGGCCGAGGCGAAGATCAAGGACTGGCGCGCGAAGAACGGCGACGTCGCCTTCGCCAACTGTGTCAGCGAGGGCCAGTACAAGCACGACAAGGGGCTGTTCTTCGGCGGCACCGGCCCGACCTGGGCCCGCCGCACGCTGGAGACGATCCTAACCGAATGGGCCGGTCATGCGGTGCAGTTCGCGGCGATCGACTACCACACCGGCCTCGGCCCCTTCGGCTATGGCGAGCTGATCTGCGACCACGAGCCGGAGACGCCGGCGACCAACCGCGCGAAAGCATGGTGGGGAGACTCGGTGACCGAGCCGCGCAAGGGCACCTCGTCATCGAACGTCAAGGCGGGAACGGCGCCGGCCGGCCTCGAGCGCGCGCTGCCCAAGTCGCAGGTGACCTATATCGCGCTGGAGTACGGCACCTATTCGCGCGAGCGCGGACGGAAAGCGCTGCGCGAGGATGCGTGGCTGCATGGCTATGGCAATCCGACGGGTCCGGACGCGCCGCGCATCAAGGCGCAGATCAAGAAGCAGTTCTATCCGGACACCGACGACTGGCGCGAAGCGGTGATCTGGCGTTCGCGCCAGGTCGTGCGCCAGGCGATCGCCGGCATGGGCCAGGCCAATGCCTGACCCTGGTTACTGCTGGCGCAGGCCGGGGACGTTGAGCTCGCCGGATTCGATGGCGCGCTTCAGCGCCTCGATGCCGCGTGCCATCTCCTCGGACATCTCCCGCATCTTGGTGAGTTCCTTGGTCTCGGCCTCGCCGAAGGGACGCTTCGTCGCGATCTGCGACGCGTCGAGGATGCGCGCGAGGTAGCGGCCGCGGAGACGGGCGGAGAGGTTGATCGCCGCCTCGACCTCGGTCGCGGTGACCGTCATCACCGCCTTGGCGATCTCCGCCTTGGCCTGGCTGCGCGCGAAGCCGTCGAGCTCGCGGAGATACTGGACCGGGTTCACCGCGTGACGGGTCGGATCGACCGTCGCCGGCTTGGGCTCGGCCTTGGGCGTGCCGACCGGCACCGGCCGCGCCGCCGCTCTCAGGGTCGCCTGGGCCCGGGCGGAAATGGGAGGCGGCACGGCCGCCGCGGCGGGTGCCGGCTGCGCCTGCGCTTGCGCGCGCGGCGGCGGCTGGCTCGAATTGGCCGGCTCGGGATAGGGCTCCCAGCCGAGGGCCTCTTTCGCCTCTTTGGCGCGGTTTCCGATCGACGAGGTCGCCTGGCGAACCAGGCCGGCAAGTGAAGCAGCCATGCGTCGTCCCTACTTCTCTCTCACAGCCGCCAAGACGCGGCCGTCCGATTGTTCCGGGCTCCCCGGTGCAACTGGCGTGCCGGAGATAAATGCTCGTGAGTCCGGGCTTTCCCGCGATTTCCGGCAAGACTTGCCGACCGTCCCTTCCGGCCCGGCGGGTAAGAGCTTCCTCTTGGTTGACACGCCCGGGCTCCCCCCTAAGTGATGGGGTATGCGCGCCCTCCTCGCCGTCCTTCTCCTCCTGATCGCCCAGCCCGCGGACAGCCATTCCTACCGGACCGGGGGCGTCATGGTCGGCCACGTCTGGGCGGCCCCGACCCGCGGCAGCGACACCGAGGTCTACGTTCCGCTCCTCAACACCGCGCCGGCGGCCGATCAGCTCGTCTCGATCATCGCTCCCACCGCCAAGCTCGCCGAGCTGATCGACGGGTCCTCGCGCCGAATCGGCGCGATCGAGCTGCCCCCCAACCGCCCGGTCGCGCTCAAGCCAGGCGGCCTCCGCATCCGCCTGATCGGCCTGGACAAGCCGCTCCGGGCCGGCGACCGACTCAAGCTGACGCTGGTTTTCGCCAAGGCCGGCACGGTCGCGGTCGAGGCGCATGTCGAGATGGGACCGTCTCACGGTTGAGCCCCCCCTCCCCTCGTCGCTACAGTGGCGAGAGAAAAAGGGGAGGCTACCGGTGTCCACTACCAAACCGCCGCCCGACGAGCCTGGTTGGCTGAAGCGCCTGGCCGGGCTCGGCCAAGCCCTGCTCGGTTCGAGCTCGGCCAATCGCCGACGCTATCGCCGCTATACCGTCGCCGAGCTCGCCCAGGTCGCCGCCGGCGGCAAGACCTTCGACTGCGAGGTCGCCAATGTCTCGACCGGCGGCGCGCTGCTGGTCCCGGCGTTGCCGCTCGGTGCCGGAGACGCCTTCACCCTGACCCACCCATCCTCGACCATCAGCCTCACGGGCCGCGTCATCGCCCAGGCCGAGGAAGGTACCCGCATCGAGTTCGACCAGCCCACCGCCGGCGCCATCGTCTCCGCCTGGATGCGGGCGAGCTAGCCCATTCATGGCCGCTGCGCTCACCCGGATGAGGCCGGGCCGCTTGGCATTGCCGGCGGTCGTCGTGCTCGTCTACCTCTACATCCTCTCGCCGGTGATGTTCGTCTCCTGGATCGCCTTCTTCGACCAGGACGTCATCTTCTTCCCGCCCGAGGGCTATACGCTCAAATGGTTCGCCCAGGTGTGGGAGCGTCGCAGCTATCAGCGAGGCTTCGTCACCTCGTTCCAGGTCGCGGCCGTCGCCATGGTCTGCGGCGTGGTGCTGGGGACCCTCGCCTCCATCGCGCTCATCCGCTACCGCTTCCCCGGCCGCGAGGCGATCAACACGCTGCTGCTCTCGCCGCTGATCGTTCCGGGCGTCGTCGCCGGCGGCGCGATCTATGCCTTCTTCGTCACCCTCGACAACGCCTTCGAGTGGGAAATGAAGGGAACGCTGCCGGGCCTGGTCGCAGCCCATGTCATGCTGACGCTTCCCTGGACCGTGCGCCTAATCTCCGCGAGCCTGCAGGGCATCGACCGCTCGGTCGAGGAAGCGGCGATGAACCTCGGCGCCAATGCCTGGACGACCTTCCGACGCGTCACCTTCCCGATGATGCGCGCCGGCATCGTCGCAGCATCGCTGTTCAGCTTCATCACCTCCTTCGAGAACCTCGAGCTGACGCTGTTCCTGGTCGGGCCGGGCCGCACCACGCTGCCGGTCGTCGTGCTCGCGGCGCTCGAGTTCAAGGTCGATCCGACCATCGCCGCTGTCGCCTTCGTCCAGATCGTCATCATCGGCGTGCTGATGCTGATCACCGATCGTTATGTGAAGCTTTCGAGGATTGTCTGATGGCCAGAGTCACGCTCGACCATCTCGTCAAGGTCTACGGCACCAACCGCGTCGTCGATGACGTCTCGCTCGTGGTCGAGCAGGGCGAGCTGGTGGCGCTGCTCGGGCCTTCCGGCTGCGGCAAGACGACGACGCTCCGCATGATCGCCGGCTTCGTCGAGGCGACCTCGGGCAGCGTGAAGATTGGCGAGGAGGACGTGACCGACCTCCCGCCCTATCGCCGCAACACCGGCATGGTGTTTCAGGGTTACGCCCTCTTCCCGCACATGACCGTGGCCGGCAATGTCGCCTTCGGCCTCGAGATGCGGAAGGTGCCGAAATCCGAGATCGACACGCGCGTGAAGCGCGCGCTCGAGCTCGTGCGCCTCGGCCAGCTCGCCGAGCGCTATCCGCGGCAGCTTTCCGGCGGGCAGCAGCAGCGCGTGGCGCTCGCTCGCGCGCTGGTGGTCGAGCCCGAAGTCTTCCTGCTCGACGAACCGCTCTCCAATCTCGACGCCAAGCTGCGCAGCGAGGTGCGCGTCGAGATCCGCCAGCTTCAGCGCGAGCTCGGCCTCACCACGATCTTCGTCACCCACGACCAGGAAGAGGCGCTGACGCTGGCCGACCGCCTGGTGGTGATGAGCCAGGGCGTGATCCAGCAGATCGGCACGCCGACCGAGCTCTACGAACGCCCCGCCAACGCCTTCGTCGCAGATTTCATCGGCAAGTCGAACTTCCTCAAAGGCCGCCTCGGCGCCGACGGCCGCTTCGTCACCGAAGGCGGGCTCGAGCTCAAGACCGCCGACGGCAACGCGTCGTCGACGCTGCTGGCGATCCGGCCGGAGAAGATCGCCCTCGGCTCGGCGGCGATGGGCCTCGACAACCGCCTGCAGGGCACCGTCGATCTTGTGACGTATCTGGGATCGCTGACCGAGTACCGCGTGCGCGTCTCCCCGACGGAGACAGTCACCGTCTCTACGCCCAATGTCGACCGGACGGAGATCCTGGCGACACAGGGCCAGACCGTTGTCCTCGGCTGGCGCGCCGAGGCGGGGCTGTTGCTGGCCGAGCCAGCGGGTCGTTAGTATCGAACCAACAAACTGATACAGGAGGTTTCCGTGAAACATCTGTCTCGTCGTGAGATGCTGGCCTCGACCGGCCTCGCCGCCGGCGGCCTCGCGCTCAGTGCCTCGGGCGTAGGCGCCCAGTCGCTGTCCTGCAGCGACGTCTATGTCGGCACCTGGGGCGGCGACTACCAGGACCTGCTGATCGCCAACTTCGAGAAGCGGGTGCTCGGCCAGCGCAAGGTTGCCGTCAGCCATGACGTCGCCAACGCGCCGCCGCGCAAGACCAAGCTGATCACCGAGAAGTCGGGCCGGCGCGGCACCATGGACGTGGCGCTGCTGTCCGAGAGCGACATGTACGAGGTCTACAAGCAGGGCGTCTTCGAGGAGCTCGACTTCTCCAAGCTCAAGAACGCCGGCAACATCATCCCGGCGCTGCGTCGCTCCTATTCGATCCCGCACATCTATTCGGGCAAGATCATCCTCTACAATCCGAACAAGGTGAGCCCGGCGCCCACCTCCTATGCCGATCTCTGGGATCCCAAGTACAAGGGCCGCGTCGGCTTCGCCGACGGCCTCTACGTGCAGATCATCGAGTCCGCGGCGATCATCAACGGCGGCTCGGTGACCAATCTCGAGCCCGGCAAGACCAAGCTCGCTGAGCTCAAGAAGCTCGACCCAAAGGTCTATCCCTCGAACGAGGCGCTGGCGGCGGCGCTGAAGAGCGAGGAGGTTTGGTTCACCATCATGTGGCGCGCCCGCGGCATCCAGTGGAGGAACGCCGGCATACCGGTCGCGCTCGCCGTGCCGAAGGAAGGCGCCACGCCGATCATCTTCGAGGCGGCGATCCCGAAGAACGCGCCGAACAAGGACTGCGCCTACGCCTATCTCGACGCGATGCTGGATCCGGAAGGCCAGACCGGCTTCGCCGCCAAGATGGGCTACGTGCCGACGGTGACCAACGCGAAGCTCGACCCGAAGCTCGAGGCCGATCTCTCCTTCACCGCCGAAGAGCAGAAGAAGTTCATCATCCCGGACCTGGAGACCGTGGCCAAGAACAACGCGCAACTCCTCGACTGGTGGAACCGCGAGTTCAAAGGCTAAGTCGAAGGGGCTGACCTGAATGGCGATGGCGGCAGCGAGCGACCGGCAACGGTCGCTCGCACCTCTTTTGATGGTGCCGGCGGCCCTTCTGGTGCTGGCCGTGCTCGGCATGCCGCTGGTGACGCTGTTCCGCTACAGCTTCAACCGCTTCGTGCCCGGCCAGGGCATGGCCGAGGCGTTCACCTGGGCCAACTACCAGCGCTTCTTCAGCGACCCCTATTTCATCAACGTGCTCGGCACGACCGTGCAGATGGCGGTGCTGTGCACCGTTTTGAGCCTGATCCTCGCCTTCCCGGTCGCCTATTTCCTTGCCCGCACGCAGAGCAAATACAAAAGCCTGCTGATCATCCTCACCGTCTTCCCGCTGCTCGTCGGCAATGTTGTTCGCGCCGCCGGCTGGATGGCGCTCCTCGGCAACAACGGCTTCGTCAACACGATCCTGATCGGGGTCGGCATCCTCGATACGCCGGTCAAGATCCTCTACACGCCGACCGCGGTTGTGATCGGCATCGTCGCTGTGGTCCTGCCCTTCATGATCCTGACACTGCAGAGCGTGATCGAGAGCATCGATCGCTCCATCGAGGAGGCGGCGCTCAACCTCGGCGCCGGCCCGTTCACCGTGTTCCGCCGCGTCACCTTCCCGCTGTCGCTGCCGGGCGTGCTCGCCGGCACGGTGCTGGTCGGCATCCTCTGCATGAACGCCTATGCGACGCCGGTCCTGCTCGGCGGGCCGCAATTCAAGATGATGGCGCCCGCCCTCTACGACCAGATGATCCGCGCCAACAACTGGCCGTTCGGCGCGGCGCTCGCCTTCGTGCTGATGGTGGCGACCGTGCTGCTGACCATCGCCTCCACCCTGGCGCTCAAGCGACGGACGGCGCGTGACCAATAAGAAGGAAGCCGATATGAGGCCGCATCAGGTTCGCACCGCCGCCGACGCCAGGAAGATCGTCGAAGCGCGCGGCCTTTCCCATGTGAAGGTCGGCGTCTTCGACATCGACGGCATCCTTCGCGGCAAGTACATGGGCCGCGACAAGTTCTTCTCCGCGCTCGAAAGCGGCTTCGGCTTCTGCGACGTCGTGCTCGGCTGGGACTCGAACGACCAGCTCTACGACAACGTCAAATACACCGGCTGGCACACGGCCTACCCCGACGCCTTCGTCCGCGTCATCCCGGAGAGCTGCCGCGAGCTGCCCGAAGAGGAGAACGCGCTCTTCTTCCTCGCCGAGTTCGTCGACAAGGCCGAGGAGATCTGCCCGCGCGGCGTGCTTCGCCGCGTCATCGAGAAGGCGCGCGGCATGGGCTTCGAGCCCTACAGCGCCGTCGAGTACGAGTTCTTCGTCTTCGAGGAGACGCCGCATTCGATCCGCGAGAAGAACTACCGGAACCTGAAGCCGCTGACGCCGGGCTTTTTCGGCTATTCGGTGCTCCGCAACTCCGTACACGCCGATTTCTACAACGAGCTTCTCGCCTTCTGCGAGCAGATGGGCTTCGGCCTCGAAGGCCTGCACACCGAGACCGGCGCCGGCGTGCTCGAAGCCGCGATCCGCGTCGACACCTCGCTCGAATCAGCCGACAAGGGCGCCTTGTTCAAGACCTTCACCAAGGTCTTCTGCCAGCGCCGCGGGCTGATGGCGACGTTCATGGCGAAGTGGTCGAAGGACTGGCCGGGCCAGTCCGGCCATCTCCATGTCTCGCTAAAGGACAAGAAGGGCAAGGGCGCTTTCCACGACCCCAAGGGCCGCTTCAGCATGAGCCCGCTGATGGAGAGCTTCGTCGCCGGCCAGCAGGCGCTGATGCCGGAGCTCCTGGCGATGGTGTCGCCGACGGTCAATTCCTACACGCGCCTGATCCCGGGTTTCTGGGCGCCGACCAACGCCACCTGGGGCGTCGAGAACCGCACCACGGCGCTCCGCGTCATTCCCGGATCGCAGAAGTCACAGCGCGTCGAGTATCGCATCGCCGCCGCCGACCAGAATCCCTACCTCGCGCTTGCGGTTGCTATCGGCTCCGGGTTGTGGGGCATCGAGAACAAGCTGAAGCTGGGCGACCCGATCCAGGGCAACGCCTACGACCAGAAGCATCCGGCGAAACTTTCGCTACCGTCGACTCTTTGGGACGCAGCCCAGCGCCTCAAAGGTTCAAAGGCGGCCCGGGAACTTTTCGGTGACAGCTTCGTCGAGCACTACGCCGCGACTCGCGAATGGGAAGAGCGCGAAAGCCGCAAGCACATCAGCGACTGGCAACTCGCCCGATATTTCGAGATCATCTGAGCATGACCACGCTCAAAACCATCTCGCCCGGCGACGGGCGGGCCTATATCGAACGTTCCCTCGCCACCCAGGCCGATCTCGACGCCGCACTCGCCAATGCGCGCGCCGCGGAGCGCGGCTGGCGCTCGACGCCCATTGTCGAGCGCGCCGCGATGGTCGAGGCCTTCGTCCAGTATTTCGAGGGCCACTCGGCGGCGATCGCCGAGGAGATCACGCGCCAGATGGGACGGCCCATCAAGTACACGCCGGGCGAGATCCGCGGACTCGCCGAACGCGCCCGCTACATGGCCTCGGTCGCCGTCGAGTCTCTGGCCGATCTCAAGATCGAGCCCAAGGAGAACTTCACCCGTTTCATCCGCAAGGAGCCGGTCGGCATCGTCTTCGTCATCGCGCCGTGGAACTACCCCTACCTCACCGCGGTCAACGCGATCATCCCGGCGCTCATCGCCGGGAATGCCGTGATCCTCAAGCACTCGCACCAGACGCCGCTCTGCGCCGAGCGCTTCGCCGCCGGCCTGAAGGCCGCGGGCCTGCCGGACGGCGTGTTCCAGTACCTGCACATGGACCACAAGCTGACCGAGAAGCTGGTCGCCTCGCCGGAGATCGACTTCGTCGCCTTCACCGGTTCGGTCGAGGGCGGCAGCGCCGTCAGCAAGGCGGCGGCCGGCCGCTTCATCGGTCTCGGCCTCGAGCTCGGCGGCAAGGACCCCGCCTATGTGCGCGCCGACGCCAATTTCGACCATGCGGTCGAGAACCTGGTCGACGGCGCCTTCTTCAACTCGGGCCAGAGCTGCTGCGGCATCGAGCGCATCTATGTGCACGAGGACCTCTACGACCGCTTCGTCGACGGCTATGTCGACCTCACGCGCAAATATGTGCTCGACGATCCGATGAAACCCGACACAACGCTGGGACCGATGGTGCGCGGCAAGGCAGCCGATTTCGTCCGCGGCCAGATCGCCGAGGCCGTGGCGCGCGGCGCGAAGGCGCATATCGACGTGAAGCAGTTCGGCAAGGCGCATGCGGGCTCGCCCTATTGCGCGCCGCAGGTGCTGACCGGCGTCGATCACAGCATGCGCGTGATGTCGGAAGAGAGCTTCGGTCCCGTCATCGGCATCATGAAGGTGAAGTCGGACGAGGACGCGATCCGGCTGATGAACGACAGCCAGTACGGACTGACCGCAGCGATCTGGACCATGGACGAGGACGCGGCGATCCGTATCGGCGATGCGATCGAGACCGGCACCTGGTTCATGAACCGCTGCGACTATCTCGATCCCGCCCTCGCCTGGACCGGCGTCAAGGATTCAGGCCGCGGCTGCACGCTCTCGCGCCTCGGCTTCGATGCCTTCACGCGGCCGAAATCCTTCCACCTCCGCACCCGGATCTGAAATGGCTCTCACCGTCGATTTCATGCGCGGCAACTGGTCGTGGCCGACTTCCGTCCGCTTCGGCGCCGGCCGCATCGCCGAGCTTCCCGAGGCCTGCAAGGCCGCCGGCATCAGGCGCCCGCTGCTGGTGACCGATCCGGGCCTCGCCAAGCTGCCGATGGTGCGGGACGCGGTGACGGCGAACGAGAAGGCCGGCGTCCCTACCCGGGTCTTCTCCGACATCAAGCCGAACCCGGTCGCGAGCAATGTCGAGGCTGGCCTCAAGGCCTATCGCGACTCCGGCCATGACGGTGTCATCGCCTGGGGCGGCGGCAGTGCTCTCGACGCCGGCAAGGTCATCGCCTTCATGACCGGGCAGACGCGGCCGATGTGGGATTTCGAGGATATCGGCGACTGGTGGACCCGCGCCAACCCCGACGGCATCGCCAAGGTCATCGCCGTGCCGACCACCGCCGGCACCGGCTCCGAGGTCGGCCGCGCCGGCGTCATCGCGGATGAGACCACGCACACCAAGAAGGTCATCTTCCATCCGAGGATGATGCCGGTCATCGTCATCTGCGATCCGCAGCTGACCGTGGGCCTGCCGCCCCACATCACCGCGGCGACCGGCATGGACGCGCTGGCGCATTGCCTGGAAGCTTTCTGCGCGCCCTTCCATCACCCCTATGCCGACGGCGTCGCGGTCGAGGGCATGCGCCTGGTGCGCGAATGGCTGCCGGTGGCGGTCGCCGAGCCGGCCAACCTCGTCGCGCGCGGCCAGATGATGGCGGCGGCCAGCATGGGCGCCATCGCCTTCCAGAAAGGGCTTGGCGCCATCCACTCGCTGAGCCATCCGGTTGGCGCGCTCTACGACACCCATCACGGCCTCACGAACGCCGTGTTCATGCCCTATGTGCTCGCCTTCAACCGCTCGGCCATCGCCGAGAAGATGGCCTACCTCGCGCGCGTGCTCGACCTGAAGAAGCCGGGCGTCGAGGGCGTCATCGAGTGGTCGCTCGAGCTGCGCCAGCGCTTCGGCATGCCGCATGACCTGAAGGGCCTCAAGGTCGGACCCGAGCGCTTCCAGGAAATGTCGGAGATGGCCGCGGTCGATCCGACCGCCGGCGGCAACCCGGTCAAGGTCGACCCTCCGATCCTGAAGAAGCTCTACGAGAACGCGCTCGAAGGCCGCGTGCAGTGACGCTGAGCGCGACCGAGATCGCGCGCTACGCCACCGAGGGCTATCACTATCCGCTGCGCGTGCTGAGCGCGGCGGAGGCCGCCTCGCATCGCGAGCGGCTCGACCGCTTCATCGCCGAGAAAGGCGGCCATGCCAAGGCCGCGCCGCTGCTGCGCCACAAGGCGCACCACAATTGCGCCTCGCTGCTCGAGCTCACCCGCCACCCGAAGATCCTGGATGCGGTCGCCGATGTGCTCGGCCCCGATCTTCTCTGCTGGGCCTCCGGCGTCTTCTACAAGCCGGCGAACGACCCGTCCTTCGTCTCCTGGCACCAGGATGCGATGTACTGGGGCCTCGATCCGGCCGACGTCGCCACCGCCTGGGTAGCCCTGACCGACAGCACCGCCGAGATGGGCGCGATGCAGGTCCTGCCCGGAAGCCATCGCGACGCGCTGATGCCGCACAACGAGACCTACGGCGAGAACAACATGCTTTCGCGCGGCCAGGAGATCGCGGTCGAGGTCGATCTCTCCAGGACAGTCACGCTGACGCTGAAGGCGGGCGAGATGTCGCTCCATCACGTCAAGCTGGCACACGGTTCCGAGGCGAACCGCTCGCCCCATGCGCGCATAGGCTACGCGATCCGCTACGTCGCCCCCCATGTGCGGCCGTCTTCCGAGAGCCGGGCGGCGTTCCTGGTCCGCGGCCAGGACCGTTTCGGCCATTTCGAGATGGAACGTTTGCCCGAGACGGCACCGGCCTGAACCGGCTTAGATCCTCCCGAACAAGGGAGGATCCGATGCTCCGCAGCCTGACCTTCGCCGCCGCGATTGCCGCCAGCCTGGGTACCGCTTCCGCGCAGACCGTGCGCGTCGCCGCCGACGGCGACCTGAAGATCCTCGATCCGATCTGGACGACGCAGTTCCTGACCGTCGGCCATGGCTACATGATCTACGACGTGCCCTACGCCTATGACGAGGCGGGGCTGGCGAAGCCGCAGATGATCGGCGAGGACTCCGTCAGCGCCGACGGCCTCACCTGGACCTTCAGGATCCGCCCGGGCCTCAAGTTCCACGACGGCACGCCGGTCACGGCCAAGGACGTCTCCGCCTCGATCCAGCGCTGGGGTGCGCGCGCCACGGCCGGGCGCCTGATCATGAGCATCGCCGCCGGCTTCGACGTCGTCGACGACCGCACCTTCACCATCCGCTTCAAGGAGAAGATCGGGCCGTTCCGCGAGATGGTCTCGAACCCGATCAACCCGCTCTTCGTCATGCGCGAGGCGGATGCCAAGACCGATCCGAACACGCAGGTGACGAACACGGTGGGCTCCGGCCCCTTCACCTTCGTCCGCGAGGAATGGGTTCCAGGCGCCAAGGTCGTCTACAAGAAGAACCCGGACTACGTGCCGCGCTCCGATCCGCCGAGCAGCATGGCCGGCGCCAAGATCCCGAAGGTCGACCGCTACGAGTGGATGTACCTGCCCGATCCGAATACGGCCGTGCAGGCAATGATCCGGAACGAGATCGACATCCTGGAGAACCCGCCGGCGGATCTCGTGCCGGTGATGCAGAAGGCCGGCGGCATCGACATCAAGGTCTTGAGCAAGACCGGCAACCAGATGCTGATGCGCCCGAACCACGCGATCCCGCCCTTCAACAACGTGAAGGCACGGCAGGCGCTGCTCTACGCGCTCGACCAGGAATCCTATCTGGCCGCGGCGATCGGCAATCCGGAGTACGGCCAGGTCTGCTGGTCGGTGTTCATGTGCAACACGCCGCTGGAGTCCAGGGCCGGCGTGGGCGACTGGGCCGACACCAAGAACCCGAACCGCAAGGCGAAGGCGAAGCAGCTGCTGGCCGAGGCCGGCTACAACGGCGAGCCGATCGTCGTCTTCAAGGTGACCGACAGCCCGATCCTCTCTGCCATGGGCGAGGTCGCCGCCCAGCTGCTGAGCGAGGTCGGCTTCAAGGTCGACCTGCAGAGCGTCGACACCTCGACCTTCGGCACGCGCCGCGTGATCAAGGACCCGCCCTCGCAGAACCGTGCCGGCTGGCACATCGCGCAGAGCTGGGCCGCCGGCCCCGTCTCGGGCGATCCGCTCTCCAACAACTTCACGCCGACGCCCTGCACCGGCACCGGCTTCTTCGGCTGGCCCTGCAACGACAATCTCGAGAAGATCCGCCGCCGCTTCCTCAGCGCCGCGACGCTGGATGAGCGGAAGGCCCTGGTCGCCGAGTTCCAGGCGCCGATGTACGAGCACGTGCCCTTCATCCCGCTCGGCCAGTTCCGCACGCCATCGGCGTTCCGCAGCACGATCTCGGGCGTGCTGCCGGGGCCGCGCCTCGTGCTCTGGAATATCGAGAAGAAGTCCTAGGCCGGACAGACCGGCGGTCGGCCGAGGCGCTGGCGGATATCCCCCAGCGCCTTCTCGACCGCGAGAGCGCATCCAAGCAGATGCTCCTCGCGCCGGCGGCCGGCGACGAGCTGCAGGCCGATCGGGAGCCTGTCCGGATCGAAGGCAACCGGCATCGACAGCGCCGGCATGTCCCAGACGTTGAAGCAGGAGACGTTGCGGCCGATCCTGAGCGTGGTGAGCCGAAAGGCCTCGCGATCCTCGACCTGATCGAGGCGAGGCGCCGTCACCGCCGTGGTCGGCGTCGCCAGCACGTCGATGCCCTCCAGCCTGGCATGCGCGCGCGCCGACATGGCGGGGCGTGCGCGCTGGCGTGAGAGATACTCGGCGGCCGAGACGTCGCCGAAGTTCTTCAGCCGCGCCCAGACATTGGCGTCGAGATCCGGGACCCACTCCTTGAACTCGGTCGAGACGATGGCGAAGCCCTCGGGCACGCCGACGCTGCCATTGGCCATGTACGTCACGGCCTCCTCGATCTCCGGCATCGGCACGGGCACAAGGATCGCGCCCTTGGCCTCAAGCTCCTTCAACGTCGCCTCGATCGCCTCGGCGATGCCCGGGCCGCAATCGTCGAAGAAATAGCGGTCGCCGACGCCGATGCGTAGGCCTGCGAGCGGCCGCGCGTCGATCTGCTTCCAGAACGCCGGCCACTCGATGCCGGACGGTTCGATCGCGGCGAAGCCGAAGGCGACATCGGCGACCGAGAGCGCGAGCGGGCCGGGGCAATCGAGCGAGGGGCTCAAGGGCGGCGCTCCTGTGCCGGGAATCCGGCCGATCGACGGCTTGAGGCCGACGATGCCGGCGAGCGAGGACGGCATGCGGATCGAGCCGCCGGCATCGCTGCCGATGGTCACCGCCGCCGATCCCTCCCACAGGCTGCCGCCGGCGCCGGAGGAGGAGCCGCCGGTGCCGCGATGATGCGCGGCGTCCCAGGGATTCCACGGCGCGCCCCAATGCGCGTTGGCGCCGATGCCGCCGAAGGCGAAGGGCACGGTGTGGGTCTTGCCGGGAAACACCGCGAGCTGGCGGCGGAGGGTGCCGACGATATGCCCCTCCTCCTCGTATTTCGCCGGCAGCCGCCTGGGCGTACCGGCATAGGTGGGCGTGCCCTTGATGCCGTAGACGTCCTTGATCGAGATCGGCAGGCCCTGCATGGGTCCGGCATCGACGCCGACGGCGAAGGCGGCCTCGGCGGCGCGCGCCTGCGCCTCGGCGGTCTCCGCCATCCAGTGCTTGTAGGCGTTCAGCTTCTCGCCGGTGCGCGCATGGCGTTCCGAAGACTCGCGCCAGAGCGCCGTCGGCGTGGTCTTGCCTTCGCGCAGCGCGCGCCAGAGGAGATGGGCGGGCGTATCGGCGAGGATCGGGCGCATCGGGAGTCCTAACGGCGGGAGGGTGTGCCGACCGCGCGCCAGAGGCCGGTCAGGATCAGCGCGCCGCCGAGCCAATGATAGGCACGGATCGGCTCGCCGATGGTGAGATAGGCGATCACCGCGACATAGATCGGCCCCAGATACATGCTGAGGCTGGTCGGACCTGGCCCGAGCACGCGCTGCGCATGGCCATAGGCCTGGTAGGCGCCGACCGCCGGCACGAGGGCGAGGAAGAGCACGGCACCGATGCTGCGCGTGTCGAAGGCGATGGTCGGTCCGGTCGCCGCCTCCCAGACATAGAACGGCAGCAGCGCCAACACGCCGAGCCCGCAGATCGCGGTGAAGCGCGGCGCCGCCCCGAGCCTGCTTGGGCGGTGCTGCAGGATCAGCACGTAGATCGACCATCCGAGCACGGCGAAGGCGACCCAGAGGTCGCCCGGCACGAAGGCAAGGCGGGTCAGCACGCCGGGATCGCCCTTGAAGACGACGACCAGGACGCCGACGACGGCGAGCGCGATGCCGAGCGCGCGCTTCACGGTCATGCGCTCACGGAACCCGACGGTCGAGGCCAGCACGATCAGGATCGGCGACATCGCGTAGATGAGCGCGATGTTGGTGGCCGAGGTGGTTGCGCCGGCGAGGTAGACCGGCGGACCGCAGACGACGACCCCGAGGAAGCCCAGGATCGCCAGGACCGGCCATTCCTCGGCCAGCGCCTTACGGCCGTCCCAGAGGTCCCGCCAGGTCAGCAGCACCATGATCAGGGCGGCGATGGCCCAGCGCCAGAAGGCCAGCGCGTTCGCCGGGATGCTTCCTTCGAGCGCTCGGGCGGTTACTTGGTTGCCGGCGAACATGGCCGGCGCCGTGAGCAGCAGGAGATAGGCCCATCGCCGCCTCAGAACCTGGCGCCGCTCCGCCGCGATCGTGTCTCCGTCCATCGGACGGATCTTAACCGCTTGATCTGATTGGCGATACAGCTCTGCCCGATGGGACGACGGTTACAGTTCGTTACATAAACAAACTGAAAGTTACAGTATAAATTTAGTAGATATTTTATTCTTTTTGCGACGATATTGCCGCGAACACCCTGGGGCGGGAATGGCGACCACGCAGGACCGGATCGAGCTGACATCGGCAACGCTCTTCGAGGCGTTGCAGGGGCTCGCCGGCGAGATCAAGGGCGACATGGCCCGGATCGACCGGACCGGCGGCACACCGACCGAGGCGGGCCTGGCTCAGCTCCGCAACAAGGTCATGGAATTCCAGGCGCTGATGGCGGTGCTCGACCGTGCGCTCTCGCAGACGCGCGAGGGCGGCGCCTTCGTACGCGAGATCGTCGGCGGCATCGCCAAGAACATCCTGACGCGCTCGCTGGGCTACGAGGCCGCGCATGTGGCGCGGCTGGAGCAGGAGCCCAGCGTGCCGCTGTTCGGCGCCGTCACCTTCGCCCGCGACCTGGCCCAGCTCGACCGCCTGGCCGAGCAGGTGCCGACGCGGCCGGCCGAGCTCGACGCGCAGGTCATCGCCGCGCGCAACACGCTCCAGGGCCTGATCAAGCGCTGCCCGCAGATCGCCGACTTCGGCTGACCCAAACAGGCTGTTGCTCCCGGCGGCCGATGCTGTATCGCTGCATCGGTCTTTCCCGCCGGAGCTTCCATGACTTCCGACCTCGTGCGCATGGCGACGCCCGCCGATGCCGGCGCCATCGTGCAGTTGATCCAGGAGCTCGCCGCCTATGAGAAGGAGCCGCCAAGCTCGGTCAAGATCACCGAGGCCGACGTGCTCCGCGACGGCTTCGGCGAGCGCCCGCGCTTCGAGGCGCTGATCGCAGGCCGGGACGGGCGCGCCGACGGGCTCGCGCTCTTCTTCCACAACTACTCGACCTGGGAAGGACGATCGGGGATCTATCTCGAGGACCTTTTCGTGCGCGAGAGCGCGCGCGGCCAGGGCCTCGGCATGGCGCTGATGCAAAGGCTTGCCGGGATCGCGGAAGAGCGCGGCTGCCGGCGCCTGGACTTCTGGGTCCTGCACTGGAACCCGACGCGCGACTTCTATCACCGGCTCGGCATCAAGCACATGGACCAGTGGCTGCCTTACCGCCTCGACAGTGCCGGCATCGCCAGGCTCGCCAAGGGAGAAATCGCATGATGACGGTCGTCACCACGATCCTTTTACTCGTCGCCTCGAACGTATTCATGACCTTCGCCTGGTACGGGCATCTGCGCTTCACCCACTCGCCGCTGTGGATCGTGATCCTGGCGAGCTGGGGCATCGCCTTCTTCGAATACTGCCTGCAGGTGCCGGCCAACCGCTGGGGCTACGGCACCTTCACCGCGGTCGAGCTCAAGACCATCCAGGAGGTGATCACGCTCCTGGTCTTCGCCGTCTTCTCGATCGCCTATCTCGGCGAGGCGATCCGCTGGAACCACCTCGCCGGCTTCGCCTGCCTGGTGGCCGCGACATTCTTCATCTTCAAGGCGTGAACGCGTCCTTGAACCGAGAGGATGGTTGGCATATCTATTCTGTACGTAATTACGTACATCCTACGAGACGCCAATGGCGATCAAGACACGAGATATCATCCCTCTGACGCAGGCCCGCGCGACGCTCTCCGAACTCGCGGACGAAGTGAAGGCCGGAGCCGAGAAGATCATCACCAAAAACGGCGAAAGTTACGTCGCCCTGATCGACGCTGATCGGCTCGATCACTATCACCGACTTGAGCGCGAGCGGATCCACTTGGTGTTGCTTGAAGAAGCGGAGAAGGGCCTCGATGACATCGACGCGGGACGCACCAAGGACGCGCGCAAAGCCCTAGCTGCATTACGACGGCTCTGATCCGTGACACGCCGCGTCAGCGTTCGGATCACGGCGAACCTGGAAGCCAATCTTCATTCCATTCGAGCCTTCCTGATCGCGGCCGGCGCGGCCACTGCCTATGTGCAGCTGCTCGACGAGCTGGATAAGACCGTCATTACCAATCTCGAGCGCCATCCCGAGATGGGAAGGCCGTTTCTCGGTCGCCCGGCCCTCTCGATTGAGGCCCGCGACTTGATCGCGAAGCTCTCGTCGCGCACGGGTCCGGAAAACCTCAGGGAGTACCTATCGGGCGACTATCTCATCCTCTATGCGGTCGTCGAAAGGACCGTGTATCTTCTGGCGATCAAGCATCATCGCCAGCTGTCCTTTGCATTCGACCGGCATTGGTCATAGGCATATCTCTCATCCGCATCGCCGACCCCGGAGCTCTCGATGACCAAGCGCGTGCTCACTGCCTATTTCATGCACGAGACCAACACCTTCTCGAAGGTGCCGACGCCGCTGGAGGCGTTCCAGAAGCGCGCCTTCTATCGCGAGAACGAGATTCCGGAGGTCTACAAGGGCACGCGCTCGGCGATGGGGGCGATGTTCGAGGCGGCGGAGAAATACGGCTGGACGCTGACCCATCCGATCAGCGCCTCGGCCAATCCGTCGGGCCTGGTCACCGACAAGGCCTTCGATGCGGTCGCCGACATGATCCTGAAGGCGCTAGATGGGCCGAAGGTCGACGGCATTGTCCTGCATCTGCACGGCGCCATGGTCGTCGACTCCTATGAGGACGGCGAAGGCGAGCTGCTTCGGCGCATCCGCGCCAAGGTCGGGCCGGACATGCCGATCATGGTGACGCTCGATCTGCATGCAAATGTCACGCAGCAGATGGCCGATCTCGCCAATGCGCTGATCGCCTTCCGCACCTACCCGCATATCGACGCCTATGAGCGCTCCTGGCAGGCCTGCGACCTGCTGCAGAAGACCTTCCAGGGCAAGGCGAAGCCGAAGACCTTCATCGCCACGCGGCCGATGATCCACGGCCTCGACATGGGCCGCACGCAGAAGGGCCCGATGCGCGTGCTGCTCGACCGAGCCGACGAGATCGAGGCCAAGGGCAAGATCCACCTGATCTCGATCTGCTCGGGCTTCACCCATTCCGACATCCGCGACGTCGGCCCGACCGTGACCGTCACCGTCGACGGCAACGATCCGGAAGGAAAGAAGATCGCCGAAGAGTTCATGGACTACTGCTGGGAGCAGCGCGACTATGTCGGCATCGAGCTGCTGCCCGTCGCCAAGGTGGTCTCCATGGCCAAGGCCGGCGAAGGCTCGAGGAAGCCTCTGGTCATCGCCGACTACACCGACAATCCGGGCGGCGGCGGCTATGGCGACTCGACCGCGGTGCTGAAGGGCCTGATCGACGCAGGCTGCAAGAATGTCGGCTTCCACGCGATCTGCGATCCGGAAGCCGTGCAGCAAGGCATCGAGGCAGGCGTCGGCAAGACGGTGAAGCTGAAGCTCGGCGGCAAGACCGATGCGAAATTCGGCGGCGGGCCGATCGACCTCGAGGCCGAGGTCGCGGCGCTGACCGACGGCAAGTTCATAGCCTGGGGACCGATGGGCGGCGGCGTGCGCCGCGACTACGGCCCCTGCATGGTGCTGCGCGTCGGCGGCCTCAACGGCATCGACATCGTCGTCATCACCAATAACGGCCAGGGCAACGACCTCGGCAACTTCACCTCCATGGGCATCGACCCGACGCGGAAGGACACGGTCGTGGTCAAGTCGATGCACCATTTCCGCGCCGCCTTCGAGCCGATCGCGCGCGAGGTCGTTCTCGTCGACTCGAAATCGCTCTGCTCCGAGCACTACGCGCCGGAGATGTTCAAGAAGGCCCGGCGTCCGGTCTGGCCGTTCGACAACGTCACGCCGAATGCGCGTTGACGCCTTCGACTTCGACCTGCCCGACGCCCTGATCGCCGACCGCCCGGCGCGGCCGCGCGATGCGGCGCGGATGCTGGTGGTCGGCGACGCACTCCTGGACCGCATCGTGCGCGACCTGCCTTCTCTCCTCGCTCCGGGCGACGTCGTCGTCGTCAACGACACACGCGTGATCCCGGCCCGCCTGTTCGTGAAGCGCGGCGAGGCGAAGGTCGAGCTCCTGCTGCACAAGCGCGTCGCGCCCGGACTCTGGCTCGCTTTCGCACGTCCGGCGAAGAAGCTGAAGCCGGGAGACCGCCTCTCTCTCGGCGAGGCGAGCCTGCTCGTCGCCGAGAAGCAGGAAGCCGGCGAAGTCGTCATCAACTTTGAGGCAACCGATGCCGAGGTCATGGCACTTCTCTCCCGCCATGGCCATATCCCGCTGCCGCCTTACATCAAGCGCGCGGACACACCTGAGGATGCAAGCGACTACCAGACGCTGTTCGCGCGGAAGGACGGCGCCGTCGCCGCGCCGACCGCCGGGCTCCACTTCACCCCGGCACTGCGCGATGCCGTGGCGGCGCGCGGCATACCGATCCTGACCGTGACGCTGCATGTCGGCGCCGGCACCTTCCTGCCGGTCAAGGTCGATGATACCGACGACCATCCGATGCATGCCGAGTGGGGCGAGGTGACGGCCGAGACGGCCGACAAGGTCAACATGGCGCGTGCCGCCGGCGGGCGCCTTCTCGCCATCGGCACCACCTGCGTACGCCTGCTGGAGAGCGCCGCCAGCATCGGCGGCCGCCTCGAGCCCTTCACCGGAGAGACCGACATCTTCATCACGCCCGGATATGCGTTCAGGCTCGTCGACCGCATGCTGACCAACTTCCATTTGCCGCGCTCGACGCTGTTCATGCTGGTCTCGGCCTTCGCCGGGCTCGAGCGCATGAAGGCGGCCTATGCGCATGCGATCGGCGAGCGCTATCGCTTCTACTCCTATGGCGATGCCTCGCTGCTGGAGCGCGCCTCGTGACGATCAGCTTCGAGCTCAAGGCGACCGACGGCGCCGCCCGGCGCGGCCGCCTCTCGACCGCGCACGGGCTGATCAACACGCCGGCTTTCATGCCGGTCGGCACCGCCGGCACGGTCAAGGCTATGCATCCGGATTCGGTGGCGCTGACCGGCGCGCAGATCATCCTCGGCAACACCTACCACCTGATGCTCAGGCCCGGCGCCGAGCAAGTCGCGGCGCTCGGCGGCTTGCACAAGTTCATGAACTGGCCGGGGCCGATCCTCACCGACTCGGGCGGCTTCCAGGTGATGTCGCTCAGGGACCTGCGCACCATCGACGAGCAGGGCGTCGTGTTCAGATCGCATCTCGACGGCTCCAAGCACAGCCTCACGCCCGAGCGCGCGACCGAGATCCAGCATCTGCTGGATGCGACCATCACCATGGTCTTCGACGAGTGCACGCCCTTTCCGGCGACCGAGGACGAGGCCGAGAGCTCGATGATGCGCTCGATGCGCTGGGCCGAGCGCTGCAAGCAGGCCTTCGTGACGCGGCCCGGCTACGGGCTCTTCGGCATCGTCCAGGGCAGCGTCTATCCGAAGCTTCGCGCGCGTTCGGTCACCCAGCTCGCCACCATCGGCTTCGACGGCTATGCCGTCGGCGGGCTCGCCGTCGGCGAGGGCCAGGCGATGATGTTCGAGGTGCTGGAGGCGACGGTCCCGAGCCTGCCCAGGGACCGCCCGCGCTACCTGATGGGCGTCGGCCGCCCCTCCGACATCGTCGGCGCCGTCCGCCGCGGCATCGACATGTTCGACTGCGTGATGCCGACGCGCTCGGGGCGTACCGGCCAGGCCTTCATCCGCGGCGGCACGCTCAACATCCGCAATGCCCGCCACGCCGGCGCCGACGAGCCGCTCGATCCGGCCTGCCGCTGCCCCGCCTGCCGCGGCCACAGCCGCGCCTATCTGCACCACCTGTTCAAGGCCAACGAGATGCTGGGGCCGATGCTGTTGACCTGGCATAACCTCCAGCACTATCAGGACCTGATGGCGGAGCTGCGTCAGGCGATCGAGGCTGGCCGCTTCGACGAGGTCGCCCGAGGCTGGGAGGCCGCCGACCAGCCAGAAGAGCCTGGATGACGAAGACGACACTGACATATCTCGGCAAGCCGACACCGGCGCCGGCCTCGCCCGACAAGGCGGTGCTCGACCGCGTGCCGAACGCGCATCCGCATGAGCGCTATGTCGTGCGCTTCACTGCGCCCGAATTCACCTGCATGTGCCCCTTCACCGGCCAGCCGGATTTCGCGCATCTCGTCATCGACTATGTACCGAAGGCGTGGCTGGTCGAGAGCAAGGCGCTCAAGCTCTACCTCGCCTCGTATCGCAACCACGCCGGCTTCCACGAGCAGACCACGGTCGAGATCGCGACGCGGCTGCGCGACCGCCTGAAGCCTCTGTGGCTCCGCATCGGCGGCTACTGGTATCCGCGCGGCGGCATGCCGATCGACGTGTTCTACCAGTCGGGCCCGCCGCCGAAGAGCCTCTGGATCCCGCCGCAGGAGGTCCAGCCCTATCGGGGCCGTGGATAAGC
>VGEH01000052.1 GCA_016869375.1 Alphaproteobacteria bacterium | reverse complement strand
GAGGTCGGCGCCGGTGCGGCGCCCGCGCCGCGCCCGCCCCAGGAGGTCGACATCTTGACCTGCGGCTTGGTGCCGGGAGGGGGCGGAGGCAGGACCGCGGATTCCGGCTTGCGGATGCGGTTGTAGTCGGAAGAACGCATGACGACGCCGGCGACGCTGCCGCCGGTCACGGACTGCGCCGCCTGGGTAAGCGCGTTGATCGCAGCGTCCCGCTTCAGCTGCACGACCTGGCTCTGGGCGAGGCCGATCAGCTCCGCCGAGAGAGCCGCCTTGAGGCCATCCATCGCCATCGCGACGCGCGAGGCGTCGTCGGCGCTGCGACAGCGAAGGTCGAGGTAGAATGAGTAGACGTGCTTGAAGCGGCTGAAGTCGTCGTTCATCTCCAGCACCAGAGGATCGTGCAGCGGCACGAGCACTTCTCCGGGCGCGAGCTTGCCTGAGAGCCTGGCGTCCTTCTCGAGCTTCTTCTGGGTGCGCCGGATCCAGACGTAACGGGTTAGCAGCGTTGCGCCGAAGGTCAGTGCCATGACCGCGACCCAGAGCATGCCGAGTGCCTTGAGCCCATCGCGCATCAGGTCGGCGATTCCGTCCAGATTGAGCATCTGCAACGTCAGTCGCATGTGCTTCTGCGTCGAGAAGACGTACTCCTTGACGAAGTCGACGATGAAGGTGGGCAGTGCGTCCTGGTAGGCTACGACCAGCGTGACGAAGACCGCAAACAGGTCCAGGAGTCCGATTGCGACGATCAGGCCCCAGGTGATCGACCGCATGAGGAGACCGATGGCGGCATCGATTGCCACCAGCAGCCAGTAGCGCACCGCGGGCGCGACCGGCTTCTTCGGTCGCGACGGCGCCATCTTTTTCTTCTTCCGGAACTTGGCCCGGGTCTTCTCGAAGAGCTGGAATTTGGGAAGCTCGAACATCTCGCGCCGAAGAGGGACACCCAGCCGGGGAATCTAGCCGGGAAATCTATATGTTCCGTTAACCGGGCGGCGAGCATATTCTTGCCGTTGCCGCGGCACCACCGTTCCGGGTATCGACTTGGACAGCCTGCGTTGAAGGCCGATGATCGCCGAGTGGCGCGCAGCCGGCAAAGGGGAAGAATATGGCGGGGAGCGTTAATAAAGTCATACTCGTGGGGAATCTCGGCCGCGATCCCGAGGTCCGGAACACCCAGGATGGGCGGAAGGTGGTGAACCTCTCCCTGGCCACATCGGAGTCCTGGCGCGACCGCCAGTCGGGCGAGCGCAAGGAGCGCACCGAGTGGCACCGCGTGGTGATCTTCAACGAGAATCTGGCGGAGGTGGCCGAGAAGTACCTGCGCAAAGGCGCCAAGGTCTTCATCGAGGGCCAGCTGCAGACGCGCAAATGGACGGACCAGTCGGGCGCGGAGAAGTACACGACCGAGGTGGTCTTGCAGCGCTATCGCGGTGAATTGACCATGCTCGACGGCCGCGGCGATAGCGGCGCCGGCGGCGGCCATACGGCCGAGTTCGCCGAGAGCGCGCCGTCGAGCCCGCCGCCGCGCAAGGGCGGCTCCGCCGATCTCGACGACGAGATCCCGTTCTGACCGGAGGCGTGCAATGACGCGGATCCTTCTGTCGCTGCTTCTTCTCGGCTGGCTCGCCTCGGATGGCGCCGCTCAGAGCGCCTACAAGGAGATCGACCCGAAGGCGACTTCCTTCAGCGGTGCGGCGAGTTTCCGCAAGACCGCCCGCCTTAGCCAGGACAAGATCGAGATCGCCAAGGCGGAGCAGGAAGTCGTCACCGTCATCGCCGGCAAGCCCGAGACCAAGAACATGGCGAAGCCGGGCGACTACATCGTCACCGGGGCGCTCGGCGAGCGCTATGTCATCCCCGGCAACCGCTTCGACCGTCTCTATGAACCGGACCCGGGCAGGGCCGGCGAGTTCCGCTCCAAGGGAACGGTGCTGGCCGTGCTACTGACCGAGCCCGTCACCTTCAAGGCGCCCTGGGGCGAGCAGCAGCGCATCGATGCAGGCGGGGTGCTGGTCAAGAACGGCGACGACATCTACGGCATCGCCGAGCAGGCCTTTGCCGAGACCTACGGCCGGGCCGACAAAGAAGGCAGGGTCTTCGTCGCGCTCGACCTGCCGCTCGCCCAGCAGAAGGCCCAGGCCCATGAGCGGGGCGAGAGCAGCCACGTCGCCGATGTCGATCGGCGGATGAACCTGAAGAAGTGAGCTTCGCCTATCCCTGGAGCGGGCTTGTCACCGTCGCGGCGGTGCTCGTCTTCTTCTGGACGGGGGCCATGGTCGCTCGCGCACGTCGCCGCTTCGGCATCCGTCCGCCGACGACGTCGGGCGATCCGGGCTTCGAGCGGGTGTTCCGCGTGCAGATGAACACGCTCGAGCAGCTGGTGCTTTTCCTGCCCGCGCTGTGGCTCGCGGCTGCGGCCTTAGCCGATCGCTGGGCGGCCCTGCTCGGCCTCGTCTGGGTGGTCGGGAGACTCGTTTATGCGAGGGGTTACTATGTCGCTGCCGAGGGCCGTCACCATGGGTTCCTACTTACGGTCGCGCCAACCTTTATCTTATTGATTTTGGCTGCATATCAGTTGCTCCGGGATCTCCTGTCCTGAGCACCGCACGCGTTGTGTGCGGGTGCGAAATATGCTAACAAGACAGCCATAGGAACGACCGCGTCGGGGCGCCGCCTGTTCCTTTTTCGTTCCTAACAATCTCGGACCGCATTCTCAGTGACGACCACCGTTCCGCCGACGGACATCGTTCCGGTCACCATCGAAGAGGAGATGCGGCGCTCATACCTCGATTACGCGATGAGCGTGATCGTGGCGCGCGCGCTGCCCGACGTCCGCGACGGGCTGAAGCCGGTCCATCGCCGCATCCTCTTCGCGATGATCGAGGGCGGCTACGATTGGTCGAAGGTCGCGCGCAAGAGTGCCCGCATCGTCGGCGACGTGATGGGCAAGTACCATCCGCACGGCGACAGCGCGATCTACGACGCCATGGTCCGCATGGCGCAGAGCTTCTCGATGAGCCTGCCCCTCATCGACGGCCAGGGCAATTTCGGCTCGATGGACGGCGATCCGCCGGCGGCGATGCGCTACACCGAGGCGCGTCTTGCGCGCGCTTCAGAGGCGCTGCTCCGCGACATCGACTCCGACACCGTCGACTACCAGCCGAGCTACGACGATTCCGGCAAGGAACCGACGGTCCTTCCGGCCGAGTTCCCGAATCTTCTGGTCAACGGCGCCGGCGGCATCGCCGTCGGCATGGCGACCAACATCCCGACGCATAATCTGGGCGAGGTCATCGACGCGACCATCGCGCTCGCCGACAACCCGGACATGACCGTCGAAGAGCTGATGGTCCATATTCCGGGGCCGGACTTCCCGACCGGCGGCCTGATCCTCGGCCGCCACGGCATCATCGAGGCCTACAAGACCGGCCGCGGCTCGATCCAGATGCGCGGCCGCACCGCGATCGAGGAGATCCGCAAGGAACGCGAAGCGATCATCGTCAGCGAGGTGCCGTTCCAGCAGAACAAGGCGCGCCTGATCGAGCGCATCGCCGAATGCGTCAACGAGAAGCTGATCGAGGGCATCGCCGAGCTTCGCGACGAGTCCGACCGGCATGGCGTGCGCATCGTCGTCGAGCTCAAGCGCGACGCGGTCGCCGACGTGGTGCTGAACCAGCTCTTCAAGTTCACGCCGCTGCAGACCAGCTTCGGCGTCAACATGCTGGCGCTGAACGGCGGCCGGCCGGAGCTGATGGGCCTCAAGGACATCCTCGAGGCCTTCCTGCGCTTCCGCGAGCAGGTCATCACGCGGCGCACGGTCTTCGAGCTGGCCAAGGCGCGCGAGCGGGCGCACCGATCCGTCGGCCTTGCCATCGCGGTCGCCAATCTCGATCCCGTCATTCAGCTGATCCGGGCCTCCGCCGATCCGGCGACGGCGAAGAGGGGCCTCATGGAGAAGGCGTGGCCCGCCTCCGACATGGCGCCCTATATCGCGCTGGTCGACGACCCCAACTACAAGCTCGCCGCCGACGGTACCTACAAGCTTTCAGAACGCCAGGCCGATGCGATCCTCGAGCTGCGCCTGCATCGCCTGACCGGGCTCGAGCGAGAGAAGATCGCCGAGGAGCTGAAGGAGATCACCGACAAGATCGCCGACTATCTGGCGATCCTCGCCTCGCGCGATCGCGTGATGTCGATCATGAAGGACGAGCTCCGCAAGGCGAAGGAGCAGTTCGCCGGCCCGCGCCGCACCACGCTCGAAGACTCGGCGTCGGACCAGGATATCGAGGACCTGATCCAGCGCGAGGACATGGTCATCACCGTCAGCCATGCGGGCTACATCAAGCGGGTGCCGCTCTCCATATATCGTGCGCAGCGACGCGGCGGCCGCGGACGCGCCGGCATGCAGACGCGGGACGAGGATTTCGTCAGTCAGATCTTCGTCGCCAACACCCATACGCCGGTGCTTTTCTTCACTTCGCGCGGCATGGTCTTCCAGCTCAAGGTCTACAGGCTGCCGGTCGGCACGCCGCAGTCGCGCGGCAAGGCGATGGTCAACATCCTGCCGCTGTCGCCGGGCGAGAAGATCTCGACCGTTATGCCGCTGCCGGCCGATCCCACGACCTGGGAGCAGATGACGGTGGTGTTCGCGACGTCGCGCGGCGATGTGCGCCGGAACGCGCTCAGCGATTTCACCTCGATCAAGGTCAACGGCAAGATCGCGATGAAGCTCGCCGACGATGGCGGCGAGCGCCTGATCGGCGTGCAGCCGGCGCGCGACGACCAGGACGTGCTGCTGGCGACCCGCGCCGGCAAGTGCATCCGCTTCGACCTCAAGGACGTGCGCGTCTTCGCCGGCCGCAACTCGACCGGCGTGCGCGGCATCAAGCTCGCCGATGGCGACGAGGTGATCTCGCTCTCGCTGCTCCGCCATGTCGACTGCACCGTCGAGGAGCGCGCCGCCTATCTGCGTCATGCGGCGCTGCTTCGCCGCGGCGCCGACGGCACCGGGCCGGTCAGCGACGATCCGGAGACCAAGGGCGTGGCCCAGGTGGCGCTCTCCGAGCAGCGCCTGGTCGAGCTCTCGGCCGCCGAGGAGTTCCTGCTTACCGTCTCCGACAACGGTTTCGGCAAGCGCAGCTCGGCCTATGAGTACCGCATCACCGGCCGCGGCGGGTCCGGCATCGCCAACATGGACGTGACCGACAAGACCGGCCCGGTGACCGAGACCTTCCCGGTCGGCGCGACCGATCAGATCATGCTGGTGACCGACAAGGGCCAGCTGATCCGCACGCCGGTCGACGATATCCGCATCGCCGGGCGCAAGACCCAGGGTGTCACGCTGTTCCGGGTCGAGGCCGGCGAACGCGTCGTCTCCGTTAGCCATCTGCCGGCGAACGGCGACGAGAATGGCGGCGACGAACCGAACGGCGAAGAGGCCGCGGGCGGCGGCGAAGGGGAGACCGCATGACCAGACGCGTGGGAGTCTATCCCGGGACCTTCGATCCGGTGACCGACGGTCACATGGACATCATCCGCCGTGCGACCTCGATCTGCGATCACCTGATCGTCGGCTGCGCGCGCAACGCCGGCAAAGGCCCGCTGTTCTCGCTCGAGGAGCGGGCCGCGATGGTGCGCGAGGAAATCCAGGATCTCGGTCCGGAGCGCGCCAAGAAGATCGAGGTGGTGGCCTTCGAAACGCTGCTGATCGAGTTCGCGCGCTCGGTCGGGGCGAGCTTCGTCATCCGCGGACTCCGTGCCGTCTCCGACTTCGAGTACGAGTTCCAGATGGTCGGCATGAACAGCCGGCTCAATCCGGAAATCGAGACGGTGTTCCTGATGGCCTCCGAGACCGTGCACTTCATCTCCTCGCGCTTCGTCAAGGAGATCGGCGCGCTCGGCGGCGACGTCTCGAAATTCGTCAGCGCGCGGACGGCCGCACGGCTCAAGCACCGCTTCGCCGAGAAGCTCAAGATCGCCGCCAGCGCCGACTGATCCGTTTCGATTGATCGGGCGGCCGGTTCCGACTAGCTTCCGCCCGCCTTGGTGAGAGCCCGTAGCTCAGTCGGTAGAGCACGTGACTTTTAATCATGGGGTCGCGGGTTCGAGTCCCGCCGGGCTCACCATACGCATAGCCGGAACCTGGTCGCCGGATGGGCGTGAGGTATCTGCGCCATGAAGATCGCCACCTTCAACGTGAACAGCGTCGTGCGTCGCCTGCCGAACCTGCTCGCCTGGCTCAAACGGGCTAAGCCGGATGTGGTGTGCCTGCAGGAGCTGAAGGCCGAGGACAAGGCGTTTCCGGCCGACACATTCTCAAAGGCCGGCTATCGTGCGGTGTGGAAGGGGCAGCGGACCTGGAACGGCGTGGCGATCCTCGGCCGCGGCATCGAGCCCGTACTGGTGAGGGATGCGCTGCCGGGCGATCCGGAGGATGGCCAGGCGCGTTACATCGAGGCGGCGGTCGGGGGCGTGTTGATCGCTTGCATTTATCTGCCGAACGGCAATTCGCAGCCGGGGCCCAAGTTCGACTACAAGCTCGCCTGGTTCGAGCGGCTGATCCGGCATGCGAGGAAGCTCTATGCCTCGAAGCAGCCGGTGGTGCTCGCCGGCGACTTCAACATCGTGCCGACCGATCTCGATATCTACCCGACGACCTCCTATGACGACGACGCGCTCGTGCAGCCGGAGAGCCGCGCGGCCTATCGGCGGCTGCTCAAGCAGGGCTGGACGGATTCGATCCGAAAGCTTCACCCGGATGAGCGCATCTACACCTTTTGGGACTACATGCGGAACCGCTGGCCGCGCAACGCCGGGCTCCGCATCGACCATCTTCTGCTCAGCTCGGAGCTGGCGCCGAGGCTTAAGAAGGCCGGTGTCGACGGCTGGGTGAGAGGCGAGGCTTCCGCCAGCGACCACGCGCCTGTTTGGGTCGAGCTCGCGGACAAGACCCCGCCGAAGCGGCGAACGACGCGGCGCTAGAGACCGACGCTAGCGGAGCACCCTGAGGCGACGCAGCTCGACCGTGTGCTCCTCGTCGTCATCCTCCATGACGACGACGCAGCTCCGGCCCTTGTTGAGCTTCACATCGGCCGGATACCAGGCGCCTTCCGACTTCATAAGGACCTTGTCGCCCTTCCTGCAGCCGGCGGCGACCTTGCCGGGGCCATCCATTGACCACGGGATCATCTCCTCGCGGGTCCGGACGATGATGTCGTCGTCTTCGTCCTCGATGCGGACGACGCAGCGCGTGCCGGTCTGCGTCGCCTCGCGCACGGTCGCCGACCACCAGGCGCCGTCGGAGAGGGCGAAGAGGCGCTGGCCGGGCGTGCAGGGAACGCCGCCGCCGGCCGGCGGCACGGCGGCCCTCTGCGTCTGGCCCGTGGCCGGCGCGGCTTTCGGCTTGGCTTCGAGCGCGGCGCCGGCGCGCGTGCCGGCATAGCTTGCCGAGAGGCCGAAGACGTCGACGATGGCGTTGGTCACCGTCAGCTTGTCCATGTCCTTGGCCGAGACATTGGCCGGCGGAGAGACGGTGATGCGGAACGGACCTTTCGGCGCGGCATGGTCGCGAAGAAAGGAGGCGAGCGCATCATAGACGGCAAGCGTGCGCGGGCCCTGGCCGTCGGCGAACACGGCGATGACCTCGAGGGTCTCGGCGAGCCAGGCATCGACGGATTTCTTCTCCTCCGCGGCGAGGGCGGGCAGCGCCTTCCGCAGGAGCGAAGAATCCTCGTAGACAAGCGTTGCGGTGCGGAGCGTGGCCTCGTCCATCGCCGCGTCGGGCTTGGAAACCGAGTCCGGCAGGACATTGTCCATGATCAGGCCGAGCTCGAAGCGGGCGAGGCCAGGCAGCACGACCTCGAGCTTGTTCAACGTCAGCACCTTCCGCGCCGGCTCAAAACGGTAGTCGACGATGAGATCGGCCGAGCCATCGGCGAGGCCGTAGCGCTTCAGCCAGTCCTCGAACTCGCCCGAGGCCTTGATCCCTTCGGCGCGCATCTTCAGGAAGTTCGGGCCGTCCTTGCCCTTGGCACCGTCGAAATCCAGATCCTCGACAGTGAGGCGGCGGATCGAGACCGGCGTCGGTGCCGAACCTGGGGTGTCGTCCTTGATCGTCGCGCGGACCTCCTCGAGCGTGAAGCCGCTCGCGCCGAGCGCGGTGGCACGGCCGTAGGTCAGGCCCAGCTCCGGTGGGATCTTCGGCTTCAGCTCCTGCTCGAAGCGGCTCAGCCCGTCGGCGCTCGCCGGCGCGGTCAGAAGAGTGAATACGAGTGTCCAGGCGCGGACTGCGCGCGGCGTGCGAAGCATGGGGGATCTCCGTAACCTGTAATGCAGTGTCTCCGGTCGTTCCGTCTTCCGCAAGCAGCCCGAGCTGCTAGCGGACTCGGTTGAACGAGCGTCGGCGGAACCGCGGACCAAGGCAGGTGCCCGCCGACGAATGACGTTGCGCGCGATTTATGTTAGCGCTAACATTCTCCAACCTACGCATGGAGAAACCCTTGGTTCCGACCGACGCCGACGTCGCCTTCTATCGTGCCAATGGCTACCTCGTGATTCCCGACGTCTTCAGTCCCGCAGAAGTCAAAGAACTTCGCGGCGTCACCGACGATTTCGTCGAGCGCGCCAGCCGCGTCGAGGCGCATGACGGGGTCTATGACCTCGAGGACAGTCACCGCCGCGGAAACCCGCGGGTGCGCCGGATCAAGACGCCCCATCTGCATGACCCGCTCTACGCCGCCGCCGCCAGGCACCCCGGCGTGCTCGCGGTGCTGTCCCGACTGATCGGCCCATCGATCCGCTTCGATACCGGCAAGCTCAATCTGAAATCGGCCGGCTACGGCGCGCCGGTCGAATGGCATCAGGACTGGGCCTTCTACCCGCACACCAACGACGATCTCGCCGCCGTCGGGATAATGCTCGACGACGTCGATGAGGCGAACGGACCGCTTCTGGTCGTCCCGGGCACTCACCTCGGTCCGACCTACGACCACCACGCGGAAGGCCGCTTCTGCGGCGCCATGGATATCGCCCGGAGCGACCTCGACCTGACCAAGGCTGTGCCTCTGCTCGGACGTGCCGGGTCGATCACCGTCCATCACGCGCGCCTGGTCCACGGATCGGCGACCAACGGGACCAACCGTCCGCGGCGGCGGCTGCTTTATCAGTATGCCGCCGCCGATGCCTGGCCGCTCAAGGGCGTCGGGGACTATGATCGCTTCCACGCCGACCTTCTGACCGGTGAGGAGCCTGAAATGCCCCGGATCGTGGCGACGCCGGTTCGTATGCCCTATCCTGAGGCCAGAAATGGCGGATCGATCTACGAGAACCAGAAGGGCACCGCACGGCGCTACTTCGCGACCACCGGGCACCTCTGAACCGAAGACCGCCGCGCGGAAGAGGCGCGGCGGCAACGGCGTCCAGGCACGAATGGCGGACGTGGCCGAGATCGCGCGGGTGTCGATGATCACCGTCTCGCGCGCGCTTCGGACGCCCGACCGCGTCGCGCGCGCGACCCGGACGCGGATCGAGGCGGCGATGCGCCAGGTCGGCTACGTCCCGGACCTGGTCGCCGCAAGCCTGGCCTCGCGGCGGAGCAGGGTGATCGCGGTGGTGGTTCCAACCATCGGCAGCTCGATTTTCAGCGACAGTGTCGAGGGAATGTCCGAAGTCCTGCGCGGCCACGGCTATCAACTCATCATCGGCGAAGGCAGCTACGAGGCTGCAGGAGCGGAACACGTGGTCGCGGCGGTGCTGGGCCGGCGCCCGGACGGCCTCATCCTCACCGGGAGCCATCACGCCCGCGGTGTCCGCCGCATGATCCGCGACGCCGGCATCCCGGTCGTCGAGATGTGGGAGCTGCCGGCGCGGCTGATCGACTCGGCGGTCGGATTCTCCAACCGCGCGGCGGTGCGCGAGATGGCGGAGCGGATGATCGCCGGCGGCTATCGCAAGGTCGCTTTCATCGGTCCGACCCAGGACGACCGCCGCGCCTGGCAGCGTCGTCTCGGCTACGTCGACGCCATGACCCGCCACGGACGGCCGCCGATCCTCCTGGAAACCGGACCGCCGCCGTCGCGGATGGAACACGGCGCCGAGGCCATCGCCCGGTTGATTTCGGCTTATCCCGAGGTCGACGCCGTCTGCTTCACCAGCGACGGCCTCGCCATCGGCGCGCTCTTCGAGTGCCGGCGTCGCGGCTGGGATGTTCCCGGCCGGATCGCGCTCGCCGGTTTCGGCGACTTCGAGGTGGCGGCGGCGGCCTCGCCGGCGCTTACCACCGTCGCGGTGCCACGACATCGCATCGGCGAGGAGGCAGCGCGCCTGATCCTCGGGCGGATCGACGGCGACTCGCCGCCTGGCCGGGTGATCGATCTCGGCTTCGAGGTCTCGTGGCGGGAGAGCACGTGAGACGGGCCGCGGCAATCTTGCAGGCCGGACGGGCGCATGATACCGCTAACGTCAATCCAAAGCGCATCATCCGATGCACTGCCGTCAGAAGAAACCCAACCAGGGAGTGAAGACATGAAGCTTCGGACGCTATTTTCCGCGGGCATGGCGCTCGCATTCGGAATCGGCTTGGCCGCGCCTGCTTCGGCGCAGCCGCAGACCTGGAAGGTTCAGACCTCGATGGTCGCCGGCGACTCCTATTACACGATGCTCCAGGACCATTGGCTCGACCGTCTCGCGGCCATGACCAACGGTCAGATCAAGATCGAGCTGACGCCGATCGGCTCGGTGGTGCCACATACCGAGACGATGAATGCGATCGGGCAGGGGATCCTGCAGGGCGACTTCACCTCGACCACCTACTTCGCCGGGCGGGACAAGGTCTTCGCCTTGATGGGCGATCTGATCGCCGGCTATGACACGCCGATGCAGCTGACCATGTTCTGCTATCACGGCGGCGGCCGCGAGATCCTCCAGGAAGCCTTCGATCGCTACACCGGCGGCACCGTCCAGGTGGTCGGCTGCGGCGCCGTCGCCAAGGAGGCGCTGGTCTCGAAGGTGCATATCAAAGGTCTCGCGGAACTCAAGGGCAAGAAGATCCGCTCGCCCGAGGGCCTCGCCGCGGAGGTGTTCCGCCGCGCCGGCGCTTCGCCTGTGGCTATGCCCCCGTCGGAAACCTACACGGCGCTCGACAAGGGCGTCGTCGATGCCGCCGACAACTCCAGCTACACGATGGACAAGTCGAGCGGCATGCACAAGGTCGCGAAGTTCCCGATCTATCCGGGCATCCACTCGATGCCGATCATCCAGTTCACCGTGAACAAGGCGATCTGGAACAAGCTCTCGCCCGAGCTCAAGAAGGCGGTCGATGCCTGGTACATCGCGGCGATCTACGACATGACCATGCGCAACGAGCTGCAGGATCGCCTGAACGTGGCCGCCGACCTCGCCGACAAGTCTTCGGGTATCACCATCGTCGACTGGAGCCAGCCGGACCGCGATGCATTCCGCGCCATCGCCGCCGGGGCCTGGAAGGACTTCGCCGAGGGCAGCGTGCTCGCGAAGAAGGCCTATGACGCCAACATCGCCTTCATGCAGAAGATGGGCCTGCTGGCGAAGTAGGCGCCGGCTTCTTCCGTGACGTCGCATTCGGGAGGGGGAGCCTTGGCTCCCCCTCCTTCTAGCGCCGTGGGGGTTCCGTGAACCTGATCGATCGTCTGAACCGGTTTCTCGGCGAAGCCGTGAGCTACCTTTACCTCGTCGCTGTCGCCGTCACGGGCTACGAGGTGGTGATGCGTTACCTGTTCAACGCGCCGACGAGCTGGGCGTTCGAGCTGACCATCCTGCTCTGCGCCATCGCCTACCTGCTGTCCGGCGGCTATGTGACCCAGGCCAACGCGCATATCCGGATCACCTCGATCTCGGATCGCCTGCCAAAGAGCTTCGCCTGGGGGCTCGAGCTCTTCGGCATGATTGTCGGCGTCTTCGCGCTCGGCGTCCTCGCCTGGGCCGGGTTCAAGCCCGCCCTGTTCGCCATCGAGATCGTCGAGCGGACCGGCAGCGCCTGGAACTCACCGATGCCGGCGATCCTGAAGCCGCTGATCGTCGTCGGATCGGCGCTGATCGTCGCTCAGCTCCTGGTCCAGATCGTTCGCCATCTCCGCAGCCGCTGATCGCGGCCGCGTTTCCGGGGGCTCCATGGGCATCGAAACCATCTCGATCCTGATCGTCGTCGCCATGATCCTGCTCATGCTGACGGGCATGCCGCTCGCATGGGTGACGATGACACTCGCGGTCACCTGCACCTTGCTGTGGCTAGGCCCGACCGGCCTTCCGCTCGTCTCCAGCCGTGTTCTCGGCTTCGTCTCGGAATACGTCTTCGTCGCGGTACCCTTGTTCGTGCTCATGGCGAGCATCATGGAGAGATCCGGCGTCGCAAAGGATCTCTACGACGCGATGTATCTCTTCGCCGGCGGCCTTCCCGGCGGCGTCGCCGTGCAGACGACGCTGGTCGCGACGGTCATGGCGGCGATGACGGGGATCATCGGCGGCGAGATCGTTCTGCTCGGCCTGCTGGCGCTGCCGCAGATGCTGCGCCTCGGCTACGACCGCAAGCTTGCGATCGGCACCATCTGTGCGGGCGGCTCGCTCGGGACGATGATACCACCGTCGGTCGTCCTGATTCTTTACGGTCTCACCGCCAACGTCTCGATCGGCGACCTGTTCCAGGCGGCGTTCATCCCGGGCCTCCTGCTGTCGGGCCTCTACATGTCCTACATCATGATCCGCTGCAGCCTGGATCCTTCGCTCGGCCCGCCGGCGCCCGAAGCCGAGCGGCGGGTTCCGCTGGCCCGCAAGCTGCAGCTGCTGAAGGGCCTGATCCTGCCGATCATGGTGATCGTCTGGGTGCTCGGCAGCATCTATGGCGGCATCGCCTCGGTGACGGAGTCGGCCGGCGTCGGCGTCATCGGCGCGATGGCCTCGGCGGCGATCCGCAAGGAGCTGAACTGGACGATGATCCGCCAGTCGCTGGTCCAGACGATGAACACGACCGGCGTGCTGCTGTGGCTGACCTTCGGCGCCAATGCGCTGATCGGCATCTACAACATCATGGGCGGCACGACCTACATGCGGACGATGATCGCCGGCCTTCCCTTCGAGCCGATCGTGATCATCATCATCATGATGGTGACCCTCTGGATCCTCGGCTGCTTCATGGACTGGATCGGTATCCTGCTGCTGACCATGCCGATCTTCGTCCCTGTGATTAAGCAGCTCGGCTACGACCCGGTGTGGTTCGGCATCCTGTTCTGCATGAACATGCAGAGCTCCTACCTGTCACCGCCCTTCGGGCCGGCGGTGTTCTACCTAAAAAGCGTGGCGCCACCGGAGATAACGCTCGACGTGATCTTCTCCAGCGTCTGGCCGTTCATGATCCTGCAGGCCATCGGGCTGCTGCTGATCCTGTTCTTCCCGCAGATCGCGCTCTGGCTTCCCAGCGTTCTTTGAGTGGCGCGCTACCTGGTCTTCGACCTCGGCGGTGCGGTGACGCGCGCCCGTCTCGACGACGAGATGGCGCCGGTCACCTGCCAGACGCTGTGGGAGAGGATGCTGCCCTATGACGGGCCGGCCTTCCCGGCGCGCCACTCGGGAACCGAGGCGGGGTTCCACTTCGACCCCAGCATCGTCATCCCGACGGAGAACGCGACAGCGCAGCTGATCAAAGGCGACGTCGTCTTCATCCACTACCCGCACCGCATGCGCCACGGTCATCCTGAGCCGATCAGCGAGGTCATCTGGTGCTATGGCCGCTACAACATGGCGATCGCGCCGGGAAAGCAGGAGCATGTGCTCGGCAATGTCTTCGCCACGCTGATGCCGGGCTCCGAAGCCTTCTATGCGATGAGCGAGCGGCTGTTCACCGAGGGATCCAAGGCGCTCAAGGTCACCGGGGAGGTCGATTGATGGCGCGCTTCCTCGTCTTTTCCATGGAAGGCACGAGCGCGCGAGCCCGGCTGCTCGAGGATCTCGCGCCGGAGACCTGTCGGCTGGTCTGGGCGCAGCTGCCCCTCTCCGGACCCTGCGGCCATGTGCTGCTGGGCGGCACGGCCTGCTCGCTCGCCATCGATCCCACGACCGCCGCGCCGGAGGAGAATGCCGCCGGGCTGATTCATCCGGGCGACGTGATGTTCATCCACTATCGCGCGCGCGAGCGCCACGGCCATCCTGAGGCCGAGAGCAAGGTCTACTGGGCATATGACCGCTATTGCGCCCCGCGGACGCCGGGGAAGATGACGCCCGAGTATCCGAACGTCTTCGCCGAGTTCACGGGCGATGTGAATGCTTTCTTCCAGGCTTGCCAGAAGACCTTCCTCGAGGGACGGCGGCCGTTAACCATCACGGGTGTCGAAGGGGAGCCGACCCATTGACAGGGGCGGGGCGGCATCGTCTGATCGACAGGCCGTCATGAGGCGGCGGTCGCGGACTTCAAGGGCAACGACAAGCGGAGGCGCTTCGAGCAACCTCCCACGAAGCCGCTATCCAGGAGAGGCTATCCGAAGGGAGATCAGTGCGATGACAGCACGCGTATTGGTATTGGCGGCAGGGCTCGCCCTCGCCGTAACGCCGGCATTGGCGCAGAAGACGGTCCGGATCGTGCCGCATGCCGACCTCAAGGTGGTCGACGGCCACCAGACCACCGCGACCATCACCGGTCAGCACATGGCGGCGGTCTACGATACGCTGTTCAACTGGGACGAGAAGCTCGACGCCAAGCCGCAGATGGTGGAGACCCACTCGCTCTCGCCCGACAAGCTCACCTACACCTTCACGCTCCGGCCTGGGCTCAAGTTCCATGACGGCTCGGCCGTGACCACCAAGGACGTGGTCGCCTCGGTCAAGCGCATGCTCGCGCGCGAACTGCTCGGCCGCAGCCTGAACGAGTTCGTCGCCAGCGTGCAGGCGGTCGACGACCGGACCTTCACGCTCAAGATGAAGGAACCCTTTGGCCCGACGCTCTACACGCTCGGCGGCGGCAACAGCGTCTATGGCGGGATCTATCGCGAGAAGGAAGCGATGATCGACCCGAACACGCCGATCACCGAGTCGATCGGCTCAGGCCCCTTCAAGTTCGTCAAGGAGGAGTGGGTCCCCGGCGCCAAGATCGTCTACGCCAAGAACACCGACTATGTGCCGCGGCCCGAGAAGGCGAGCGGGACTGCCGGCGGCAAGGTCGTCAAGGTCGATCGCATCGAGTACAAGGTGATCCCCGACGCGGCGACCGCCTTCGCCGCGCTCAACTCGGGCGAGGTCGACATCCTCGACCAGCCTTCGCTCGACCTCATAAACCTCGTCGAAAAGAATCCTGATGTGGCGCTCGGCGAAGTCCAGCTACTGCCGGCCTATGGTGGGCTCCGCCCGAACTTCCTGCATCCGCCCTTCAACAACGTGAAGGCGCGCCAGGCGCTGGCGCTCATGGTCAACCAGCGCGACTATGCCACCGCCGCCTATGGCGAGGAACGGTGGTGGAAGGTGTGCTTCGGCATGTACATGTGCCGCGGTCCCTTCGCGACCGAGGTCGGCTCCGATGCCTACCGCAAACAGGACATCGACAAGGCAAAGCAGCTCCTCAAGGAAGCCGGCTACAACGGCGAGCCGATCGTGCTGATCGGCGCCTCCGACCTGCCGGCGCTGAACGCGCTGACGCTGGTGACGGCGGAGAACCTCAAGAAGATCGGCATGAACGTCGATCTCAAGCTCAGCGACTGGGGCAGCGTGGTCACGCGCCGCTCGAAGAAGGAGGCCCCTGCCGATGGCGGCTGGCATATCTTCCACACGACTTTCGGCGGCACCACAGGCGCCTCGCCGCTGACTAGCCTGCCGACCGTCACCACTTGCGACAAGAGCTGGTTCGGATGGGCCTGCGACCCGGAGGCGGAGAGCATCCGCCAGAAGTTCCTGCGCGAGACCGATGCGGAGAAGCAGAAGGAGCTCGTCGAGCAGCTGCACAAGCGGCTGTGGGAGGTACTTCCCTTCATCCCGCTCGGCGAATACGTGCAGCCATGGCCGCACCGCAAGAGCATCACCGGGCTCTTGAAGTCGCCCTTGTTCGTCTACTGGAACATCGAGAAGAACTGAGCTGAACGAGGCCGGGAGGGCGCGGTGCCGGGGACGGTGCCGCGCCCTCTCTCTTTTGCTCAATCCTCGAACGCGGGCAGGCCGGCGCCGATGTCGATGAAGGTGCGGCGGGCAACGCCGAAGGCCTTCAGCTTGTCGGCCTCGGGATCGCGGTACTCGGCGAGCGGCGTCGAGTTGGACTGGTAGTAGACGAGCCGCGCGCGGCCGTCGTTGTCGCGCATCGGCAACGCGAAAGTCTCGTTCTGGTAGACGCGGCCCGTCTCGGTCGTCGTCTGGAGGCGGACCAGCATGCCGCACGGGTGCTCACAGACAAGCTGAATGGCCCGTGCTGCCTTTGGCCGCCGTTCGGGTCCGACAAAGTCGAGATAGTTGCGCCCCGTGACATCGGCGCCGAAGCCGTCGCGATGCTTGGTCCCGACCAGGCGGATCTTGATGAAGTCCGTCGATACCAGCTCGTGGATGATGTAGGTCGTCAGGATCGGGCCCTGGGTGCAGGGATCGAAGTCGAGGCGGGAAGGGATCAGTTCGTGCTTCGGCAGCGAATGCCAATAGTCGGCGAAGCTCGCAGCCTGCTCATGCTCGAACTCGACATGCGAGAAATGGGGACTCGACGACCGGACGCTCATCGCCGCATTTTATCGCGTATTGGAGTTAATAGATGATAACCAGCCGCGGCAGATCGGAACAACGCAGTCCTTATGTTTCGGTCATCCATCGCGCCGGACGGAAAGGTTACACCGTGTCCTTCCCGGACGTTCCGGGTTGTAACGCCTCCGGCGGCACGGTGGATCAGGCGATGAGGAACGCGCGGGAGGCTCTCGACCGCCATCTGGCAAGCCTCAAGGCGACGGGCGAGCGCATCCCGCCGCCGCGCGACTTCCATTCCGTCATCATGAACACCGACAGCAAAGGCGCAATCGCCTTCATCCTGGTCTAGACGCCGCCCGCCGCGCTAGAAGCGCCCGGCCTGGAAATCCTCGACGGCCCGCCTGAGTTCCTCGACCGTGTTCATGACGAAGGGGCCGTATTTGGCGACCGGCTCGCCGAGCGGCTTGCCGGCGACCAGGATGAAGCGGCCACCCTTCGCGGCCGAGACCTCGACGCGCTCGCCCTGGCTCAGCACGACGATGCGGCCGCGAGCGATCGCCTCGCCGCCGAGTTCTGCGGCGCCCTCGAACACGTAGAGGAAGGCGTTGTGGGCGGCCGGAAGGTCATGCGTGAACACGCCGCCTGCCGGCAGCGCCACGTCGAGATAGGTCGGGTCCGTCGCGACGCCCGAGATCGGCCCGTTCACGCCGCCGAAGCGGCCGGCGACCACGCGCACCTTGCCGCCGCCGGCGATCTCTGTCTCCGGGATCTCCTCCGGTGCGATCTCCTGGTAGCGGGGCACCGTCATCTTGTCTTTGGCCGGCAGGTTGACCCAGAGCTGGAAGCCCCACATCAGGCCGTCTTCCTGCTCGGGCAGCTCGGAATGCACGATGCCGCGCCCGGCCGTCATCCACTGCACGCTGCCGGGACGCAGCAGGCCGCGATTGCCTTTGTTGTCCTCGTGCCGCATCCGCCCGGCGAGCATGTAGGTGACCGTCTCGAAGCCGCGATGCGGGTGATCGGGGAAGCCGGCGATGTAGTCCTTGGCGTCGTCGGAGCGGAACTCATCCAGCATCAGGAAAGGATCGAGATCGGGCAGGCGCTGCTGCCCGATGACCCGGATCAGCTTGACGCCGGCGCCGTCGCTGGTCGGCTGGCCCGCCAGGATGGCGACCGGCCGGCGGATGCTGGGAGATACGATCTGCGCGGTACTCATGAGGACGTCCTTTCGCTTGCGCGGAAGATGGTCACGCGAGCGGAAGATTGCCAGAGGCGCGTCAGTTACGAACGGTCACGCAAAGCGCGTAGGCGATGCCGCGATGGCCTTCCGCCACCGGCAGCACAAGGCGCTGAAGGTTCATGACGCGGAAATCCAGGATCGTCTTCACGTTCTGGTAACTCGGCCGCCGCGTGCGGATCATGGAGCGGATACCGCCTTCGATGTGACGTCGGAACCAGGCCGGTTGCCGGTCGAGATAGTCCCCCTCAAGCTTCAGGCCCATATTCTCCTCGACCGTCTTTCCGGCCTTTTCGAAGCGCATACGTCCGCCATCGACGATCTCCACCAGCAGCAGGTTCTGTTCGATAACGGCGAGCGGCGAGGACTCTAGCGGCAGGAAGTCGTTCGACTCCGGCATGGCGCGCCCCCGTCGGCGTTCGTCCCACAGCTCGTAGAGCCGCAACAGGTCCTGGTGCCCGGTCGTGTGCATCAGTCGGTACTCGTCAGACCGCTGCCAGACCGAAAGCCCGGTCGGATCGCGACGCTCGAAGATGACCTTGAGGGTCCTCAGGAGCTGCGAGGGCGAGAACGGCTTGGTGACATAGGCGTCGACGCCGAGGCCCTGGGCGGAGAGGACCGAAGTCTCGGTTCGGTCGGCAGTCAGCAGTACATAGGGAATCTCGGGCCAGTCGGCGCGGACCCGCTTCAGGAGCTCGATGCCGTCCAGCTTCGGCATGCGCAGATCGGACATGATCACATCGAAGTGCAGGAGGCCGGTCTGCAGGAAGGCGAGAGCTTCCTCGCCGTCACCGGCGGTGATGATGTTGCGGATACCGAGGCGCTCGAGAATCCGGCGTTCGAGGCCGAGTGCGAAGGCATCGTCCTCGACCAGCATCACAGAGAGGGCCGTCGGCTGAAACCCCTCGGCCTCGTTCCGTGTAAGCGCGGCTTCCGCCATGACCTGCTAGACCTGGGCCAACCGCACGTCGAGGATGGCGCGATCGGCCTTGATCGTCTCGGGCAGCGCCTGGGTGAGGGGAGCGGCATCCGCTACCCGGCCTTCCGCCGCGGCCATCTCGATCGTGCGCGCGGCCGAGACGACGCGCTTGAGGCCGAGGCTGGCGGCAGCCCCTTTGAGCGAGTGCGCCGCCAGGCGCCAGGCGGGGGTGTCGCCGCTGCTATGGGCCTGGTGCATCGTGGCAATCAACCGCTCGGCATTGCGGTCGAAATCGACTGCAAGCTCGACCAGGGCTCCGTTGCCGAGCTGTTCAGCCAGCGCATCGAGGATCGCTTCGTCCAGCTTGACATCCTCGACAGGGGGGACGACGGAAGCGGCGATCGGCGGTGATACGAAGGCCGGCGCTTCCTGCACGGGACGCGAACCAAGCACCCGGGCGATCGTGTCGAACAAGGTGCGCGGATGCACCGGCTTGACCACGAAGTCGGTCATGCCGGCGGCAAGGCAGGCTTGGATCTCCTCCTCCATCGCGCCGGCGCTGACCGCCACGATCGGCACGTTGGCCTGGTCCCCGCCGAAGGAGCGGATCATTCGCGTCGCGAAGATGCCGTCCATGACCGGCATATGCACGTCCATCAGTACCAGATCGTAAGTGCCGGTCTTGACCGCCTCGACCGCGAGCGAGCCGTTCTCGACCACGTCGACCTGATGGCCGTTGTTCTTGAGGATGCCGGTGACGACTTTCTGGTTTATCAGATTGTCCTCGGCCAGCAGCACGCGGATCGGGCCGACGCGAGCGGCTTCCACCGGATGCTTGACCTCGGCTGGCGCCTCGCCGCGCTTCAGCGGCACTTCGAACCAGAAGACGCTGCCGCGGTTGACCTGGCTCTCCAGGCCTATGCGCCCGCCCATCTGGTCGATCAAGCGTTTTGAGATCGAGAGGCCGAGGCCGGTGCCGCCGAAGCGTCTGGCGATCGTGGCATCGGCCTGGGTGAAGTCGCTGAACAGCTTCCGCTGCACCTCGGGCGCGATGCCGATGCCGGTGTCGGCGACGGAGACATGAAGCCAGAGGATGTCGCCGAACTCGGCGAGCAGATGCACGTCGATCGAGACCGCGCCCTTCTCGGTGAAGGTGATGGCGTTGCCGACCAGATTGGAGAGGACCTGGCGCAGGCGATCCGGATCGGCGCGGAAGAAGCGGGGGATGTCCGAGGCGACGTTGGTGTTGAGCTCGAGTCCCTTCGCACGCGCACGCGAGCCCTGCAGCGAGGCGACGCTCTCGATCAGGCCGCGTATGTCGAAGTCGCGGGAGACGAGGTCGAGCTTGCCGGCTTCGAGCTTGGTGAAGTCGAGGATGTCGTTGAGGACGGTCAGCAGTGCTTCCGCCGACTCGACCATGGTGCTGATGTTGTCGCGCTGGCGGGCATCAAGCTTGGTGTCCAGCATCAGGCGCGCCATGCCGAGGATGCCGTTCATCGGCGTCCGGATCTCATGGCTCATGATCGCCAGAAACTGCGATTTCGATTGGCTCGCCGCCTCGGCGACCTCCTTTGCCTCGCGCAGCTCGCGCTCGGTCGCCTTGCGGTCCCCGATGTCGCGGAGCGTGGCGACGAAGAACGGTTGTCCACCGGCCTCGGAGGAGGCGATAGCGATCTCGACCGGAATCGTGGTCCCGTCGCGGCGGAGCGCCGGCACCTCGATCCGCTTTCCCAGCAGCTCCGATTTGCGCGTCTGCAGGTAACGCTGCAGGCCGTTGCGATGGGCGGCGCACAAGTCGGGTGGAACGATGATGTCGGCGAGCTCCCTGCCTCTCACTTCCTGTGTCGTGAAGCCGAACGTCCGTTCCGCCATGGCGTTGAAGTCGACGATCCTGCCTTCGTGGTCGATCGAGATGATGCAGTCGAGCGCGGTCTCCAGGATCGCGCTCTTTCGCTGCTCGGACTCGGCGAGCGCCGCCTGGGAACGCTCGCGTTCGGCGATCTCCTGGCTCAGCACCTCGTTGGCCTTGGTCAGGCTTTCGGTGCGTTCGCCGATCCGGCGCTCGATGTCCTGGTTCGTGCGCATCACCAGCTCGACCAGCGCGGAGGCACGCTCCGCGGCACGCGAGTCGAGCGCCGAGATGATAAGTGTACCGCTCAGCAGCAGGAATGTGGCGACGCCGACCAGGCCCACGAGCCAGAAGCTGTCGACACCGGCGGTGCCGGCGAGATGCATCGTGTGCGGATCGAAGATTGCGGCGGCCATGCCGGTGTAGTGCATGCCGCAGATCGCGAGCCCCATGACCAAGGCCGCGCCGAAGCGCAGCGTCAGCGCCCGTACGCTTGAGCCGGAACGCAGGCGGAAGGCGATCCAGAGCGCGGCCAGCGATGCGACGATGGCAACAACGACCGAGGCCGAGAACCAGGCCGGGTCGTAGGTGATCGCCGGCTCGACCTCCATCGCCGCCATGCCAGTGTAGTGCATGGCGCAGATACCGATACCCATCAGGACGGCGGCGATGCCGAGCCGGGTCGGAGTGAGGGTCTTGCGGCTCACCTCGTAGAGCGCGAAGCCCGAAACGATGATCGCGATCAGGTGCGAGAGCAGCGTGACCGGAAAGTCGTATGACATCGGCATATCCAGGCTGAACGCCAACATGCCGATGAAGTGCATGGACCAGATGCCGGTGCCCATGGTGACGGCGCCACCGGTCAGCCAGTAAATCTCGGCGCGGCCAGAGGCTTCCGTGACTCGCTGGGCGAGCGTCAGAGCGACGTAGGAGGCGACGACGGCCGCGAGGTAGGAGAGGGCGACGAGCCAGATATTGTAAGTGCCGGTCATTTGGCTCCAGGCGGACGCCGCCGCAGGCTTCCACAGCCGGCGGCGCGCAAGCAAGTTAAAAGCAGTTTATCAAGACGCTGCAACACGCTGAAAATGCTATGAAATTTTGGAGAACTTTGTCTCGCTTGGCAACCTAAAGGCATGAGGCGGGACCTATACCCGCGCGATGGTAAGGAATTCGTGAAAGCGGCTCGCTGGCAGGAAAAGGAACCGCGCAGCGTGTCACCGCGCAATGAGCTAGGATGGATAAATGAAGCGTTGGCTTTCCGGCCTAGCTGTTCTGGCCGTGCTCGGCGGTGGCGCCGGCGTCTATTTCGCCAGTCCCGGCCAGGGCTCCCTGCCGACCTTCCGCACACAAAAGGCGGAGGAGGGCGAAGTGATCGCCGCGATCTCCGCATCCGGCACTTTGGCAGCGGTGATCACGGTTCAGGTCAGCTCGCAACTCTCCGGTCAAATCAAAGAACTGTACGCGGACTTTAATACCGAAGTTAAAAAAGACGACCCGCTCGCGCTGATCGATCCGCAGACTTTCGAGGCTCGGCTCCAGCAAGCCAGAGCGGAGCTCGACGTGGCGCGTGCGTCGCTGAACAAGGCCCGGGCCGACCTGGTCAATGTGCGAGCGGCGTTATCGGTCGCGGAAGCCAATTCCCATCGCGCCCTGGTCCAAGCCCAGGACGCCGCTCGCGACAGGGAGCGGAAGACATCGCTGTCCGGCCGGGGCGTCTACTCGCAGCGTGATGTCGACAAGGCAATCACGGACGCCGAGGCCTCGGAGGCGGCGCTGAAGGCGTCCAAGGCCCAGGAGGCGGCGCAGCGCGCGTCCGTCGGCGCATCGGAAGCCAGTATCGCTACTGCCGAGGCGACGGTCCGGATGCGCGAGGCGACCCTGGCCCAGGCCCAGATCGACCTCGACCGCACCGTGATCCGCGCCCCGGTGAACGGCGTCGTCATTCAGCGCAACATCGATCGCGGCCAGACCGTGGCGGTCAGCCTCTCGGCGCCGGTCATGTTCCAGATGGCCCAGGACCTCAGGGACATGGAGGTCTACGCCAATGTCGACGAGGCCGATGTCGGGCGCATCAGCCAGGGACAGCGCGCCACCTTCACCGTCGATGCCTTCTCGGGCCGGACTTTCGAAGGCCAGGTGAAGATGGTCCGCAAGGGACCGCAGGTGATCTCGAACGTCGTCACCTATGTCGCGGTGATCTCGGCCGCCAACCCCGAGCTTCGCCTGCTCCCGGGCATGACCGCGACCGTGCGCATCGTTACCGCCGAGCGGTCGAGGGCTCTCAAGGTCCCGAACGCAGCGCTGCGCTACAAGCCGCCGGGAACCTCGCCAGAGACGGCCGATGCCCCGGCCGGCGAGGCTCGGCAGCGGGGTGGTTTTCCGTCGCCCGAAGTAATGACGCAGCGTCTCACCCAGCAACTCAAGCTGAGCGACGAGCAGGCGAAGCAGATCCGCCAGATTCTCGAAGAGGCCCGCCAGCGCGCGCAGGCGGCTCTGGCGGCGCGTCGTCAGCCCGGCGGCGGCAGCGAGGCCGCGCCCGGCGGACCGGGCGGCGCCATCGGCGTCGCGAGAGGCGGCAGCGGGGCAGGGAGCATCGATGCCGGTGCCGGCGCTCGCCAGCAGGCCATTGCAGAAACTCGCCAGCGCATGGCGTCGGTGCTGACGGCGGAGCAACGCGCGATCTTCGAAGCCATGCAGCAGCGTGCGCAGCAGGCGGACAGCCGGCCGGGTCGCGTGTGGGTTCTGGGCGGCGATGGCCGGCCGCAATCGGTCGCGGTTCGCGTCGGCATCGGCGACGGCAGCTTCACCGAGATCGTCAGCGGCGAGATCAGGCCGGGCCAGGATGTGATCGTCGGACATTCGGGCAAGGCCGGCGGCACGGCATCCGGCCCGCGCTGGGGACTTTAATGTCCGACGCCTCCGGCGCTTTCGCGGTCATCGAGGCAGAAGATCTCGGCCGCCATTACGAGCTCGGCGGTCATCTCGTGCGGGCGCTCGACGGCGTCAGCTTCGCCATCCGCGAAGGCGAGTTCGTCGCCGTCATGGGACCGTCGGGATCCGGCAAGTCGACGCTGATGAACCTGATCGGCTGTCTCGACAGCCCGACCATGGGCCACTACCGGCTTGCCGGCACCGACGTCGCCGGCCTCGACCGCGATCAACTCGCGGCGATCCGGAATCGCCACATCGGCTTCGTCTTCCAGCAGTTCAACCTGCTACCGCGCACCTCGGCGCAGGAGAACGTCGAGCTGCCGCTGATCTACAGCGACGTCCGCCGCGCCGAGCGCCACCGCCGCGCCGCCGAGGCGCTCTCGCAGGTGGGCTTGGCTGAGCGCGCGCATCATCACCCGGCGCAGCTCTCGGGCGGACAGCAGCAGCGCGTCGCGATCGCGCGGGCGCTCGTCAACCGGCCCATCCTGCTCCTTGCCGACGAGCCGACCGGCGCGCTCGACAGCCGGACCTCGGAGGAGATCCTGGCGCTGTTCCAGGCGCTCAACCGCCAGGGCCTCACCATCGTCGTGGTCACCCACGAGGAGGATGTCGCCGCGCATGCGGGGCGCGTGCTCCAGTTCCGGGACGGCAAGCTCGTCGCCGACCGCGCCAATCCGAACCCGAGGCAGGCGGCATGACCGCGATCCTCGCCCAACCGGGAACCACCGCCTCGCCGGTGCGGCTGGCGCCTCGGGGCGCCTTCTCCTTCGACAGCCTTGCCGTCGCGCTGCGAGCGTTGCGCGTGAATGCGCTCCGCAGCGCGCTCACCATGCTCGGCATCATCATCGGTGTGGGCGCGGTGATCGTCATGGTCGCGATCGGCTCCGGTGCGCATCAGCGCGTCGCCGAGCAGATCCGGAGCCTCGGCGCCAACCTGATCATGCTGCTGCCGGGTGCGGTGACGACCGGCGGCGCCAGGCTCGGCGCCGGCACACGGCCGACCCTGACCGAGGACGACGCTGCCGCGATCGCGCGCGAGCTGCCGATCGTCGAGGTCGCAGCACCGACCGTCCGCGGCCAGGTGCAGGTGGTGTTCGGAAACCAGAACTGGTCGAGCTGGGCCGTCGGCACCACGCCCGACTTCCTGGTCGCGCGCGAATGGAACATCGCCGAGGGCCGTCTTTTCACGCCGGAGGAGATGTCCTCGGCCGCCAAGGTGACGCTGATCGGCAAGACGGTGGCCGAGAAGATCTTCGGCGACGGCGATCCCGTCGGCCAGGTCATCCGCATCCGCCATGTGCCCTTCACGATCATCGGCGTGCTCGACAAGAAGGGCCAGTCGACCCAGGGCCAGGACCAGGACGACTTCCTGATGACGCCGATGGCCACGGCAAAGCGCCGGCTGCTGGGATACAGCGGTACGCGAGCACGCGCCGTCGGCGCCATCCTGGTCAAGGTCGCCGAAGGGGAGTCGATGAAGGACGCGGAGGACCAGATCCGCGACCTGCTGCGCCAGCGCCACAAGCTGCAGGCCAAGGACGACGACGATTTCAACCTGCGCAACCTCGCCGACATCATGGAGACGCGCGAAGCCTCTTCGCGCATCCTCTCGCTGCTCCTGCTTGCCGTCGCCTCGGTGTCGCTGGTCGTCGGCGGCATCGGCATCATGAACATCATGCTGGTAAGCGTGACCGAGCGGACTCGAGAGATCGGACTCCGCATGGCCGTCGGCGCTCGCGGCTGCGACATCCTGGTGCAGTTCCTGGTGGAGGCAGTGACGCTGTCGCTGATCGGCGGCACCGTCGGCATCCTGCTCGGCATCGTGGGTTCCGTCGCGATCGCAAGCCTCGCCGGCTGGCCGACACTGATCGAACCTTGGGCGATCCTGGTCGCCTTCCTCTTTTCCGGCGCCGTCGGGGTCTTCTTCGGCTTCTATCCGGCGAAGAAGGCCTCCGTGCTCGACCCCATCGAGGCTCTCAGGTTCGAGTAGCGGTTGCCAGCGACAGCTTCGACGAGGCGCTGCGCAAGCTGCTCGCCCAGTACTCGACGCGGCGCATGTTCGGCGAGACCGCCCGGGGAGCAGCCAAGCGGGTCGCCGCCAAGAGAGCGCGAAAGCCAGGCTAACGATGGGCCTTGGGTCGCGCCTGCGCCTTCATGTTCCGGCGAACACGCTCGTTGAGGCGCATGGTGAGGGCTCCCGAGACCTCGGCCGCCTCCTCAAGCAGGGCGTCCTTCAGCACCTCGACCGGCTTCCTGAGCGCGAGCGCCAGATGGTGCTCGGCCTTCACCGCGACATTGGCGCTGTCCGCGCTGTGATGGGTCTGGGCCAGGATGAAATCGCGCTCGATCCGGCGGTTCCAGTAGCGGACTCGGAGCGGGTTGCAGGCCAGCCATCGGGTGGCGGTCTCGTCGGTGAGAGGATGGGCCTCGCTGTCCCTGAGGAAGTGCCGCATATGCTTGCCTTCCGGGTCCGGGCCGGCCTCCGAGATCATCTCAAGGGAGAGCCAGGCGAACCACCAGCGCCAGGGATCGGCACGGAGGAACCCGTTGTCGTAGACCTCCGAGAAGATGTGCAGGGAGGCCATGGGCGCCTCCGACTTGAGGCGAACGATCTGCGCCGGGAGAGCATGTTTGGCAAAGGCCTGGCCGCGCCGATCATAAGTCTTGTCGACCTTATCCTTGGACCTCGGAAGAATTCCGACCTCGCGCAGAAGCTCGGATGTCTCAACGACATCGAGCCAATGAATCAAGGTCTTGGCCATTGCCTGAACGTCTTCGGCGTTCGGTTCCGGATCCAAATCCATGCATTCAAGATAACAGATTCGCAGGGTTGTTCAGGGTTGCACGCCAGGAGGTACGGGGTTAGGGTGCCCGCCAAGAGACCCGGAACGGGCGAGAAAACGCGGGGGACGGGCCTGTCGCGGACGAAGGGGGGCTTGAGACCATGGGTCTCGAAGCCGTTCGCCGGGACCGAGGCCACTCTCCGAGGCATACTCGACGAGGAGCCGGCCAGACGTTGGACACGTTCCATAGCCCACGTCCCTGGATGCAGCGCCTTGCGGCCATTTCCGGCCGCTGGATTGTCGACCGCGAAATCATCCTCCGCAGCGACCGCTCGACGCGATGCCTCAGGATCTCGCGACGTTTCCAGTTGATCGCGCTCGGCATCTGGGCGGTGACCACGGGCTGGCTCAGCTTCGCCTCCACGAGCTATTTCGAGATCAGTCGGATCCTCGATACGCGCACGGCCGCCCTCGACCAGGCCCATGACGCCTATCGCGACCTCTTGAATCAGATGGCCAATCACCAGCTCACGGTGATGGCGATCACCCGCGACCTCGAGTCCAAGCAAGGCAGCCTCCGACAGCTGCTCAATCAGAACGAAAACCTGCGCCAGGACCTCAAGCTGACCGAGACACAGCTCCGCCAGTCCGAAGCCGAGCGCACCAAGGTGGCCCAGACCCGCCAGGCGGTTGCCGAGAAGATGTCCGAGCTCGAGCAGACCGTGCGCAGCATGTGGGGCGAGAACGGCTCCCTCGAGCGGCACATCTCGGGCCTCCGCGGCCAGCTCGCCTCGATCGAGGCCGAGAAGGAAGAGATTGCAGCGCAACGCTCCGCCTTGTCCCGCCGCATGTCGCAGCTGCAGAGCGAGCTCAAGATTTCGCTCGCCCGCACCGCCCAGGTCGAAGGTCAGCTCGAGCAGACCAAGACCGACCTGCAGACGGTAACCGTGCAACGGGACCGCATGCACGAGGACGGACAGATCGCCCAGGTCCGCGTACGCGACCTCGAAAGCCGCATCACCGATCTGCAACGCGTCCATCGCGAGGTCATGACGAAGCTGAACGACCGCACCCGAGCCGACCTGGCCGAGGTGCAGAAGATCGTCAGCCGCACCGGCCTCAACCTCGACACCCTCCTGCCGAAGGACGCGCCGGCACCGGTGCGGCCTAGCCGCGCGGGAGGAGGACAGGGCGGCCCTTTCGTCCCTCTGTTCCGTGATCTGGTCGCGCCGCCGGGCTCGGACGCGACCACCAACCTCGAGTCGATGTCATTCTCGCTGGGCACGCAGCTGCGTCGCCTCGACCAGATCCATGGCGTGATCCGCTCGATCCCGCTGTTCGCGCCCCTCGACAATTTTACGCTGATGAGCGGATTCGGCGCCCGGCACGATCCCTTTACCGGCCAGGCGGCGATGCATTACGGTCTCGACATGTCGGCGCCGGTCCGGACGCCGGTCATGGCGACGGCCGGCGGCACGGTCGTCGTCGCCGGCTGGAAGAGCCGATATGGCCGCTTGGTCGAGATCGACCATGGCAATGGCCTGAGGACGCGTTACGGGCACTTGTATAAGATCAGTGTCAAGCGCGGGCAGAAGGTGGAGTTCCGCGAGCCGATCGGGCTCCTGGGCTCCTCCGGCCGATCGACCGGACCTCACGTCCACTACGAGGTCCTGATCAACGGCGAACCGACCGATCCGAACAAGTTTCTGAGGGCGGGCAAGGATGTTTTCAAGGGCTAGCAGCAAGACTGCCGAGGGCACGACCACCGTCCAATGGTCGTCGGTTCCCTCCATCATCAGCGCTGACCTTCGCATCACCGGCAATCTGGAGAGCGACGGCGACATCCAGATCGACGGCACCGTGGACGGCGACATCCGTTCCGGCCGCATCACCGTCAGCGAGACGGCGGTGGTGAAGGGGGCGCTCGAGGCCGAGACGGTCCGCATCGCCGGCAAGGTGACTGGCCAGATCAAGGCCCGCCAAGTGACCCTGCTCAAATCGGCCAAGGTCGTCGCCGATGTGATGCAGGAGTCTATCGCGGTCGAGCCCGGCGCCTCGTTTGAGGGCAATTGCCGGCACTACAACCGCGAAGCCACCGTCACGCCGGCGCCGCGCAAGGTCGAGGCGCTGGTCGCCCCGACGATGCCGCGGAAGCCGCCGGTCGAGGCGATCAAGGTTCCGCCCGTAGCCGCGATCGGCGGCGGCGGTCCGCAGGCCGCCAGCTAGAACGCCCGGCGGCGTTACGCCGCCGGTGTCTTCGGCAGCGCGATCGTAAAGGTCGAGCCGCGTCCGATCTCGCTTTCGAGACGGATCGAGCCGCCGAGGCGCCTGACCAATGTGCGCACGACCGCAAGGCCGATCCCTTCGCCCGGCTGAGTCTGTGCGCCGGCACGTCTGAACAGGTCGAAGATGCGCCCCTGATCCTCCGGCGCGATGCCGCGGCCGTTGTCGCCGACGGCGATCTCGATCATGCCCGCTTCGGTTTCGGTCGCGCTGATGCGGATATGGCCCGGCAGATCGCTCCGCAGATACTTGGCGGCATTGTCGAGCAGGTGCGTGAGGATCTGCTCGAGCGCCAGCCGGTCGCTGACGATGGCCGGAAGCTTGCCGACGGCGAGCCGGATGCCGGCCTTGTCGACGCGATGCGTGAGATCGGTCGCCAGCGCCCGCGCGAGGCGTTCCAGGTCGACGACTTCGGCCTTGAGCTCGCGCCGGCCGAGCTGCGCCAGATCGAGGATGGCGCCGATGAGGCGATCGACCTTGGAGACAGAGGAGCGGATGAACCAGAGCGCCTCGTCGAAGTCGCGGCGCATCGCCTTCATGCTCGGCTCTTCGGCCTCGCCGTTCTTGCGGGCGAACATGCTGTTGCGCAGCGCCTCGAGCTCGCCGGTGAACCCCATAATGTTGGCGAGCGGCGTGCGGAGGTCGCGTTCGATCACGTCGGCAAGATGACGGACCTCGTCATCCGCTTCCCTCAGATTGTTCGTCCGCTCGGCAAGCCGGCGCTCGAGATCGCGGATCGACCGTTCGACGGCCGCGTAGGAGGCATGAAGCTCTTCCGCGGTGCGCCGCATCGTCCGGATCGCGAGGATGCAGATCGCGGTGAGGATCGCCGTGGCGCCGAGCGTCGTCGCCCAGGGAAGGGTCCTGTCCAGAATCTTTCGCACATTTGATCAGGCGGCGGCTCCGGATTGTGGGACCTGCGGCTGATAGAGTGGCCGCATGTTCATGTAGCACCTGGCTGACCACGCCGATCCTGCGATATAGCGCAGCCGCGCAGCCGCCAAGTTGAGACAGGACTGACCATCAGGGAAGGCACCGACGACACGGGTTCGTCGGCGGA
>VGEH01000051.1 GCA_016869375.1 Alphaproteobacteria bacterium | reverse complement strand
GATGCCGCCCGCAAGGCGGCGCTCGAGCCCTTGCACAAGCGCCTGATGGAAGTGCAGCCGATCGCGCTGCTCGGCCAGTTCGATCCGCCCTTCGTCTGGCGGAAGAACGTCAACGGCGTGGTCAAGGGCGCGGTGCTGGTGTTCTGGAACATCAGCAAGTCCTGATCTAGGCTCGCTTCACCTCCGAGGGCCGGCGGCGTTGTCGCCGGCCCTTTCTCTTTGCAAGGACGAGCATCATGAGTGAACGCATCGGCTTCATCGGGCTTGGCAATATGGGCGGGCCGATGTCGGCCAATCTCGCCCGCAAGGGCTTCTCGCTGACCGTCTTCGACACGCGCGCAGCGCAGATCGAGAAGCTGACGGCGCTCGGCGCCAAGGCAGCGAAGAACGTCGGCGACGTCGTGGCATCCTCCGACATCGTCGTCACCATGCTGCCCGATACGCCCGACGTGGAGGGCATCGTGCTCGGTCCCGAAGGCACGCTGGCGCGCGGCCGCAAGGGCATGCTGCACATGGACATGAGCACAATCGCGCCCGCGGCGAGCAAGCGCATGGCGGAAAGGCTGAACGAGGCGGGTATGCGCTGGGTCGATGCCGGCGTCGGCCGCTCGCCCGCTCATGCCGAGCGCGGCGAGAGCCTGTTCATGGTCGGCGCATCCGACGACGATCTGAAACGCGTGACGCCGCTCTTCGAGGCGATGGGCAACAAGATCATCCACGCCGGCGCCCCGGGCGCCGGCATTGCGCTGAAGATCGTCAACAACTACCTCGCCATGTGCCTCTGCCAGCTCAACGCCGAGGCCTTCACCATGGCCTCCAAGCTCGGCATTCCGGCGAAGACGCTGTTCGACGTCATCACCTCGTCGCTCGCCTCCAACGATCACCTGAAGCTCTACTGGCCGACCAAGGCGCTGAAGGGCGACGTCGAGCCCGGCTTCGCGCTCGACCTCGCCTTCAAGGACATCTCGATCGGCGTCGGCGCCGCGGCCGATGCCGGCACGCCGGCGCATGTCGGCAAGGCGGCGCGCGATGCGATGGAGCGCGCCCGCAAGCAGCACGGCTTGGGTCAAAAGGATGTGACGGCGCTGCTCAACGCCGCCGCCGCCGAGGCGGGAATCAAGCCGCCGACGCTGTAGAGGTAACGCGCGGGCGCCGTCGCCTGGCCCTTGCGACGCGGTGGACCGGCAACGACGCCCGCTACGCCATCACGCTGACGAGGTGGCTATCCCCACAACCGACCCCGGCTCGCGGACGGCGATCCGGACGGTCCGCCCAGGCCACGGGGATCGGGCCTGGGCGAGGCTTGCGTCAGTTTGAGAAGTAGAAGCTGAAGCCCGGCCGCGGCGGCGGGTAGTAGTACCGGGGCGGCGGCGGGTAGTAGTAGCGCGGCGGCGGCGGTGCGTAATACCGCGCCGGGCGGTCGTAGTAGTAGCAGGCATAAGGACGCCCATAGCGGTCGTAGCACGTGTCGGCCGAGGCCGGCTTGGCCACGGTCGTGACGGCCGTCGCCGCGATCACGCCAGCGGCGGCCGCGAGAAGCGTACGGATGCGTGTCATGGCCTTAACTCCTTGCGATTGCTTCGGAAGCGATCAAGTTCAGCGCGTCAGAGCACCAACCGCGGCGCCGCCCGCACCACCAATCACGGCTCCGGTGAGCCAGCTGCCGGTAAGCGAGCCGACGATGGCGCCGCCGGCGGCACCGATGGCGCCGCCCGACAGGGCCCGCTGCTGCTGATTGGTCATGCCTGAACAGCCCGTCGTCGCCAGAACAAGGGCCGACAGGACCAGGACAGTGGGGATACGCATGACAACCTCCTGAGAATTGTCCGCCCCGCCCATGTAGGGCCGAAGCGCCAGGAGCACTAGCACCGGAGAGCCAAAGTAGTTGCCAGGTCACGGGAACCGGAAAGGCGATCACAGCGTTGTCACGAGTGCGTCGCCTTCCCGTGACGGCTCTCCTTCGCTAACGTCGGGGCTATGTCCCTCTTACAACTAGTAAAGATCGTCTTGGCCGTCGTCGCGCTCGGAGCCTGCGAGAAGATGCCGGCGCTGTCTGGGCCCGCGCCCGCAGCGCCGGCGCCGCGCCCTGCCGCCGCCCCGCCGCCATCCTCCGGTACCGCAACCGGTGCCGCCACGGGCACATCCTCGACGGCGTCGCTGCCTACCGACCCTCCGAAGATCGAGGGCATGCGCCAGGACGAGATACTCTCCAGTCTCGGTGCGCCAGCCGCGGAGCGTGACGTGTCCCCTGCAAAGGTGCTGACTTACCGCGCGCGTGGATGCGAGATGGCGATCTACCTTTATTTTGACACCGGACGGAGCGCCTTTTTCGCGCTCCACTACGACGTCAACGGCCGACCGGCGCCAAGCCGCGAGGCCGACCGTTGTCTCAGGCTCATCGCCGCCGCCAAACGAGGCTGACAAGACATGATCGTGCTGGTCGACGACGATGCCACCTTCCGCGGCCTGCTTGCGGCCAATCTGGAAGATGCCGGCTTCCGCGTGCAGGACTTTCCCGGCGCCGCACCGGCGCTTGCCTGGGTTTCCGAAGGGCATCGCGCCGATGCCTGGGTTCTCGACTGGCGCATGCCGGAGATCGACGGGCCGGCTCTGCTGAGAGCGCTCCGCGAGGCCGGCGTCGATGCGCCGGTCGTGTTCCTAACCGGCCATGCCGAGCCCGTCTTCGAGGAACACGGCCTCACGCTTGGCGCCGTCGACTTCGTCGACAAGGCGAAGAGTGCTGCGATCGTCGTGCAGCGCCTGAAGATCGCGCTCGCCGGCGCCAAGGCGGCGCCGGTGCCGGAGGCGACGACAGCGCTCGCCTTCGACGGCGCACGCGTCGTCTGGCGCGGCCAGATTGTCTCGCTGACGCCGACCGAAGTGCGCATGGTTAGGCTGCTCGCCGAACGGACCGGCCGCGATGTCGGCTACCGCGAGATCTACGATGCCGCGCGTGGACAGGGCTTCGTCGCCGGATCCGGCGCCGATGGCTACCGCACCAATGTACGTGCCGCGATCCGGCGCATCCGGCAGAAGTTCCGGGACATCGATTCCAACTTCGATGCGATCAAGGCCTATCCCGGCTACGGCTATCGTTGACGGAGCTAGAACGCGGGATGGGTCGTTGGCTCCACTCCTTCGCCGCCAGAGGCATCCTCCTGGCCGTGCTGTTTGTAGCGCTGCCTGTGCTCCTCTATGAGGTGTTCCGGGTCGCCGACGACCAGCGCCAGCAGCTGCTGCTGACCTCGATCCAGACCACAGGCCTCACCGTCGGCCGCGCCATCGCGCCCAGGCTTGCGCGTGCCGAGACGGCGCCGAACTTCCGCCTGGGAGAGGAGCTGACGCCCTTCCAGCAGGAAGGCATAGCGCTTCGGCTCCTGTTCAAGCCGGCCCAACCCGCGGAGGCCGGATTCCTCCTGGTCGCCGGCGCGCCGGCGGTGGCGCCGGCCGAGGCTGAGCAGGTGCGCGCGCGGCTTGCCGAGTCGGGGGCTCTCGATCGCCTCGGCGAAAGCTGCGCCGGCGACCTGCCATTGGCGCTTCGTCAGGAGCGCCCCGACGGCAGGGCCGAGATCGCGACCGCGATCGTGCCGGTCAAATCGCCGCGCGGCTGCTGGGCGCTGGTCGTAGCCGCCGAGATCGCCGGCGGCCTCGGCCGTCCTTACTGGCAATCGCGCGAGGTGCAAATCGCCGCCGCGCTCTATCTCGCTTTCGCCGTGATCGTGGCGTTGCTGGTTTTCGATCTTCGCGGCGCCATCCGCAACTTCGCCGGAACCGCGCGCACCATCGCCTCCGGCCGCACTCGCGCGCGCTTCGCCGACGCCAACCCGCTGCCGGAGCTCGACCCGGTCGCCGACGCCTTCGACCGCATGGTCGAGCGCCTGCGGACGACGGCGACCCATCTCCGCGACGCGGCCGAAGAGACCGCGCATGCGTTCAAGACGCCCCTGGGCACCATCCGCCAGGCGGTTGAGCCGATCCGCCGCCGGCTTGATCCGAACGACGCCCGCGGCGTCATCGCGCTTGCCGCGGTCGAGGAGGCGCTCGATCGCCTCGACGGCATGGTCGAGCAGGCGCGCCGCCTCGACGACTCCGCCGCCGCTCTTCTCGATCCCTCCGAAGAGCCGGCCGACGTCGCGACCATCATGGAGGCCGCGGCCGAGCGCATCACGCCGGATGCGGCGGCGCGCAACATCGCGATCGGCGTCGTCGCCGATCCGGGAGTGGTAATCCAGCGCGGCCACAACCTGCTCGCCTCGGCGCTGGATCAGGTGCTCGACAACGCGCTGACCTTCTCGCCCAAGGGCGGCACGATCCGGATCGTGCTGACCGTGCACGGCAATCTCGCGAGCCTCGTGGTCGAGGACGAAGGGCCCGGCGTGTCGCCGGACCGGCTGCCGCAGCTCTTCGAGCGCGGCTCCTCGTTCCGTCCGGCAGAAGTCGGTGCCGGCTTCGGCCTCGGCCTCTGGGTCGTGCGCCGCAACCTGACCGCCCTCAACGGCTCGGCCGTTGCCGAGAACCGGACCGATGGCGGCTTCCGCGTGATTTTGTCGCTGCCGCTCGACTGACGCGTCAGCGGAAATCGAATCCGCGTTCCTTCAGCTGCTGGCGCAGCTTGTCGCGAAGCCACGGATGGAACTTCTTGTCCATGTCGTGGGTCCAGGAATCATCCGTGGTGGCGCGTCCTGTCCCCCGGTAGTGCTTCGCGAGCGCGCTGTCATAGGCGCCGAGCCGAGCCGCCATGTCCATATCGGTACGCTGCTTGCCGTACTGGTCGTAATGGACCATGTCGGCGTATTCCATGCGCGGCTTCGGCTCCGGCGACTCCGCTGGCCAGCCTAGGCACATGCCGAAGACGCAGTAGACGCGGTCGGGCAGGCCCAGGATCTTCGCGCTCGCCGACGCGTCGTTGCGGACCGCTCCGATCATGACACCCTGCAGCCCTAGCGACTCCGCGGCGAGCGAGGCCGACATGCCGACCAGCGCCGCGTCGATCGAGGCGACGAGCCCAGTCTCCATGTTGTTGTCGGCGACCGAATGGCCGCGGACATCGAGCGCATGCGCGATGCGCGTAAGATCGGCGCAGAAGGCAAGGAAGACTGGCGCCTCGGCGACATGCTTCTGGTTGCCGGTGACCGGCGCCAGCCGCCGCAGCACCTCACGGTCGCGCACCACGATCACCGAATAGGACTGGATGTTGGACGAGCTCGGCGCACGGAAGGCGGCGCGCAGGATCGCCTCGATCATCGCCTCCGGCACCGGGTCCGGCTTGTAGCTCCGCACGCTGACGCGCCTGGAGAGAAGCTCAATCGTTTCGCTGGTGTAGGTGGCAGGTTGGCTGTCGGGCATGACGAACCCTCAGAGAGACTTGAGGAAACGATCGAGCGCCGGCGCCCATTTCGCGGCGTCGGTGCCGGAAGCGAGGTGGCCGTGCTCGCTGTCGATCTCGAAATACTGGGCATCGACGCCGGCCGCCTTGAGCGCCGGCATGACCTCCTTCTCGAGCGACGGCGGGAAATACGCATCGGTGCGCGAGATCACGAACAGCACCTTGGCCTTGATCTTCTTCAGATCCGGCGTGACGTCATAGCTGTCCATGGCGCGGCCGAGAGCAATCATCGAGTTGCCGTCGAAGGCCTCTGCCCAGGCGCGCGCCTGTCGCGTGATCTCGGCATCGCGGTCGGCCTTGTTCGGCATCCTGGGCCTTAATTCCTCGTCGGTGCCGTAGCTGCGCAGCGTCTCCTCGCGGAGTCGGATCATCGTCGGAAGGATCCCGCCCTTGTCGTAGTAGTGGCCGCCGTTCCAGTTAGGATCGGCGGCGAGCTTCTTCAGCGTGGCGTCCGGATCGGCCTGGGGCGGGCGGCGCACTCCGGTGACGACCGGGACCAGGCCTTTCGCGAAGCCCGGATACTCGACGCCCCAGGTGAAGGCCTGGAACCCGCCGTAGGACGGGCCGACGACCGCGACCAGACCTTTGACGCCGAGCTTATCGAGCAGGCGCTTCTGCGCAGCCACGATGTCCGGCAGCGTGTATCTGGGGAAGTCCGGGCCGTAGGGCTTGCCCGTCTTCGGGTTGATGCTGCGCGGCGCGGTTGAGCCATGCGCGGAGCCCAGCATGTTCGAGCTGACGACGAAGTACTTGTCGGTGTCGATCGGCTTGCCCGGGCCGGCGAGCGCGCCCCATGAGCCTTCCGACGCGCCGGCGCCGCCATCGATGAACATGTGGCTCGATGTGTAGCCATGCGTGACGAGAATCCCGTTCTTGCCGTCAGGCGCCAGCGTTCCGTAGGTCACATAGGCGAGTTCGACATCCGGCAGCGTGCCGCCGAGCTTCAGCGGCAGGTCACCGATCTTCGCGATTTGGGATTTTGCCATCGGTCCACTTTGCTTCAGGCGGGCTTCTGCACCCAGAATTGATACATGCCGCGAAACGTATCCGGTTGCTCGTTCTCGAAGAGATGCCATGCGTGGAGATCATGCAAGGCAGCCCCCGGAAAGCGCGCGACGAAGGCAGCACGGACCGTCGGAGCGATATCGAAGCCGAGAAAGGCGAGTTGCTCCCGCGCCAGGAAGTCAGCGATCGGCGGCAGCGACAGGCGGTGCTCCTGCACATGAAGAAGCAGGTCGCGGCAGGTGCTGGTCGTGGCGAAGTCTCCGCTTTCGACGACATGCACCGCCCACGGCTGATCACGACGCGCCAGCAGCTCCTGGCGAAGCAATCGGATATCGGACGGGCTCGCGCCGTAGCCGCGCTCGACGATGAAGGCACGTGCCTGGACGATGTGCCGGCGAGCGACTTCGCTGTAGAGCCCGATCCGCATGACGCCGCCGGGCCTGAGCTGGCGCAGCAGGACGCGCCAGCCCGCGAAGGGATCGGCAAGGTGATGCAGCACGCCGACCGACTCGATGACGTCGAAGGAGCGGTCGAGGGTGCCAAGCTCGGTCAGGTCGGCCTGCGCATATTCGATAGGGGGTGCGCCAAGCTCGCGAGACTTCCGCCGCGCATAGGCGAGGCTTGCGAGACTTAAGTCCACGGCGAGAACCGACCGGTTGTGGAAGATCGATGCGGTCTCGATCGCCTGCTGGCCCGTGCCGCAACCGGCGATGAGGATATCCGCTCCCCTGTCGATGCCGAGCGGGCGAAACCCGGATCCGGGAAGATGTTCGAGAAGATAAGCGTCGATCCGGGCCGCCGCACCCGGCGCGACGGTATCGACCCAGCGCGGATAGGGATTCTCCTCGTATTGTTGGCGCACGACCTGCGAGATCCCGGCGGCGATCGGCGTCAGACGCGGGATCGAGGGAGTGTCCGCGTGCTCCGATAGCGGCTCCCTCACCTGCTGGGTCAGGACGCGCTCGACCTCGTCGGGCCAGGAGCGTTGGAGCAGGCGCTCGCAGCCGGGGAGGTCATGCAATGGCGTGTAGGCGGCGACGGCGACGAGGCGCATCGGTTGAATCTCGGCATTGCCTGCGCTCGCGGCGCGCAAACGTTCTACGTGAGCCAGTTCGGCATCACTGATCGCGAAGACGTACTCGTTGAGGAAGCACTGCCGGGCAAGCGCGCAGAAAAAAGGAAGGAAGTCGCATGACGGTCCCTCGGCCTCGAGCGCGAGGTCGAGCAGCCTGGCACGGCGTCGGGTGAGCAACTCCTCGATCCCGGCATCCACCGGCGCCAGAGGAAGCAGCGCCTGGATCAGCCGGTTGCCGGCGAGCGTCGCGAGATCGGCGGACGCGAGCGCTCCGCTTGAACGGAGGATGTGCCATCCGAGATCGACCAGCGTCGACGGCCGCGCCCATCGCTCTGAGAGGATGCGCGCCGCCGCGGGCCAGAGCCCGGCCGTCACCGGCGGTCCTGCCTCCAGGCATCTGACCAGGAGCGTCGCGTTGTCCCGCGACGCGTGTAGCGAGAACGCCCGATGTGCGAGCCTAAGAGCGTCGCCGGGATCGCCGGCGGCGAGGCATGCATCGGTCATATGCCCTAAAGCGCTGACGCGTGCCGGTTCGAGCGCGAGCGCCCGGCGATAGCTCGTTCTCGCCCTGGCGACCTCGCCGCTCAGCCTGGACGAATAGCCCAGCGCCTCATGCACGGCCGGGTCATGCCGCAGAAGCGCCGCGACGCGACGATGGCAGGTGACCGCCGCCTGCGGATTGCCGCCATGTAGGAGCAGAGCAGCGCGACCGAAAAGGCTCGCTGCGTGGTCGGGAGCGAGGGCGATGGCAGCTGCGTGGCTCGACAGCGCGGCATCGAGGCGGCCCAGCTGCGCCAGGGCGAAGGCGCGGTTGACGAAGGCGTCAGCGACACCAGGAACCATCGCGACGAAGCGATCGTAGTGTTCCAGCGCCTCTCGCCAGCGTCCGAGCCCGAGCAGCACCGTGCCGCGATTGAAAAGCGCGTCCGGATGATCCGGCGCCGCCTGGAGAACGGCGGCGTAGAGCTGATCGGCCTCGGCAAGACGCCCCTCGCCGAGAGCCGTCGCCGCGCGGGCCAACGTCGTCGCAAGCTCGCTCATGGAGCGCGGTGGGCGCTAACGGGCCGCGACGGCAATATCGAGCCAGCCTTCGCGCGTGACAATGGCACGGTCACCCCGCTGCAGCAGCACCGTGGTCGTCGCCGACTCGACGATCGCCGGACCGTCGATCGCCTGACCCGCGGCGAGCGCGTCGAAGTCATAGACGGGTGCGTCGATCCACTCGCCGAGATGGATGCGGCGGCGCATCGCCGGCGCCGCCGGGGCGCGATCGGGGAGCGATGGCTCCTTCGGCAGCTCGGGCAGTACGCCAACCACGGCGACGCGCGCGTTCACGAGCACGACCTCCTGGTCGCGGAGAGCGTAGGTGTAGAGCTCGGTGTGGCGCTGGTGGAAGCGCTCGACGATATCCGGCATCGGATCGTCCTTGGTCCAATCGACGCCGTCGAGCGGCACCGCGACCTCGAAGATCTGCTCGCCATAGCGCATGTCGGCGCCGTAATGGATGCGGATCGGGCCGTCGAAACTCGCGGGCAGCCGCGAGCGCCCTTCCGCCGCCATCTCGGCATAGAGATCCTTGAGCGCCTTGGGCGAGAGCTGCTTGGCATCGCCGATATGCGTGCGCGCGACCTCGTAGCGGAGATCGGTCGCCAGCATGCCCCAGGCCGAGAGCACGGCGGCGACGCGCGGCACGATCACGCGCGTGAGGTCGAGCTGGCGCGCCACATCAGTCGCGTGCAAACCAGCCGCGCCGCCGAAGGAGAGAAGCGCGAAGCGGCGCGGATCGACACCACGGCGAACCGAGACGAGCCGGATGCCCTCGGCCATGTTGGTGTTGACGACGCGATGCACGCCGGCCGCGGCGGCGACGCGATCGACCTTGAGGTCATTGGCCAGGCGATCGAGCGCGGCATTCGCTGCAGCGACATCGAGCTTGCTGCGGCCGCCGAGGAAATTGTCGGCATCGAGATAGCCGAGAACCAGGTTGGCATCGGTCACCGTCGCGGCGATCCCGCCGCGGCCGTAGCAGGCAGGCCCCGGCTGGGCCCCGGCGCTTTCCGGCCCCACGTAGAGGAGACCGCCGGCATCGACGCGGCCGATCGAGCCGCCGCCGGCCCCGAGGCTGACGATGTCAAGGCTGTTGAGCGCGACGCGCTGGCCGCCGACGGCGCGATCGGGCGCCAGCGAGGCCTCGCCGTTCACGATGAGCGAGATGTCGGTCGAGGTGCCGCCCATGTCGAAGGGGATCAGGTCGCCCGAGCCGACAAGGCTCGCCGCATGGCGGCTGCCAGCGACGCCACCAGCGGGGCCGGAGAGCACGGAGCCGGCGGCAAGGCGGATCGCCTCGTCGATCGGGGTGACGCCGCCATGCGACTGGATGATCAGCACCGGGCCGGCATAGCCCGCATCCTTCAAGCGCTTCTCGAGCTGCGTCAGGTAGCGCGACAGGATCGGCCCGACATAGGCGTTCACGACCGTGGTCGAGACGCGCTGGAACTCCTTGATCTGCGGGAAGACCTCGGAGGAGAGCGAGACATAGGCCTTCGGCATCGCCTTGCGCACGGCCTTGCCGGTCGCCTTCTCGTGCCTTGGATCGCGATAGGCGTGCAGGTAGCAGACCGCAACCGACTCGACGCCTTCCTTCTTGAGCGCGGCGACGGCGCGGTCGAGAGATATCCTGTCGAGCGCTTGGCCGACCTTGCCGTCGGCGCGCATGCGCTCCTTGACGCCGAGGCGGAGCGCCCGCGGCACCAGGGGCTCCGGCGCTGGCATGCGGAGATTGTAGCGGTCGTCCTTCAGCCCCTCGCGCATCTCGATGACATCGCGATGGCCTTCGGTGGTCAACAACCCTACCTTGGCACCCTTGCGCTCGAGCAGCGCGTTGGTCGCGACTGTTGTCCCATGCACGATACGGTCGGTACTCTTCAGCAGGCCGGCCAGATCCGTCGACATCATCTCGGCGAGCCGTGTGAGTCCATCGATGACGCCGATGGAAGGGTCCGACGGTGTCGAAGCCGATTTGGCGATGGTCGAGCCGCCCTTCTCGTCGATCGCGACAAGATCGGTGAAGGTGCCGCCGACATCGATTCCGATCCTGAGCATCAGCGGCGCCCCTTGCGAGCCGGCTTGCGCGCTGCCGGCTTCTTCTTCGCCGCCTTCTTCTTCGGTGCCGCGCGCGAGGTGAAGCCGTTCACGGCATCGCGTGCCCGCGCCTTGGCATCACGCTGCTTGCCCGCGCCCCAGCCGCCGCCTCCGCCGGAGAGGATATGGAAGACGTCGCCCGGCCGGATCTCGATGCCGACTTCCTTGGTCTTGATCACGCGGTCAGGCCGGCGCTTCGACTTGAGCACGTAGCGATGCGGCAGACCATCCTTGCCGCCGAGCAACCCGCAGGCGCCGTGCCGCGCGCCGTCGCCGGCGGTGTTGCCGAGCGCGGGCTCGTCGATCTCCATGCGGAGATCGAGCACGCAGCCCGGCCCGCCGCGATACTTGCCGTCGCCGCCGGAATCGGCGCGGAACTCGTGACGCTCGAAGAACAGCGGGAAGCGCACCTCGGTCACTTCCATGCTGCCGAACTTGATGCCGCCGGCCGCCTGCCACTCGCCGCCGCCGGGCCAGCCATCGCCGGCGGAGGAACCACCGCCGCCGGGCCGCGCCTGGAACAGGTGCCAGATGAAGGGCCGGCGGAGGCGTGGATCCACACCCTGGATCGCGATGCGGAAGCGCCGTCCCCAGCCGGCCATGGCCCGATCGGGGCAGGCCGGCGCCAGCGCCTTGATGATCGCCTCCATGATCTCCTGGGCGCAGTGGTTGGTCGCCAGCGTCACCGGTGCGCCGGGATTGGCCCAGACCACGGTGCCGGGCTCTGCCAGCACGGTGAGCGGCCGGAAGGTGCCGTCGTTCTTCGGCGTGTGCGGATCGATCAGATAGGCGAGCGCCATCGCCACCGCCGAGCGCATATTCGGGTATGACGAGTTGATGAAGCCGATCACCTGCTGGTGAGAATCGGTCAGGTCGATGGTGAGGTCGCTGCCCTTCTTCGTCACCGTGGCGCGGATATGGACGTCCTCGTATTTGTGACCGTCATCGTCGAGGATCGCCTCGCCTTTGTAGACGCCGTCCTTCCAGCCCGCGATCACGGCACGCGCCTGGCGCTCGGCGCCGTCGAGCACGGCCTCGATCGCGGCATGCGCCTGCTCGGAGCCGAACTCCTGGATCAGCGCGTCGAGCCGCCGCTGGCCGATGCGGGCCGAGCCGATCATCGCCGCGAGATCGCCACGGAAGTCGCGCGGATGGCGAACGTTGGTCACGATCATCTCGTAGACGTCGCGGCGCAGCTCGCCCTTGTCGTAGAGGCGGAGCGGCGTGATGCGCAGCCCCTCCTGCCAGATCTCGGTCGCCGCCGCGTTGTAGGCACCATGCGTGGCGCCGCCGATGTCGGACTGGTGCGAGCGGTTGATCGACCAGAAGGTATGCCGGCCGTCCTCGAACACCGGCACGAAGGCGGTCAAATCCGGCAGGTGGTTGCCGCCGTGATAGGGGTCGTTGAGCAGGAACACGTCGCCAGGGTGAATGTCATCCTTGAAGAAATCGGTGACCGACTGCGCCGCCCAGGGCAGCGCGCCGACATGGATGGGCACGTGCTCGGCCTGGGCGATCAACCGCCCTTCCGGATCGCAGAGGCCGGTCGAGAAGTCGCGGCTGGAATTCAAGATCTGCGAGTAGGAGGTGCGCAGCATCGCCTCGCCCATCTCCTCGACGATGGCGAAAAGCCGATGCTGGATGACGGAGGCGACGATGGGGTCGACGGCGGTCATTCGGGCGCTCCCGGGCTCGACGGCGCCACATCCTATAGCGAAAGGAGCGAGAGCGTCGCGCCGCTTCGCCGCCGGCGCGGAACCGGCTCAGATCGGCGGCGGCCGGCGGGCGAAGCGGGTCTGGGCAGCGAGTCGGATCGGCGCATTGACCGCGCCGAAACCTGCGTAATTCCGGCGCTCGACGATCTCGAAGAAGAAGCCTTCGGAAAGGCTCTTCGTATACGCCTGCCGGTACTCGGCGGCGCCGTCCCTGTCGTAGAGGATGTCAAGCCGGCGCAGCCGGTCGATCTCCTCGGACGCCAGGCCCTTGGCCTCCAGGTCGTCGTAGTAGTTCTCCGGGATCGGCAGCAGGTCGACACCGGCGGCCTTGAGCCGCTCCACCGTGGCGAAGATGTCGTCGGTGGCGAAGGCGAGGTGCTGCACGCCCGAACCGACGATGCCGTCGAGGAACTGCGCCGAAAGCGTTCGCCGGCTCTGCGACGCGTTGAGGACGAGGCGGAGCGCACCATCGGCGGTCTGCACCACCTGACTGTGGACGATGCCGCCGGGATCGAGCACTTCCAGCATCGGTGCCTTCGCGACATCGAGCAGCGACGTGTAGAAGAGAAGCCAGGTGAGCATTTCCACATAGGGCATCGACTGCTGCACATGATCGATGCGGGCAAGACCGGCGGCGAGGGTCTCACCCTCATCGGAAACGGGATTGAAGTCAGTCTCCCACAGCGCCGCGCTGCGGTGATCGACGAAATAGAGCAAGCTGCCGCCGACGCCGCGCAGTGCCGGAATCCGAAGCTCGCCCGGCCCGATGCGCCCGGTGTAGCTCTGGTCGAGGAGCGAGCGCGCGCGCGCCATGGTCGCCTCGGCATCCTCGACACGCAGCGCCAGCGCGCAGACCGAGGGACCGTGCGCGGCGAGATAGGAGTGCGCGAAGCCTTCCTTCTCGGCATTGAGCACGAGGTTGACGCCGCCCTGGCTCCAGCGGCTCACCGTCTTGGACCGATGCCGGCCGGAGCGGCGGAAGCCGAGACCGCGAAGCAATGTCTCGAATCCGGGCTGGAAAGAATCGTCGACGGCGAACTCGACGAACTCGACGCCATGGCAGACGGCGCGGTTCGGCAGCGCGACGACGCCGGGCAGGCTCCCGCCGGCGTGCCGGCGAAGCTTATCGAGCATGAACAGCAGCGAGCGATGGCCGTCGACCGCCACCGCGCGCGCGGAGCCCGCGCGGAAGCGGTCGCTGAAGATCTCCAGTGAGAGAAGCCCACCAAATCCAGTCGCCTGGAGTGCATCCATGAAATCGTCGACGGCGAGATCGCCCTGACCGGGCAGGCAGCGGAAATGCCGGCTCCAGCTGAGATAATCCATGTCGAGCAGCGGCGCGTCGGCAATCTGGACCAGGAAGATGCGATCCTCGGGGATGGCGCGGATCGCCTTTAGATCGGTCTTGCGGACGAGCGCGTGGAAACTATCGAGGACGAGACCAATGGCCCGGTGATCGGCGCGCCGCACGACTTCCCAAGCATCGCGGTAGTCGTTGACATGCCGGCCCCAGGCCAGCGCCTCGTAGCCGACGCGGAGTCCGCGCGCCGCGGCACGCTCGCCGAGTTCGTGGAAATCGGCAGCAGCGCGGTCGATGCCGCCGATCGCATCCGGAGCGACGCTGCTGCAGACCAGGAGCAGGTCGCAGCCGAGCTCCTGCATAACGTCGAACTTGCGCTCGGCGCGGGCGAAGGCGCGGCCGCGTTGCGGCTCCGGCAACCCTTCGAAATCGCGGAAGGGCTGGAAGGTGACGATCCGGAGTCCGAGATCGGCAACGATGCGCTTCACGTCGGCAGGCGACCCGTTGAAGGAGAGAAGGTCGTTCTCGAAGATCTCGACATTGGTGAAGCCGGCGGCGGCGATGGCCTCCAGCTTCTCGTCGAGCGTGCCGGCGATCGACACGGTGGCGATCGCGGTCTGCATGGCGGCTACTTCTTCTTCTCGAGCAGGCGGGCCATCGCCTCGACCGCGGTCGGGTAGCCGTCGGGACCGAGGCCGGCAATCACCGCCGTCGCCACCTTCGACATCAGCGAGTTGTGGTAGACGGCCTCGCGCCGATGGATGTTCGAGATGTGCAGCTCAAAGATCGGGCCGGCAAACATCTTGAGCGCATCCATGATCGGCACCGAGGTGAAGGTGTGTCCTGCCGGGTTGATGACAATGCCGGCGGCGGGCGCATCGATCGCCTCGTGGATCCAGTCCACCATCTGGTACTCGGCGTTGGTCTGCCTGAACTCGACAGGTCGCGCGCCCGCGGCCTTTCGGCACATCTGCTCGATCTCGGCCAGGGTCGTCGTGCCGTAGATCTCCGGCTCGCGCTTGCCGAGGCGGTTCAGGTTGGGGCCGTTGAGGACGTAGATCGGATTGGTCATGGCGCGCCTCGGTAACCCATCAGCTTTGGCAGGAAGAGCACGAGATCGGGGACCAGGGTGATCGCCGCCAGCGCGCCGATCATGACCCAAAGAAAGGGCAGCACCTCGCGCACGAGGTCGCGCAATGGTACGCCGGTGATGTTGGTCATGACGAAGAGCAGGAGGCCGTAGGGCGGCGTCACCAGGCCCAGCATGACGTTGATCACGACGACGATGCCGAAATGCACCATGTCGACGCCGAGCGCTTCCGCGGTCGGAATCAGCACGGGGATGACGATGAGCAGGATCGTCGTGCCCTCGAGCAGGCATCCCAGGACCAGCAGCAGGACATTAACGGCGATCAGGAAGACCAGCGGCGAGAATTCATAGGCCTTCAGGTAGAGGCTCAGCGCCTTGGGAATGTTCTCACTGGTGACCACGTAGTTGAAGACGAGGGCGCCGGCGATCAGCATGCCGATCGAGGCCGTCGTGCGCGCGCTCACCAGCAGCGAGCGATAGATGTCGGCCCAGCCCAGGTTCCGATAGAGGATCACGGAGACCGCCAGCGCATAGGCGGCGGCGACGGCGGCCGCTTCGGTCGGCGTCGTCACGCCGCTGTAGATGCCGCCCAGCAGCACGACAGGCATCATCAGCGCCGGGAAGGCGCGGAGCGTGATGCGCGGCAGGTCGCGAAGCGGCACGGGCGGCTCGACCGGGAAGTTGCGCCTGCGGGCAATGGAAGCGATCAGGCCCATCTGAGCGAGACCGATCAGCACGCCGGGAACGATGCCGCCGATGAACAGGTAGCCGATCGAGGTATCCGAGACGAGCGCATAGATCACGATCGGGATCGAGGGCGGGATAATCGGGCCGATCACCGCCGTCGCCGCCGTCAGCGCCGCGGCGAAGGCCGGCGGGTACCTGCCGTCCTTGGTCATCATCGCCTGCACCATCTTGCCGGTGCCGGCAGCGTCCGCAATGGCGGAACCCGACATCCCGGCGAAGATGATACTCTGCACGACGTTGACATGGGCGAGGCCGCCGCGGAACCGGCCGACGATCGCGTCGCAGAAGCGGAGCAGCCGCTCGGTGATGCTGCCCGAGTTCATGAACTCGGCGGCGAGGATGAAGAGCGGCACGGCCAGCAGCACGAAGCTCGTATAGAGCCCGTTCAGCAGCTGCTCGGCGGCGATCCCCATGTCCTGGCCGACAAGCAGAAGATAGAGGATCGAGCCGCCGATCATCGCGTGCCCGATCGGCAGGCCGAGAAGGCTCAGGAAGACGATCGCGTAGATCGAGAAGGCGAACGGGCTGGCCAGGTTCATAGGCCTGATCCCGTCTTCTCGGCATCGAATCCGGCGGGCGCCTTGCCGCGGATCGCCTGATGAACGAGCCAGGCGTAGCGCGCGAGCACGGCGAGGACGAAGACAACGTAGATCGAATAAAGGATGTCGAAGCGGATCTTGAGGTAAGCGGTCTTCTGCACCTTCATGAAGGTCACGTAATCCCAGACCGCCGGCAACGAGACGACGTAGAGGCCGATCAGCGAGAAGCCGGTGACGAGCGCCATCACGCGCCGCGTGCGGTCGCCGACGGCGTAGTAGATGAGATCGAAACGGATCTCCTCGGACTCGCGCACGACGAAGGCGGCGCCGAAGAGCACGAGCCAGAGCCAGCAGACGATCGTCAGCTCGGAGGTCCAGCCGATCGGAAAATTGAGGAGATAGCGGAAGACGATCTGGACGAGGAACGCCACGAACAAGATCGCGAACAGCCCGACGATCACGTTCTCCGCGCGGCGCCGGAGCCAAGGCCCGGCCTTGTCGATGAAGGCGTGCATGGCGACATCCCCTCCCCGCCGGCCATACGGCCGACGGGGAAAGGATACGCGTTTCTAGAGCGCGTTGATCTTGTCGAGCATGCCGGCCGGCCAGGCCTTCGCCGCATCCGAAGCAAGATACATCTTCTGAGCATGGTCGCGGAACGCTTTCACGTCCGGCGTATTGATCTGCAGCCCCTGCTTCTTCAGGAACTCGACCAGCTCGGCCTCCACCTTCAGATGCTCGTCGGCGCTCCACTGGATCGCCTTGGTCGCGGCCGCCTGCACCTTCTGCTTCTGCGTCGCCGACATGTCACCCCACGCCTTGCCCGAGATCGTGAGAAGATCGAATCCGATCAGGTGGCTGGTCATCACCATCTGCGACATAACCTCGTAGAACTTCATGTTCTGCACGTTCGGCAGCGGGTTGTCCTGGCCGTCGATCGCGCCGGTCTGCAGTGCCGTGTAGACCTCGGCATAGGCGACCGGCACCGGGTTCGCGCCGAGCGAGCGGCCGAGCATCTGCCAGGCATCGCCGCCCGGCATGCGGAGCTTGATCCCGGCCATGTCGGCCGGCGTGGTGATCTTCTTGTTGGGCTTGAGGCCAACTTGGCGCGTGCCGAAGAAGGTGGGGCCGAGGATCTTCACCTTGAGCTGGTCCTCGACCATCTTCGTCATCTCGGCGCCGGGCGCGCTGGCGAAGAAGGTGTGCAGGTGCTTGGCGTCGCGGAACAGATAGGCCGAGGTCACGATCGACCAGGCCGGGATCTGGTTCGAGATGTCCTGCGGGGCGATGTTGCCCATCTCGAGGTTGTTGCGCTGGAGCGCGACGAGCTCGGTGCCCTGCTTGAACAGGGAGCCGTTGAGATGCGGCTCGACCTTGAAGTCGCTCTCCACATCCTTCGCGAACATCTCGATCATCTTCGCGCGGATGTCCTTGTCGGAGAACACCGCGGAGAAGCGGAGATTGGGCTTTGCCTAGGCGAAGGCGGCGGGCGCGGCCGAGGCCGCCATCAGCGCCGCACCGGTCCCAAGCAGCGTGCGGCGGCTAACCGTGTAGTCCATGATCTTCCTCCCGATTAAGGTTTGGTTGAGACGGCGACGGAATCGGCCCCGGCGATCATCGACTCGAAGTGCCGGAGCATGCGGGCGGCATCGGGGGCGATGCCGGTGAAAAGACGGAAGGCCTCGACGGCCTGGAAGACGGCCATGCCGCCGCCCGGAAGCGTGCGGCAGCCGAGACGGCGTGCGGCGCGCAGGAACTCGGTCTCAAGCGGCGTGTAGACAATGTCGGCGACCCAGAGCGCCGGACGCAGCAGCGCGGACGGGATTGGCGCGCCGGGATATCGCGCCATGCCGATCGGCGTCGCGTTGACGACACCATCGGCCGTCGCTATCGCTTCGCTCGCGTCGGACTCGGCCCGGGCGCGGCCCTGGCCGAAGCGGTTCCTGAGCCGCGCGGCGAGCGCCACGGCGCGGCCGGCGTCGACATCGACGAGCGTCAGCCTGCCGGCGCCCGACGACAGCAGCGCATGCGCCACTGCCGCCCCCACCCCGCCGGCGCCGAGCTGCACGACGCGATCGAGGCGTGCATCGCTCAAGCCGCGGCGGACACTCTCGGCGAAGCCATAAGCATCGGTGTTGTGGCCGACGCGCCGCTTGCCTTCGAAGACCACGGTGTTGACCGCGCCGATCGCCTCGGCTTCCGGCGAGAGATCATCGAGCGTGGCGATGATCGACTGCTTGCAGGGATGCGTGATGTTGAGGCCGGCGAATCCCAGCTGCTGCGCCGACAGCATCAGCTCGCCCGCAGCTTCCGCCGGCAAGTCGAGCTGGGCCAAGTCGATCAGCTTGTAGATGCCGCGCAGGCCCTGCGCTTCGGCCTCGCGCTCATGCAGCGCGGGCGAGCGGGAGGCCTGGATACCCGAGCCGATCAGGCCGACCAGCACCGAACGCGTCGAGGCCCTCGGCCGCGCCGACTCCTCCGGCACCGACAGCATGCGTTCGAGCCGCGCCTGCGGGCGCATCCCTTCCTCCCCTTGGGCCCCGCGTCCGGCCTTCCCGGCGCGGGTTGTCATCTTGCCTCTAGGAATGTACGAACTAGTTAGTTCAGTCAAGCCGGAGCGCTTGGGCCGGCAGAGGGAGCGCGTATAGTGGCGCCGCCTAAGAGGAGACGAGCGCTAAGAATGCGTCAGGATCGCGACGCCGAGGAGAAGAGCCAGCCGGCGCGCAGCCCGGATGCCGAGAGCACGCGCCGGAACATCCTGGACGTGGCCAACGAGGAGTTCGCGACCAAGGGCTACTCGGGCGGGCGCATCGACGAGATCGCGGCGCGCACCAACACCTCGAAGCGGATGATCTACTACTATTTCGGCGACAAGGAGGGGCTGTACCTCGCCGTCCTCGAAGAGGCGTATCGGCGCATCCGCACGATCGAGGACACGCTCGACCTGGATCACCTCGAGCCCGAGGAGGCGCTGGCGAAGCTCGCCGGCTTCACCTTCGACTATCAGAACGAGAACCAGGACTTCATCCGCCTGGTCATGGTCGAGAACATCCACAATGGCGAACACCTGAAGAAGGCGCGCGCGCTCCACGACGTGAACGTAACTGCGATAGACAAGGTCAAGCGCCTCTACCAGCGCGGGGTCGCCGCCCAAGTCTTCCGCAAGGGCCTCGACCCGGTCGACATCCACATGACGATCAGCGCGCTCTGCTTCTTCAACGTCTCCAACCGCGCCACCTTCTCGGCGATCTTCGAGCGCGACATGGGTTCGCCGAAGGCGCTCGCCAAGCGCCGCGCCATCGTCATCGACACGATCCTCCGCTACGTCCGGGCCTGACCGCCCGGCCTCTGGTCAAATCACGGCTGGCAGGCTTCAATATCCCGAAGGTCATTCGACCAGAGGGAGGAAGCGATGCTTAAGCAGACGCTCGCGGTGCTTGCAACCACGCTCATTCTGACGACGCCGGCTCTGGCCCAGCAGAAGACGCTGCGGGTCGTCCCGCATGCGGATCTGAAGATCGTCGATCCGGTCCAGACCGCGGCGCTGATCACGCGCATGCACGGGCTCATGGTCTGGGACACGCTGCTCGCCTGGGACGAGCAGCTGATCCCGAAGCCGCAGATGGTCGGCGACTACAGCCAGTCGCAGGACAAGCTGACCTGGACCTTCACGCTGCGTCCCGGCCTCAAATTCCATGACGGCAAGGCGGTCACCACCGCCGACGTCATCCCCTCGATCAAACGCTGGATGGTGCGCGACCTGATCGGCCAGAAGCTGAACGAGATGACGGCCTCGATGGACGCCGTCGACGACCGCACCTTCGTGCTCAAGCTCAAGGAGCCTTACGGATTCGTCGAGTACTCGCTGGGATCCTCGGGCGGCGTGATCCCGGTGATCATGCGGGCCGAGGATGCGGCAACCGATCCGTTCAAGCCGGTCGGATCGAACATCGGCTCTGGCCCCTTCAAGTTCGTGGCATCCGACTACGTGCCGGGATCGAAGGTCGCCTATGTGAAGAACACCGACTATGTGCCGCGCGCCGAGCCGCCCTCGGGCCTCGCCGACGGACACGTGGTCAAGGTCGACCGCCTCGAGCTCGTGGTGATGCCGGATTCATCGACGATCGCCGCGGCGATCGGCCGGGGCGAAGTCGATTTCTGGGACACCCCGCCGATCGACCTGATTCCGACGCTCGAGAAGAACCCCGACCTCACCGTGCAGAAGGTGCAGCCGCTGCCCTGGTTCTTCTTCTTGAGGCCCAACGCGCTCTTCCCGCCCTTCAACCACCCGAAGGCACGCGAGGCACTGGCCTACATGGTCGACCAGAAAGAGTACCTGCAGGCCTCGATCGGCCAGGAGAAGTGGTATCGCGAATGCTTCTCCTTCTTCGTCTGCGGCACGCCCTACGGCCAGGAGACATCGGGAGCGATCCGCAAGCCGGACCTCGACAAGGCCAAGGCGCTGATGGCCGAGGCGGGATACAAGGGCGAGAAGGTCGTGCTGATCAACGCGACCGACATTCCGTCGGTCAACGCCGTCACCCTCGTCACCGCCGAGCGGCTGAAGAGGATCGGCGTCAACGTCGAGGTCCTCAGCATGGACGGCGGCAGCTTCATCTCGCGCTGGAACGTCAAGAATCCGCCCGAGCAGGGCGGCTGGCACCTCTTCCATGCCTTCGGCTCCGGCTCGACCTGGCACCATCCGCTCACCAATCTCGGCGCCAACATGACCTGCGGCGCCACCAACTGGGCGGGCTGGCCTTGCGATGAAGAGGCGGCGAAGCTGCGCGATGCGGTACTGCGGGCACCCGATCGCCCGGCGCAGATCGCCGCCGCGCAAGCCCTCCAGCAGCGCCTGTGGGCCGCAGGCCCGCCCTATATCCTCAACGGCCAGTATGACCAGCCCTATGTCTGGCGGAAGAACGTGACCGGCGTGCTGCCGACCGGGCTGCTGGTGTTCTGGAACGTGGCCAAGGACTGACGACCCGATCGACCTCGGCTATGCTGAAGCGGGCGCCGTCCTGGCGCCCGCTTCTTCTTCCTCACGACAGAGATCCCGATGGACAAATGGCTTGCCGCCGCCCTCGACTACATCCCCGACTGGCTCGGCCATCAGATGCGCTGGACCGAGCAGCCGGGCTGCGCGCTGGCGATCGCGCATAAGGGCAAGGTCGTGGTCGAGCAGGCCTGGGGCTATGCCAATGCCGATCGCAAGCAGGAGCTGACGCCGCGGCACCGCATGCGGGTCGCCTCGCACTCCAAGACCTTCACCGCCGCCGGCATCATGAAGCTGCGCGAGAAGGGCAAGCTGCAGCTCGACGATCCGGCGGGCAAATATGTGAAGGGCCTGCATCCGACGGTGGCGAAGGCGACAGTGGCGCAGCTGCTCTCGCACACCGCCGGCATCATCCGCGACGGCAAGGACACCGGCCAGTGGACGCATCGCCGGCCCTTCCTCAGCGTGCCTGAGTTCATGAAGGAGCTCGCCGAGCCGCAGCCGATCGATGCCAATCTCCGCATGAAATACTCGAACCACGGCTTCGGCCTCGCCGGCCAGGTCATCGAGGCGGTGACCGGCGAGAGCTACAACAAATGGATCCAGCGCGAGGTGGTCGAGGCCGTCGGCCTCGAGGAGACGCGCCCCGACATGCCCTCGCCGAAGGGCGGGCCGCTCGCCAAGGGCCATTCATCCAAGCTGCCGCTCGGCCGCCGTGTCATCCTGCCGAGCGACACCTCGACCGAGGGTCTCGCCTCGGCGACCGGCTTCATCTCGACCGCGCACGATCTCGCGCTGTTCTTCAACCTGATCTCGCCGAGTGCGAAGAAGAGCATCCTCTCGGTCGCCAGCCGCCGCGAGATGGCGCGGCGCCACTGGAAGGTGCCGCATTCGCAGATCGAGCGCTGGTACGGGCTCGGCACGATCTCGGGCTCACTCGCCGGCTGGGATCATTTCGGCCACTCCGGCGGTTTCCCGGGCTTCATCACGCGGACGGCGACGATCCCCGCGCATGACCTGACCCTCTCGGTGCTGACCAACTCCGCCGACGGCATGTCGCACCAGTTCCTCGACGGCTGCATGCACATCATGCGGCGCTTCCACCAGCACGGCGCGCCGGCGCGCCGCGTCGCCGACTGGACCGGGCGCTGGTGGAGCCTGTGGGGCTGCTTCGACCTGGTCCCGATGGGCGAGAAGGTGATGGTGTCGACGCCGGCCCTGCTCGATCCCTTCATGGATGCGAGCGAGATCACGGTCTCCAGCCGCGACAAGGGCCGCGTCACCGAGGCCGGCGGCTTCGCCAGCTTCGGCGAGGAGATCCGCCGCATCAGGAAGCGCGGCAAGGTCGCCGAGATCTACGCCACCGGCTCGATCCTGAAGCCGGAAGCCGAAGCGGTGAAGGAAGCGACCAACCGCTACGAGCGTTAGCGCTTCAGATCGCGATCGACCTTGAGATAGGCGGGGACGCCGACGATCTCCGCCATCTCGCCCCAGCTGACGACGCGCTTCGTCGGAACCGGGCGCCCCGCCTTCATGTCCTTGATCGCGTCGCGGATGGCGCCGGCGGCGGCGAAGACAAGGGTCACGCCGTAGAGCGCGATGGTGAAGCCCATCTTGTGCACGGCCGACGGTTTCCACGCCGGCCGGCCCGGCTCGTCGACCTGGATCATCAGCGGCAGTTTCGTTGACCTGCCGATGCGCTGAAGCTCGCACCGGTCATGCGGCCCGGTGACGAACAGGATGTCGGCGCCGAGATCGCCGAAGGCCTGGGCGCGCCACAGCGCCTCGTCGAGGCCGCCGTCGGGACCGGCGGCGTTCCGCGCATCGGTGCGGCCGATGATCAGGATGTCGGCGCCGGCCTCGCGCGCCTGAACGGCGGCCTTCACGCGACGCAGCGCATCGGCGCGCGATACCACGGCGCCCGGCTTGCCGAAATCGCGCTTCGGGCTCTCCTGGTCTTCGAGCATCAGGCACGCGGCGCCGGCCGATGCCAGGCCTCTCACCGTCCGCTGCACATTCTGCGCATTGCCGAAGCCGGTATCGGCATCGACGATCAGCGGCATCGGCGCCGAGGCCGCGACGTTGCGCGCCTGATCCGCCATTTCGCCATAGGAGAGCAGCCCCGCATCGGGCACGCCGAGCCGCGCCGCCGAGACCGAGAAGCCGGAAAGGAAGCCAGCCGGAAATCCCGCCTGATGAACCATGCGGAAGCCGAGCGCGTCGTAGCAGCTCGGCACGGTAAGGCCGCCGCGCTTGAGGGCCTTGCGGAGCTTGTCGGCGGGCGAGGTCATGCGCTTTTCATCCCTGGCATCTTCACGGCATTGGCACGACGCTGGTCCATGCCCGTTTCCATCGAGCGCGGATAGCGCAAGCCCGGCGAGGAGACCTCGTCGAGGCGTTTGTCGATCTCCTTCGGCAAACGCCAGCCCGCCGCCTTCATCGACTGCGTGGCCTGAGCGGCATCGCGCGCGCCGACGATGGCGCTGGTGATGAAGGGGCGGTCGAGCACCCAGCGGAGCGCGACCTCGGCCGGGCTGCGGCCGAGCTCCTTCGCCGCGTCGAGCAGCGCCGCCAGCGTCTTCTCGGCATTGGGCGCGAAATACTTCGACGGATAGGCCCAGCCCTCGGCCGAGCGCGTGCCGGCGACCTTGGCCTCGCCCGGCTTGTAGCGTCCGCCGAGATAACCGCCGGCCAGCGGCGACCAGCAGACGATGCCGACGCCCTTCAACTCGCAGGCCGGCACGATCTCCTCCTCGATGTCGCGTACGACGAGGCTGTATTGCGGCTGGTGGCAGGCGAAGCGCTCCCAGCCGCGGCTGTCGGAGATCCACAAGGACTCCATCAACCGCCAGCACTCATAGTTGCTGCAGGCGATGTAGCGGACCTTGCCCATGCGCACGAGATCGTCGAAGGCGCGCAGCATCTCCTCGAGCGGCGTTTCGATATCGACGTGATGGATGTAGTAGAGATCGAGATAGTCCGTGCCGAGCCGTTTCAGGCTGGCCTCGGCCGCCTCCATGATGTGCGAGCGCGACATGCCGGAGTCGTTCGGCCCCGGCCCCATCGGGTTGAACACCTTGCTGGCGACGATCTTCTGCTTGCGCTTCGCCCCCAGCGCCTTCCCCAGCATCGTCTCGGAGACGCCGCCGTTATAGGCGTTCGCCGTATCGACGAAGGTACCGCCGGCGTCGAAGAACGTGCCGAGGATGCGCTCGGACTCGGCCTGATCGGCGCCATGGCCGAAGGTCATGGTGCCGAGGCAGATCTCCGAGACCTTCAGGCCGGTGCGGCCGAGACGGCGATACTCCATGGCGAGTCCCTCTTCGTCAGGCCACAGCTTCGGCGGCGAGCAATGCTTCGACCGAGAGCGGCCGGAGATCCGGCTCGATCCATCCTCGCCGGGCCGGGGTTGAGAGCAGGAGGTCGCGGCTCCAGAAGACGAAGATGCCGTCCTTCGATCCGTGCCGGCTTTCGACGAAGTCGTTCACCAGGTCGACGAGCGCGGGTGGTCGCGGCGTCTCCAGGTAGCGCGCGGCGGCCCAGACGAAGTACATCGTCACCGTCTCGTGGTAGCCGCGGGTGTCGGAGTTGGGCACGCCGACGGACTCGTTGTAGGTGCTGATGCCGCGGCGGAGCAGATCCTTGGATGCCTCCTCGCCGAAGCTCCGGACATGCCAGAGGCCGACAGCGAGATGCGCCTGATGGGTCCAGCGCTCGATCGGCAGCGTCCGGTTGCGGAATCCGTCGACGACGGCCTGCACCGCCGCCTCGTCGACGAAGCGCGGAAAGCTGCGGCCGGGGGTGGTCATGCCCATGGCGGCGACGCTAGCACGCCGCCATTCGGATGGGAGCCGTTTCGGATTGGGCGGGGAAAGGCGACAGGCCGGGCGGAGGTGGTCTAGGCTCCCTTATCCAAGCCATTGGGGGGAACATGAACGGCAAGCGTCCACGCGTCTCGTCCGTCCACGGCGTCGTCGCGGCGGCCCATCCGCTGGCCGCCCAGGCCGGTGCCCGCATCATGCGCGAGGGCGGCAACGCCTTCGATGCGATCGCCGCCACGGCGGCGGTCCTCAACGTCGCCGAGCCCTACATGTCGGGTCTCGCCGGCATGGGCATGGCGACCATGTATGTCGCCAAGGAGAAGCGGGTCCGCACCCTCGACTTCATCACCAAGGTGCCGTTCAAGCTGCCGGTCGCGCGGTTCAAGGATCGCGAGGACCTGCATCGCGGACCGCTGGCCTGCTCGACGCCGGGCAATCTCGCCGGCTGGTGCCTGCTGGTGGAGACCTACGGCAAGAAGTCGCTGAAGGACGTGTTCCGGCCGGCGATCGAACTCGCCCGCGACGGCATCGTGCTGACCGATTTCAACGAAGACAAGTTCATGGAGGCGGCGCGCGACCTCAAGTCCTACAAGGCCTTCTACGAAGACTGGAACCGCAACTACGCCTTCGGCAAGGGGAAGGTGAAGGCCGGCCAGGTGCTGAAGCAGCCGGATCTCGCCAAAACCTACGAGGCGATCGTCGCCAACGGCCCGGACTATCTCTACAAGGGCCCGCTCGGCAAGGCGCTGCTGGCGCATTCGAAGAAGCTCGGCGGCTGCCTGACCCAGGAAGATCTCGACGCGGTCGAGCCCGAATGGCTGGAGCCGGTCGCCGGCGACTATCGCGGCATGACCGTGCACACGCTGCCGCCTCCGTGCGAGGGCTTCCAGTACCTGCTGACGCTTCGCATCCTCGACGGCTTCGACCTCGGCCGCCTCGAGCATAACGGCGTCGACCATCTCGACATCGTCTACCGCGCCATCCGGCTCGCCGCCGCGGCGCGCATCGAGCACAACAACCCGAGCCCGAAGAAGATGAAGGAACTGCTCTCCGACGCCTTCGTCTCCAAGCTCCGCAAGCGCGTCGCCGACGGCAAGCCGATCGACGCGCTGACCGAGCAGTGGATGCCGAAGCCGATCGACGAGCGGAAGGAGCACACCACCTCCTTCTCCGCCGCCGACAAGGACGGCAATGCCATCTGCCTCACCCAGAGCCTCGGCGCCGGCTTCGGCTGCGGCGTCGTGATCCCGGGCACCGGCGTCTGCCTCAACAATTTCCTCTACTGGGGCGAGATCAACCCGAAGGGCACCAACTATATGCGTCCGGGCGGACCGCTGGCGCTGCCGATGGCGCCGTCGATCGGCACGCGCAAGGGCAAGCCGGTGCTCGCGCTCGGCACGCCCGGCAGCTACGGCATCTGCCAGACCCAGACCCAGACCATGGTCCATCTCATGGATTTCGGCCTGCCGATTCAGGACGCGATCGAGGCGCCGCGTGCCCGTCTCTGGGACGGCAAGCGGGTCCAGGTCGAAGGCCGCGTACGGCCGGAAGTCGTCAATGCTCTGAAGGCCCGCGGTCACGACGCCGAACATTACCTGCCCTGGACCATGTCGGTCGGCGGCATGCACGGCATCACCATCGATCCGGACTCCGGCGCGATGACCGGCGGCTGCGATCCCCGCCGCGACGGCTACGTCGCGACGGCCTAGACGCGCATCTCAGGCGGCCGGGAGAGCAGTCCGACGCTCCCGGTCGCCACCATCACGGCGCCGGCGATCATCACCGTCGCGAACACGCCGAGATCGTCGAACATCCAGGAGCCGGCCAGCGCCGCGAGCGCCATCGAGGCCGAGGTGATGGCGATCCTCAGGCGGAAGATCGCGGCGATGTCGGCGCCGGAGACGCGCGTCTGCAGCGTCGTCAGCATCGGCAGGAAGAAGACCGGGCCGCCCCAGCCGCCGATGAAGGCGGCGAGCATCGTTGCCGGCAGCTCGAAGGGCCCGAGGCCGAGCATCACCGGCAACGGCGTCGAGCCGATGCCGAGACCGAGCACGATGTAGCCCGTGAACATGAAGCGCCAGCGATCCGCCAGGCGGCGATTGGCGACCCAGACATTGGAGAAGAAGTCACCGACGCCATAAGCGGCGAGCACGCAGGCGAGCGCGACCAGCGGCTGGTGCTCGAAGCCCGAGGGCGGGTGGTTCGCCATCAGCATCGGGATGCCGAGCGTGATGCCGAGGATCCAGCCGATCAGGTTGACGGTGTTGGCGGCCAGGATGCGCGCGATCGGCCGGTCGCGCCGCGCGATCACGAGGCCCTGCAGCATGCGGTTCAGCGCGGCGCGGATGCCGGCGCTGTGCGTGCCGAGCGGCTGGTCGAGGCCGCGGCCGATCCGGCGCATCACCAGACCGCCCAGCGCGAAGCCGCCGGCGGCGACGGTCAGGAAGTGGATCACCGGCAGGATCAGCGACAGCATGCCGCCGATGAACGGCCCGACCAGCCTCGCCAGCCGGTGCGTCGAGTCGAAGAGGCCGTTGACCGCCTGGATGTGATCGGGAGACGGCGCGAGCCGCGGCACGCAGGATTGCAGGGCCGGATCGTAGACGCCGCGCAGCGAGGAGACCGCGACCGAGGCGATCATCAGCGCCGGGAAGGTCAGGAGCCCGCCGATCGAAAGCGCCACCGGCACGAGCAGCATCGCGGCACGGACCAGGTTGACGAAGACCATGGTGCCGCCCGGCGAGAAGCGGTCGGCGACCGCGCCGGCGAGGATGCTGACGAAGAAGGCGGCGACCAGGTTGCCGAACAGCAGGAAGCTCGCGGCGGCGCCGACCATGTCGATGGCGAGCCAGATGACCGCCATGCGCATGAGCTCTTCGGCGACCGCCTGGAAGCTGAGCCCGCCCCAGACGCGCCGCGTCGGCGGGTCCTGCACGAGGTCGAGAAAGGGGTGGACCAGGCAGGGCTCCGGAAGGACGGGGCTTCGAGTTTGGGGAGGCCTTATTTTGCCCGACCTGGGCCGGCCGCGCCATCCTTCCGCAGCATTCAAGGACTCGACCGATGACGACCACGATTCTCCCCCGTCCCATCGCCGGTGCCTGCGCTTGGCACGGCCGCGACATCGCCGGCTCGACGCGCTGGATCCGCCATCTCACCGAGGCGCATATCGCCGAGATCGACGGCGCGCTTCAGGATGTGAAGCGCCGCGACATCGCGTGGTCGGCGGTCAACAAGATCAACTTCCCGCTGCCGGGGCTGAAGCCGCTCTTCGACGACATCAGCGACGAGCTAGAGAACGGCTCGGGCATGATGCAGCTGCGGGGCCTGCCCGTGGCGCGCTACGCCGAGGAAGACCTCCGCCGCATCTGGTACGGCATCGGCGCCAATCTGGGCTCGCCGCTCAACCAGAACAAGTCGGGCGAGCAGATGCGCGCGATCCGCGACGAAGGCGGCTCGGCGCTCGCCGGCCAGCGCTACGGCCAGATCGACGAAGGCCAGGGCAAGACCTTCCTCTCTTCATATGCGCGCACGTTGACCAACGGCCAGCTCCGCTTCCACACCGACCGCTGCGACGCGGTCGGGCTTCTCTGCGTGCGCCAGGCCAAGGCCGGTGGCGTGAGCAAGCTCGCAAGCTCGGCCATGGTCCACAACACCATGCTGGAGCGTGCGCCCGAGCTCTGCGCCGCGCTCTACGAGGATATCTGGCGGAGCCGCTTCGGCGAAGAGCCGGGCGGCGAGAAGCTGGCCTATCCGCTGCCGATCTTCGGCCAGCGCGACGGCCGCTTCACCAGCCACTGGTCCCTCACCTACGTCGAGGCAGCGCAGAAGATGGGCGAGGTGCCGCGCCTGACCGAGAAGCAGAAGGCCGGCATCGACATGCTGATGGCACTCGCCCAGGAGCTGTCTTTCGAGATGCGTTTCGCCCCGGGCGACATGCAGCTCCTCAACAACCACGTGATCTACCACGGCCGCACACCCTTCGAGGACGACGCGTCCTCGGGCCAGGACCGCCTGCTGCTCCGCATCTGGCTCGCCATGCCCAACAGCCGGGCCTTGCCGAAGGGCCACGAGGTGCTGTGGCGCTCGATCGAGCCCGGCGCCAATCGCGGCGGCATCGGGCAGGTGGCGGCTTAGAGCCGTCGCCAGCAACAACGCCCTGCGCCTACAAATCGTGTTCGCCTCTAGGACGCTTCTGGTCGTTGGCGCCGGTGCAAGCGCAGAGGTCGGATTGCCGACAGGCGCAGGGCTTGCCCTACAGATCTCAGAGCTTCTCGATATCCGCCTCGGTCCAGGGCAGGATCTTGTTTCCGGAGATCCCTACATCGCCCAAGCTCTCAGGCACACCCCAGGCAACTTCAATAGCCATTTGCGCGGCGCTCGCGCCATCTCTGATGCAATGCCTGTCGCCAACTCGATCGACGAGTTTATGGACCAACACAAAGACGATGAGGAAGTCCAGCTCTGCGGCAAACTCGCCATCGTCAAGTCGATCCTCATTGCAGAACGACGCAGCAAACTCTACGTCGATTGGCGCGCGCCCTATGCAGGAGCACGCAGATTCGAGCAGGCACTGGATAGCTGGTTTGTGCGCTTCTTCAAGATCGCGTCGAAAGGAATAGCGAAAGCCAACGCCAATCAGGCGCTAGATAATATCTTTGTTATCAACTTTAACTACGATCGATGTCTGGAAGTCTTTTTGCGAGACGCACTATTCGCCTTGTATCGCATGGACAATGACGTAGCGGATAGGATACTCGATCAGAGAGTTCTGCATCCCTACGGACGGATCGGCTCTCTTCCGTCTGGAAGTGTGATGGATCCTCTTCCGTTTGGCGCAGACGAGGATTGGGTCACCAATCTCTCTCGTCTCTCAAAGGGGATTCACACTTTCACTGAACAGATAGGTGATGCACAGGTCGTAGGACGAATTAGAGAGGAAATTAGCAAAGCCAAAGTGATCATTTTCCTCCGCGG
>VGEH01000050.1 GCA_016869375.1 Alphaproteobacteria bacterium | reverse complement strand
TGAGCCCCCCGCGAGGCCCCGGTCGCCTGGACGTCAGTGAGATCGGACGAAACCAGAGCCTGCCCAGATCCCGCCCGCCGCGACAGACCACTCTCATCACGCTTCGGCGAGATTCTTCAACAGCCTGCTAGTTCTTCGCCACCAGCACCGGATCGGCACGGTAGCGGTCGGGGAAAAAGCGCTTGAGGGCCTCGACCTTCGGCAGGTCGTGATAGGCGATGTAGGGGTGGCGCGGATTCTTCACCATGAAGTCCTGGTGATAGGGCTCGGCCGGGTAGAAGGCACCGCGCTCGATCCTGGTGACGATCTTCGCCGGATAGGCCTTGGCCGCGTCGAGCTGCGCGATATAGGCCGTGGCGATGCGCGCCTGCTCCGCGTTCTGCGGGAAGATGGAGGAGCGATAGTGCCGCCCGACATCGGGGCCCTGGCGGTCGAGCTGCGTCGGATCGTGGATCACCGAGAACAGGATCTGCAGCACGCGGCCATAGCTGATGACGCGCGGATCGAAGACGACGCGGACGGCCTCGGCATGATCGGTCAAGCCGGCGCTGACCGCGTCGTAATTCGCCGACTTCTCGGTGCCGCCGGCATAGCCGGAAACGGCTGAGGTGACGCCGGCGACATGCTGGAACACGCCCTGCACGCCCCAGAAGCAGCCGCCGGCGACGACCGCGACCTCGGAGATGCGCGGGCCACCGCCGCTGTCGACGGCAGGCGGCGGGATCTCGCGCGCCTCCTCGGCGGCCGAGCGGAACATGGTGAGCCCGGCGCCGAGGATGACCAGCAACGCAGCCGGCAGCAGAAGCGAGCGCAAACGTGATCCAGGGTGCTGCATGTCATCCTCCCGATCGAAGTGCGTCGATGATACGCCTATTCTCGGGAAAAGGAGTCCCGGATGCGCCACCTGCTTCTCACGCTCGCCCTGGTCTCGGCCCTTGCGGGCTGCGATCGCTGGGAGTTCAAGATCGAGCCGCCGCGCTTCCACGACGATCTCGACCACCGCCCCTGAGCCTCGCTCGGCCTCAGTGCTGAGGGCCGTCGGCGCGGCCGCTCATCGGCGGTTCCTCGTCGGCGAGTGCGATGCAGGCGAAGCCGACCTTCGCCTCCGTCGGCACGCCGAACAGCACCGTGTGCCGCGCCGGCAGGCCGCCGGGGAAGTGCTTCACATACTCCTCGTTGCAGGCGTCGTAGTCCTTGCGGTCGGTGATCAGCATCGTCACCTGGACGATGCGGCTGAAGTCGCTGCCGGCATCGGTCAGGATCTTCGCGATGAAGGCGAGCGAGTTCCGCACCTGCTCCTGCGGGGTCTCGCCGCGATGGATTCCTTTCGCCGGATCGTGCGGCGCCGAATGGCCTGAGACGAAGACGAGCCCGCCTGCCTTGACCGCGCGGCTGAAGGACCGCTTCTCGCCGCGCTCGGGCTGGCCGAAGATCTGGAAGTTCATTCAGCGCCTCGTTCCGGCCAGATGGTCGGCGATCACATGCGCCACCACCTGCGTCACCTTCTTGCCCGTCGGGATGTGCAGGAATTCGTTCGGCCCATGCGCGTTGGAATGAGGTCCAAGCACGCCGGTCACGACGAACTGCGATTTCGGGAACTTTTCGCCGAGCATCCACATGAACGGGATGCTGCCGCCCTCGCCCATATAGGCGGGCGCCTTGCCGAAGGCGGCCTTCGAGCCCGTGTCGAGCGCCTTCTCGAGCCAGGGGGCGAGCTTCGGCGCGTTCCAGCCGGTGCCGGCCTTGTCGGAGGCGAAGCTGACCCTGGCGCCGTAGGGCGGGTCTTTCTCCAGCAGCGTCTTCACCGTCTTCTGCGCTTCTTTGGCATCGAGCGTCGGCGGCAGGCGGAGGCTCAGCTTCGCCGTCGAGTGCGGGCGCAGCACGTTGCCGGCATTCTGCGGCGTCGGGAATCCGTCCATGCCGGTGGTCGCCAGCGCCGGACGCCAGGTGCGGTTCAGCACCAGCTCGGTCAGGTCGTCGGTGACCGGCTTCATGCCCTCGGGGAAGGGGAACTTGGCATAGACCTGGTCGCCGAGCGCGGCCGCCGCGACCTTCGCCTGCGCCACGCGTTCGGGCGGCACCTGGGCGTAGAGCGCATCGAGCTTGATCGCGCCGGTGTCCTCGTCCTCGAGGCGCGAGATCAGCTTTCGCATGATGCGGAAGCTCGACGGCACGATGCCCGACGCGTCGCCGGAGTGCACGCCTTCGTCCAGCACCTGCACCTTGAGCTCGCCCGCGATCATGCCGCGCAGAGAGGTGGTCAGCCAGAGCTGGTCGTAGTTGCCGGCGCCGGAATCGAGGCAGACGACCAGCGAAGGCGCGCCGATCCGCGAGGCGAGGTGGTCGACGTAATAGGGAAGGTCGTAGCTGCCGGATTCCTCGCAGGCCTCGATCAGGATCACGCAGCGCGCATGCGGCACGCCCTGGTCCTTGAGCGCGGCGATCGCTTCCAGCGAGCCGAACATCGCATAGCCGTCATCGGCGCCGCCGCGGCCATAGAGCTTGTCGCCCTTGATCAGCGGGATCCACGGGCCGAAGCCGTCGAACCAGCCGACCATCTCCGGCTGCTTGTCGAGATGGCCGTAGAGAAGGATCGTCTCCTTCCCTTCGCCGGGGACCTCGATGAAGATCACCGGCGTGCGGCCTTCGAGCGTCACGACCTCGAGCGTGGCGCCGGGGAATATCGCGATCTTCTTCCGCGCCCATGTTTCGAACATCTTCACCGCATCGTCCATGTAGCCATGCTCGGCCCATTTCGGATCGAAGGACGGGGATTTGTTCGGGATCTTGATGTACTCGAACAAGGTCGGGACGATCTCGTCGTCCCAGGACTGCCCGATATGCTTCGACAGGCGCGCGGCATCGACCATGAGAGAAGAACCTTCGGATGGAATGATGCTCTCACGTTAGCGCGACCTCAGCGCGGTCTGCTACTCTCAAGCGAATGCCCGGCATCCTCATCCGCCGCGCCGAGCCCGAGGATGGGCCGGCGCTGGTCGCTGCCATGGCGGCGATCGACGCCGAGACCGAGTTCCTCGGCCGGCCCGGCGAGTATGGCGACTGGCCGGAGAAGGCGGCCGAGCGCCTCGAGACCTGGCGCGAGAAGGATGTCGGCGCCTACTTCATCGCCGTCGATCGCGGCGAGATCGTCGGCTTTCTCTCCGCCTTTCGCGGCAGCCTGCGCCGCGAGTCCGGCTTCGTGAGCTACAACCAGATCGGGCTGCGCGCCGGTCATCGCGGCCGCGGCATCGGCGGCCGGTTGATGGAAGCGGCCGAAGCCTGGGCAAGAGAACTCGGGGTGCACCGCATCACGCTCCGCGTCGACGAGGAGAATGCACGCGGCCTCGCGCTCTACAAGCGCATGGGCTTCGCGATCCAGGGCCGCATGCCGCGCTCGGTCGACCAGGACGGCGCGTGGCGGCATCACTTCGAGATGGGAAAGGGCCTGCGCGAGCTTCCGGCCTTCGAAGCAGAGGCGGAGCCGGCGCCGCCGGGAGGCACGCTCGACGGCGTCATCATCGGCCCGGCGCGCGCCGAGGACGCCGCTGCGCTCCGCGCCTGGGAGATGGCGATCGTCAACGAGATGCCGTGGTCGGCCAAGGAGGCAGGCGAGATCGCCTCCGAGGAGGAGATCCGCGCCGGCCTCGCCAGGGGCGCGGCGAACCCGCGGCAGCTGACCTTGCTCGCCTGGTCCGGCACCGGCGCCGACACGCGCGTCCTCGGCCTCGTCGGTGGCGGCTTTGCCGAGCATCGCATGAGGCACAAGAATTTTCTCGGCGTCACCGTCCTGCGCGAAGCCTGGGGCCGCGGCATCGGCCGAGAGCTGGCGCGGCGCTACGAGGCCTGGGCGGTCGACAAAGGCGCGCGGCGGCTGACCACCTTCCTCGTCGCGCCGAACCGGCGCGGCGTCCGCTTCGCCGAGCGCCTCGGCTATCGGTTGGAGGGAACGTCGCCCGATATGCGCGTGGTCGACGGCAAGGGGGTCGCGCGGCTGCGCATGGCCAAGCTGATCGACTGAGGCGTTGCGTCGCCGGCCGGCTTCGATTGCCGGCGCGGCGCTTGCGGGCTAAGGCTCGCTTCATGAAACGCAAGATCTTCGCCGCCTCGGTCCAGCACGAGACGCACAGCTTCTGCATCACGCCGACGACGCTGGGCGACTTCCAGAAAACGCTCTATCTGCGCGACGCCGAGGTCGAGCGCGCGATGCGCGGAACGCGCGGCGAGTGGGGAGCGGTCTTCGATCTCGCTGACGAGTATGGCTGGACGGTCGTGCACCCGGTCGCCAGCTTCGCCCAGCCCGGCGGGCCGGTGACCACGCATGCCTTCGAGCATTTCTCGGAGATCATCCTCGATGCGCTGAAGAGGAGCATGCCCTTCGACGGCATCCTGCTGCCGCTGCACGGCGCCATGGTGGTCGAGGATTTCGACGATGCCGAGGGCGAGCTGCTGGCCCGCATCCGCAAGCTCGTCGGGCCGAAGGTGCCGATCGCGATGAGCCTCGATGTCCACGCCAACGCCAGCGAGGAGATGGCACGGCACGCCGACATCGTCACCACCTATCGCACCACGCCGCATATCGACATGTACGAGACGGCCGAGCGCGCCGGGCGCCTGCTCGAACGCGCGATGAAGGGCGAGATCAGGCCCAAGGTCCATCGCGCGCAGGGGCCGGTCATGTTCGGCATCGACGAGGGCCGGACCGTCACGCATTGGGGCCCGATGCGCGACATGATGAAGAAGGTGGCGGCGGCCGAGGCCGCGGATCCGGGCGTGCTCGATATCGGCGTCAATGCCGGCTTCGGCTGGGCGGATACGCCGTTCACCGGGCCGACCGTGCTGGTCAATGGCGACGGCGCGCATCCGCGTTACCAGGCGCTGGCCGACGATCTCATCAAGCTCGCCTGGGACCAGCGCGGCGTCTACACCATCGACTTCCTGCTGATCGAAGAGGGCATCCGCATCGCTTCCGAGCCGCGCTCGGGCGAAGGGCCGCTGCTGATCGGCGACTACACCGACAATCCCGGCGGCGGCGCGCATGGCGACGGCACCAGTTTTCTCAAGGCGCTGCTGGAGTCGAAGGTCGAGGATGCGGTGGTCGGCCATATCGCCGATCCCGAGTCGGCCGAGATCGGCATCAGGGCCGGTATCGGCGCCACGGTCACGCTGAACGCTCTCGGGGGCAAGACCGACCCGCGCTTCGGCGGCACGCCGCTCAAGGTGACCGGCAAGGTGCTGGCGATCGCCGACGGCGTCTATGTGAGGAAGGGCAAGTACGCGACCGGCACCCAAGGCACGATCGGGCCGAGCTTCCTGCTCGATCTCGGCCATGTCCGCGTCATCGTCTCCTCAATCAAGAGCCAGATCGACGACCGCGAGCAGTTCCGCATGTTCGGCATCGTGCCGGAGAAGGTGAACGTGCTCCTGTGCAAGGCGTCGAACCATTTCCGCGCCGATTTCGAGCCGATGGCACGGAAGCTGATCTACGTCGACTCCGGCGGCATCGTCTCCCGCAACTTCGCGCAGTTCCCCTACAAGAAGGTCCGCCGACCGATCTGGCCGCTGGACAAGTTCTAGAGCGCGACGACCCGCCGCTCCTCAAAACTCCGATACGCCGCCATCAGCACTTCCAGCGCCGCGAGGCCCTCTTCGGCGGAGGTCGCGGTCGCGGCGCCGTTGAGGAGCGTCGCGGCGCAGGCTTCCATCTGCGCGGTGAAGTGCCCGGGCGCGTGGCGGCCTTCGAGTGCGACCTGGCGCGTGCCGTCCTTGTCGGTGAGGAAGAGCTGGTTGGCGTAGTGGAAGATGCGGAGCGCGCCCTTGTCGCCATGGACATGGATGCTACCGGGCGCAGCCTGCCACGCGCCGGGCGGCACATAAGCGCCGGAGAGTGTCCAGGCCGAGCCCCAGCTGAACAGGCCTTCGCCCGGCAGGCCGGTCGGGAAGGTGCCGTCCTCGTAGAGCAGGTGCCCCAGCGCGCCATTTCGAAAGTTCATCAGCAGGTATTCGACCGAGGCCGCGTCGCCGGAGATGTTGCCGCGGCCGAACACCGTCTCGACCTCGCTGCCGCTGAGCCAGCCGAAGAGATCGATCAGATGGATGCCGTGATCGACCAGGCCGAAGCCGGAGCCGCCGGGCGTGCCTTTCGGATAGTGCGCGAAGCCCATGATGTGGCGGTTCTCAGGACCGGCGCCGCCGACCTCCTGCTCGCGCATCAGCAGCACCCTGCCGACCGCGCCCGCTTGGATCAGAGCGCGCGCTTTCGCCACCGCCGGCAGGAAGCGATAGGTGGCGCAATAGAACAGCTTCACCTTGGCCTCGGCGCAGGCGGCGATCATGCGCTTCGCCGCGTCGATCGATCCGGCGATCGGCTTCTCGCAGAGGACGTGGCGGCCGGCCTTGGCGCAGGCGATCGTCACCTCCTCATGCGTGGCGACCGTGGTGGCGACGCAGACGAGGTCGAGCGTCTCCTCGGCGAGCATGCGCCGGAAGTCGCCGTAGGGCTTGAAGCGATGCGCCGATGCGAGCGTCGCCAGCCGCTTCTCGTCGAGCTCGGCGGCCGCAACGACCTCGATCCTGGGATTGTCGCGATAGGCCTCGAGATGCACGGCACCGACGCCGCCGAGACCGACGATTCCAACCTTGAGCTTGCGTGATGCCACCGATGCCTCCCCGATGAGGGGAGGTTAGCTGAGCAGCTCGGCGACCTTGGAGACGAGACGGTCGGCGGTGAAAGGCTTCTCGAGCGAGCCGGAGGCGCCGAGCGTCTTGCTGGAGGTCATACCCTGCAGCTCCGCGCCTTCGACGCGGCCGGAAATGACCAGCACCTTGGCCTGCGGCCGCGCCTTGCGCAGCTGCTGGACGAGGTCGACGCCGTCCATCTTCGGCATCTGGATATCGGTGATGACGAGATCGAAGCTGCCGTCGGCGGCAGCCTTCAACGCGCGCTCGCCATCCTCCGCCATGCTCACCTTGTGGCCAGCCTTCTCGAGCGCGACCCGCATGACCGTCCGCATGACGGCGTTGTCATCCACCACCAAAACCTGCGCCAACGCACTTCTCCGCTGGATTACTGTCCGGACAATACCGCACCATGGAGCGGGTTCCTGCTCACGGGTACGGCAACTGTTTCGATTTAAGATAACATTTATATATTTACGAGGGATTAACGATGACGAAGACCCCCGATCGCATCCTGACCACGCATGTAGGCAGCCTGCCGCGACCCAAGGCTGTTCTCGATCTGCTGTTCGCCCGCGCCAAGGGCGAATCGGTCGACGCGGCGGCCTTCGAAGCGGCCGTCGCCGCCGCGGTCGAGGACGCCGTCATGCGCCAGAAGAAGGCCGGCATCGACATCCCCAGCGACGGCGAGATCAGCAAGATCAGCTACGCCACTTATGTCGCCGAGCGGCTGACAGGCTTCTCCGGCGACAGCCCGCGCCGCGTGCCCTCAGACCTGCTTGAGGTGCCGCGTTACATGAAGCGACTGGCCGATACCGGCGGCACGCCGCAACTGGCGCGGCCCTGCTGCACCGGCGCCGTCCATGTGCGCACGACCGAGCCGCTGGAGGCCGACATCGCGCGCTTCCAGAAGACGCTGAAGATGCATGGCTACGGCCAGGCCTTCATGAACGCGGCGGCGCCGGGCGTCATCTCGCTGTTCCAGCCGAACCGCTTCTACAAGGACGACGAGGCCTATCTGGAGGCGCTCGCATCGGCGATGGCGCCGGAGTACCGGCGCATCGTCGAGGCCGGCTTCTATCTGCAGATCGACAGCCCCGATCTCGGCGCCGGGCGGCACACCATGTATGCCGATCTCGACGAGAAAGAGTTCCTTCGCCGCGTCGAGGTGCATGTCGCCGCGCTGAACGAGGCGCTGCGCGACATTCCGCAGGACCGCATCCGCGTGCATCTCTGCTGGGGCAATTACGAAGGCCCGCATACGCATGACATCCCGCTGGCGACGATCCTGCCGGTGGCGTTGAAGATCAAGGCGGGCGCGATCTCCTTCGAGGCGGCGAATCCGCGCCATGCGCATGAATGGGCGGTGTTCCGCGACATCAAGCTGCCCGACGACCGCGTGCTGATCCCCGGTGTCATCGACAGCTGCTCGAACTACGTCGAGCATCCGGATCTGGTGGCCGAGCGCCTCTGCCGCTTCGCCGACATCGTCGGGCGCCAGCGCGTGATGGCCAGCGCGGATTGCGGCTTCGCCACCGTCGCCGACTGGAACACGGTCGACCCCGATATCGTGTGGATGAAATTCGCCTCGATGGTCGAGGGAGCAGAGCGCGCGTCGAAGAGGCTCTGGCGCTAGACGTCGGCGGTGAACACTTTCGCCACCTGCTCGCGTCCGCGCACCACCACCGCCCCGACCTCGCGCAGCGTCGTGCCCTTCGCACGCAGCGCCGTCTCCTCGCTGACCAGGATGCGCGTGCCGAGCTCCTTGTTCAGGCCTTCGAGGCGCTGCGCCAGGTTCACCGTATCGCCATAAACGGTCCAGGTCTGGCGACGCGTGCCGCCGACGCTGCCGGAGGCTACCGGGCCGGTGGCGATGCCGATGCGCAGATCGAGGCTCTCGCCGGCGAACTGGCGTCCCTCGGCGAGCGCTAGCAGGCCGCGCCCGGCATGAACAGCGGCATCGGCATGGTCGCGAAGCTCCAGCGGTGTGTTGAAGGCGGCGACGACGGCATCGCCGACGAAGCTGACGACGACGCCGCGATGCTGGCCGACGATCTCGGTCGCCGCATCGAAGAACTCGTTGAGCAGCTGGATCATCGCGACCGGCACCTTCTGCTCGGACAGCCGCGTGAAGCCCTCGATGTCGCAGAAGAGGATGCTCGCCTCTTTCGTCTGCGGCGTCAGCGCCGCCTGGTTCGCGAGGATGGCCTGCGCCACCTCGGTCGGCACGTACTGGCCGAAGATGTCCTGAGCGCGGCGGCGCTGACGCTCGGCCCGCGCCCGTGCGCGGACGACATTGCGGGCGCGATGTACGGCGATTGCGAGCAGCGCCGCGGTCGCCAGGATCGCCGCGCTTTCCTCGACGCGGTTGCCGATACCGATGAAGTCGGGGTCGAGCAGGGTCTTGATGAAAGTGTCGCGGTCGGCGTCGGCGGGCAGGTCGCTCCAGGTGATCTTCCGTGCCATGCCGGAGGTGATCCAGAGGAACACCGCCCACAGCGCCGACACCGCCGCGGCACCGGAGAAGAGAACCAGCCGCGGCGACAGCGACAGCGCCGCGACCGCGAGCATCAGGAACAGGTAGTAGACGCCATAGGCGCGGAAGACGAGGATCTTCGGGATATCCGCCGCGCCCTGGCTCAGCGGCGTGAGGACGACCAGCAGGCCCAGGCCGATCGCGTCCAGGGCGAGGAAGGCATAGCGGTGCCATTCCCGCTCGCGTCCGCTCAGGAGCAGGAAGAGATGGACGAAGCCCAGGATCATGAAGGCCGACACCGCGGCCAGGCCGACATAGTTTCCGACCGGCACGCCGTACCACGCATACCAACCCGCGATCGGGGCCAACGCCAGCGCGCGGCCGATCAGCGCGAGCCTGAGGCCCGCATGCTCCGCCGCCGCCAGGTCGGCCTCGACCCCCAGGGCCTCGGCATCGCGCATGGTCAAGCCGGGGCTCCTGTTGTTAACTGCCTCGAACGCGCATGGATCAAAGGGAGCATAGCGTGGTCTTCGACTTCTTCGGGCCTAAGAAAAAAGTCATCACCGGCATGGCGCATATCGGCGCGCTGCCGGGCTCGCCGCTCTACGACGCAGATGGCGGCATGAACAAGCTGATCGACGAGGTCGGCCGCGATGTCGATGCGCTCCAGTATGGCGGCATCGACGCGATCATGTTCGGCAACGAGAACGACCGGCCCTATCAGTTACAGGCGCCCGCCGAAGGCGTGGCGGCGATGACCGCGATCGTCGAGGCGCTGAAGCCGCGGCTCAAGGTGCCTTTCGGCATCAACTATCTGTGGGATCCGAAGGCGAGCGTCGCGATCGGCGTCGCCACGGGCGCCTCCTTCGTGCGTGAGATCTTCACCGGCGTCTTCGCCTCCGACATGGGCGTCTGGGCGCCCGACGCCGCCGGCGCGGCGCGCCTCCGGCGCAATCTCGGCCGGCCGGACATGAAGATGTGGTTCAACGTGAATGCCGAGTTCGCGCATTCGCTCGACCAGCGGCCGATCGAGCTTCGCGCCAAGAGCGCGGTCTTCTCCTCGATCGCCGACGCCATCTTGGTCTCCGGCCCGCTCACCGGCCAGCCGGCGGCGGAGACCGACCTGCGCAAGGTCGCGGCCGCGGTCACCGACGTGCCGATCTTCGCCAATACCGGCATCAACCTCGACAATGTGCGCATGGTCATGGAGGTCGCCTCCGGCGCCATCGTCGGCACGCACTTCAAGGTCGACGCCAATACCTGGAACCATGTCGACGGCGATCGGGTGAAGCGCTTCATGGACGTGGTCGCGACCCTCCGATGAGCGTCGTTCTCGGTCTCGATATCGGCACCACCTCGACCATCGGCATCCTGATCCGGCTTCCGGACCGGGTGATCGCCACCGCGTCGCGGCCGGTGAGGCTGTCGGCGCCGCATCCAGGCTGGGCCGAGGAAGACCCGCGCGAATGGTGGTCGAACGTGGCCGAGATCGTGCGCGAGCTGATGGCGCGGATCGCACCCGAAGAGCTGAAGGCCATCGGCGTCACCGGCATGCTGCCGGCGGTCGTCCTGCTCGACGAGAAGGGCGATCTGCTGCGCCCGAGCATCCAGCAGAGCGACGGCCGCTGCGGCGCCGAGGTCGAGGGCCTCAAGCGGGAGATCGACGAGAAGGACTTCCTGAGACGTGCCGGCAACGGCATCAACCAGCAGCTCCTCGCGCCCAAGCTGCGCTGGCTCGCGGCGCACGAGCCGGAGGTGTTCCGTCGAATCGCCACGGTCTTCGGCTCCTACGACTATGTGAACTGGAAGCTGACGGGCGTGCGCGCCGTCGAGCAGAATTGGGCGCTCGAAGCCGGCTTCACCGACCTCGCCAGCCACGCGATCGCCGCCGACCTCGTCGCGCTCGCCGGCATCCCGCGCTCGGCATTGCCGCCGCGATCGGCGTCCCATCAGGTGCTCGGCCGCGTCACCGCCGCGGCGGCGAAGGAAACGGGTCTGCCGGAAGGCGTGCCGGTGGTCGGCGGGGCTGCTGATCTGATCGCCTCGGCGCTCGGCGCCGGCGTGGCGAAAAGCGGCGACGTGCTGCTCAAGTTCGGCGGCTCGGTCGATGTGCTGATCGCCACCGACAAGGCGGCGCCCGATCCGCGCCTCTATCTCGACTACCACCTGGTTCCCGGCCTCTTCATGCCGAACGGGTGCATGGCGACGGGCGGCTCGGGCTTGAACTGGTTCGTCGACACCTTCGGCGCCGGCCGTACGCATCGTACGCTCGATGTGCTGGCTGGACAGATACCGGCGGGATCGGAGGGCGTCGCGATCCTTCCCTATCTCCTCGGCGAGAAGACGCCCATCCACGATCCCGATGCGCGCGGCGCCTTCACCGGCCTCACCCTCGCGCATGGCATCGGCCATCTCTGGCGTGCGCTGCTGGAGGCCTATGCCTATGCGATCCGCCATCACATCGAAGTGCTGAACGAGATCGGCCATCCGACCGAGCGCTATCTCGCCTCCGACGGCGGCTCGAGCAGCGAAGTGTGGATGCACATCGTCGCCGATGTCCTGCAGGCGCCGGTGCAGCGGCTTTCCGGCCATCCCGGCTCCTGCCTCGGCGCCGCCTGGACCGCCGCGATCGGCTGCGGCCTCACCGATGACTGGATGGGCGTGACCCGCTTCGTCTCGAAATCCGCGCTGGTATGGCCGAACCCGGCGAACGCTGCCGTGTATCGCGAGGGCTATGCGAGATTTCGCGACCTCTATCGGCGGCTCGGCTAGCCGATCGGCGGTGGCCTTTTCGTCACCCAGTCGCTCGCCTGGTCGTAGGCGTGGGCGAGCTGGAGGCAGGCGAGCTCGGCGTGGTTGGGGGCGACGATCTGGATGCCCATCGGCAGGCCTGACTCGCTGAAGCCCGCGGGTGCGGCGAGCGCAGGGCAGCCGGTCATGGTTACCGGCAGGACCACCTTCATCCATTCATGGTAGGTCGTCATCGGCGTGCCGGCGACCTCGGTCGGCCACACCGTCTCGACGGGGAAGGGCCACATCTGCGCCGTCGGCAGCACGAAGAAGTCGTAGCGTTCGAAGAAGCGCAACACGGCCCGATACCACTCGTTCCTGACCTGCGCCGCGGCGGTAACGTCGAAGGCGGAGAGCTTCAGGCCGCTCTCGACCTCGAAGATCATCTGCTTGTTGAGCAGCTTCCGCTTCTCCGGATCGTCGTAATGGACCTTGCCGCTGCCGCCCGACTGCCAGGCGCGCAGCACGAGCCAGGCGCGCCAGACCTTGTCGACCGGATAGTCCGGGATCGCCTCCTCGACGATGCAGCCGAGACCTTCGAAGGTCTTCATCGCCTTCCGGCAGACATCGAGAATGCCGGGCTCGTAGGGCAGATAGCCGTTGAAGTCGCCGAGCCAGGCGATCCTGGCGCCATTGAAGTCGCGATCGATCGAGCCGGTGCAACCCGATGGATCCTGCGTGATTGAATAGGGCACGCGCGGGTCGTAGCCGGATTGCACGGCGAGAAGCATGGCGAGGTCGGGCACATTGCGCGCCATGGGACCGGCGGTCCCCATCGAAGGAAAGAAGAGGTCGGTCTCCTCGCCCGGCACGCGGCCGATGCTCGGACGGAAACCGAAGACGTTGTTCCAGCCGGCCGGGTTGCGCAGCGAGCCGCCATAGTCGCTGCCATCGGCCACCGGCAGCATGCGGAGCGCCAGCGACACCGCGGCGCCGCCGCTCGAGCCGCCCGGCGTGCGCGACAGGTCATAGGGGTTCCGGCACGGTCCGAACACCGGGTTGGTCGTATGCGAGCCGAGCCCGAATTGCGGTACGTTGGTCTTGCCGATGAAGATCGCCCCGGCGCGCCGCATGCGCTCGACATAGATCGAATCGGCCTCCGGCACGAAATCCTTGAGGACCGGCGAGCCTTTCGTCGTCGGGATGCCTTTGACGTTGTCGAGGTCCTTGATCGCCTGCGGGAAGCCATGCAGCGGCCCGATGGCTTCGCCCCGTGCCAGCGCCTCGTCCTTCTCGCGTGCCCGGGCCAGGAGCCCGTCGCGGTCCTGGCGCGAGACGATGGCATTGACCTTGGGATTGAGCCGGTCGACGCGGTCGAGCGTCGCGGTCATCACCTCGACGGCGGAGACTTTCTTCTGCCGGATCGCCTGCCGGAGCTGGCGGCCGGTCATTTCGTGGATCGAGGCGGGCAGGGACATGCGCTCTCCGGTCGGGGAGGGGCGATAGTAGCGGATTGGCAGAACGCCCGGCGCTCGCTATCACGGGGAATCCGAAATCAAGGCCAGCCCATGACCGACCAGCTTCCCGACCGTCTCTCGACCAATCCCAAGAGCCCGCACTACGACGAGACGCTGCTGACGAGAGGCGTCGGCATCCGCTTCAACGACAAGGAAAAGACCAACGTCGAGGAGTATTGCGTGAGCGAGGGCTGGATCAAGGTCGCCGCCGGCAAGGCCCTCGACCGCAAGGGCAACCCGCTGACCATCACGCTGAAGGGCAAGGTCGAGCCCTTCTTCCAGGACCAGGAAAAGAAGGAGTAGGGGGAACCATGTTCAAGCTCGACGGCAAGGTCGCCATCGTCACCGGCGCGACCAGCGGCATCGGCGTCGCGATCGCGGAGAAGTTCGTGGAGGCCGGCGCCAAGGTCGTGATCGCAGGGCGCCGAAAGGTCGAGGGCGAGGATGTCGCGAAGCGCCTCGGCGTGGCCGTCCGCTTCAAGCAGACCGACGTCACGGACGAAGCGCAGATGAAGACGTTGATCGACGAGGCGTTCTCGGGATTCGGCCGGCTCGACTGCATCGTCAACAATGCCGGCGGGCCGGGCCCGGTCGGCTCGATCGAGACGATCCCGGTCGACGGCTTCGATGCCTGCGTCGCGCTCAACTGCCGCTCGGTCATGCTCGGCATGAAGCTGACGGCGCCGATCTTCCGCAAGCAGCGCTCGGGCTCGATCATCAACGTCGGCAGCATCGCAGCACTCCGCGCCGGATTCTCGTCGTCGATGGTCTATTCGATGGCCAAAGCCGGCGTGGTGCATCTGACCAAGGTCGTGGCGATGGAGCTGGCCGAGGTCAATGTGCGGGTCAACTCGATCTCGCCCGGCGCGATCGCCACCGGCATCTTCGGCAAGGCGCTCGGCGCTGCCGATCCCGAGAAGACCGCCGATGTCGCGAAGCAGGTGCTGGCCAAGGCGCAGCCGATCCCGCGCGCCGGCGTGGCCGAGGATATCGCTGGCGCCGCAGTGTTCCTGGCATCCGACGAGTCCAGCTTCATCACCGCCCACGACATCGTCATCGACGGCGGCATGATCGGCGGCCGCTTCTGGACCGCCCAGCAGGAAGGCCTCAACAACATGCGCAAGGCGTTCGGGGTCGCCGCGAGCTGAGGTGCCGCTACACTGCCGGCGAGGCGCCGCCGTCGACGTTGATCGCCGTGCCGCTGATATAGCCGCCGGCGTCGGAGGCCAGCAGGCAGGCGATGTTGGCGAATTCCTGCGCCGTACCCATGCGGCCGAGCGGCAGCTTGGATCCTGCGGCGCGCACGAATTCTTCGTAAGGCGTGTTGCCGCCCTGCGTCTTGTGGCGGCGGGCGATCTGGTCGCTCTCGATCTGGCCGACCAGCAGCGCGTTGACCAGCACATTGTGCGGCGCCCCTTCGCCGGCCAGCACCTTGGTCAGCGCCATGCCGGCAGCGCGCGAGACCGTGGTCGGCGCCGAGCCCGCGCTCGGCGTCTTCGCCCCGGTGTTGAGCACGTTGATGATGCGGCCCCATCTCCGCTGCTTCATCTGCGGCAGCGCCAGCCGGGCGAGGCGGATCGCGGCGAAGACCTTGAGGTCGAGATCGTCCTGCCAGATCGCGTCCGTGATGTCCTCGAACTTGGCGGTCTGCGACTTGCCGGCGTTGTTGACGAGGATATCGACCTTGCCGAGCGCCTTCATCGTCTCTTCATAGGTGCGCGTGGCGCCCTCGGCGGTGCCGACATCGGCGGCGACGGCGTGGATGCGCGTCTTCGCCACCTTGCCGATCGCGGCCACCGCCTCCTTCAGCACATCCTCGCGCCGGGCGACGATCGCGACATCGGCGCCGCTCCGGGCGAACTCGGTCGCCATCGCCAGGCCCAGGCCCTTGCTGCCGCCGGTGATCAGCGCCGTGCGGCCGTCGAGACGAACTTCCATCGTGACCTCCTTACGCCAGCCCCTTCTTCACCGAGGCGATGTCCGCCTGCGCGCCGCCGCGCAGCAGCGTCAGCTCGGTCGCCGCGGCGATCATCTGGTAGCCCTGCTTGAACAGCGAGACGACCGAGTTCTTCCCGTAGGGCACGATGCCGGCCGCCTTGCCGGCGCGCCTGATGCCGGCGAAGGCGGTGTCGATCGCCTTCTGCAGATCGGGATGATCGAACTGTCGGAAGCAGCCGAGCGTGCCGGAGAGATCGTTGGGACCGATATAGAGCGCGTCCACGCCGTCGACCGCGGCGATCGCGTCGATATTGGCCACCGACTTCTCGGATTCGATCTGGACGATCAGCAGCAGGCGCTCATGCGCGGTCCTGGCATAGGCCTCGATGTCCGGCTCCATGCCGATATGGCGGAGCGGGCCGAAGCCGCGGAAGCCGCGCGGCGGATAGCGGCAGGCGGCGACGGCGGCCTTGGCCTGCTCGGCCGTCTCGACCATCGGCACCATGATCGATTCGACGCCGACATCGAGGATGCGCTTCAGGTAGACGGCATCGTTCCACGGCACGCGGATGACCGGAGCCGCGTCGGTCGCGGCCAGCGTCTGAAGATGCGGCACGGTCTCGGCAAGTCCCTGCGGCCCATGCTCCTGGTCGAAGAAGATGAAGTCGTAGCCGGCGCGTGCCAGCGTCTCGGTGATCACGGTCGAGAGGCCGGAGGTCCAGACGCCGAGGACCTTCTCTCCCGCGGCAAGCCGCGCCTTCAGGCGGTTGGTGGTCATTCCTCAGGCTCCCGGGTTTGCGTTGTGAGCGAGTGTCGTTTCAGGGATGATCGCCGCGCAAGCTAATTGAGCGCCAGGAAGGAACGAGCCTCATGCATGTGCGCTGCGCGATCTTCGAGGGCACCGTCGCCGAGGCGGACCAGCCGCGCTTCGACGGGGTGATCAAGGACAAGGTGGTCCCGATCATCCTGAGCTTCCCGAAGATCCGGGAGATGCGGGTGCTGCGCACCAAGTCGGTCGAGGATGGCGGGCCGCCGGTCTATCAGATCTTCGAGCTTCAGTTCGACACGGCCGAGGATGCGGCGGCGGCGCTGGCGACGCCGAAGCGGGCGGAATCGCGTGCAGCGCTCGCCGAGATCATGCCGCTGTTCAAGGGCCGCATCTATCACATCAACCTGAACCTGACCGAGCGCCGGCCCGGCTGATGCCTTCGCTCGCTCGGCTCTACAACATCGACGACCTGAGGCTTGCGGCGAAGCGGCGCCTGCCGAAGGGCATCTTCGAGTATGTCGACCGCGGTACCGAGGGCGAGACCTCGCTCAGGGAGAACCGCGCCGCCTTCGAGCGCATCCGCTTCCTGCCCCGCGTGCTGGCGGAGACCGCGACGCGCTCGCTCGGCACGACGCTGTTCGGCAAGACCCAGCTGCTGCCGATGGCGATCGCGCCGATGAGCCCCTCGGGGCTGCTCTGGCACCAGGGCGAGCTGGCGCTGGCGCGCGCCGCGGCCTCGATGGGCATCCCCTATACCTCGCCGACGGAGTCGATGACGGTGCTCGAGCGGGTTGCCGGCGCCGGCGGAAGGCTCTGGTTCCAGCTCTACATCTGGAAGGACCGGCGCCACGCCTATGAGCTGCTTCAGCGCGTCGAGCGCGCCGGCTACGAGGCGCTGGTCGTCACCGTCGACACCGCAACGATCCCCAACCGCGAGTTCAACAGCCGGAACGGCTTCGCCATGCCGATCCGCCCCTCGATCCGTGCCGGCCTCGACGTGCTGCGCCATCCGCGCTGGCTGTTCGGCGTGCTCGGCCGCTACGTGATGGAGGAGGGGCTGCCCAAGGCTGCCAACCATCCCGAGGGCTATCGTAATGCGATCTTCGCCGAGCCGCCCGACGATGCCACCCGCATCGCGCCGGACACGACCTGGGACGATGTGCGCGATCTTCGGCGCAAATGGAACGGGCCGCTGATCGTGAAAGGCATCCTCCGCGCCGACGACGCGAAGAAGGCGGTCCAGCTCGGCGCCGACGGTATCGTCGTCTCCAACCACGGGGCGCGGAATTTCGACAGCGCCATCTCTTCGATCGACGCGCTGCCGGCGATCGCCGATGCGGTGGGAGAGAAGGCGACCGTGCTGCTCGATTCCGGCATCCGCCGCGGCAGCGACATCGCCAAGGCCATCGCTCACGGCGCCAAGGCGGTGCTGATCGGCCGCGCCGCGCTCTACGGACTCGCGGTCGGCGGCGAGGCCGGCGCGCGCCATGCTCTCAAGCTGCTCGCCTCCGAGCTCGACAAGACGCTGGGTTATGCCGGCTGTCCCAACCTCTCCTCGCTCGGCCGCGACCTCCTGGTGAAAAAGTGACCACGCCGGTCCATCCGCGCGAGATCGATCACGTCGTGCTGCGCGTGCGCGATCCCGAAGGCATGAAGCGCTTCTATTGCGAGGTGCTCGGCTGCTCGGTCGAGCGCGTGCAGGCGAAGATCGGCCTTGTCCAGCTCCGCGCCGGCGCCTCGCTGATCGACCTCGTCGATGTCGCCGGTTCGCTCGGCCGCTTGGGCGGTGCCGCGCCGGGCACCGAGGCGCGCAACATGGATCACTTCTGCCTGCGCGTGGAGCCGTTCGATGCGCCGGCGATCATCGCGTTCCTCAGATCGAACGGCATCGATCCCGGCGAGCCGGCGCCGCGCTTCGGCGCCGAAGGCAGCGGCCCCTCGATCTATATCCAGGACCCCGAAGGCAACACGGTCGAGCTCAAAGGCCCGCCCGACGCTTAAGGCGTCTTCGGCTGCACCAGGTCCCAGCGATTGCCGTAGAGATCCTCGAAGACCACGACGGTGCCATAGGCCTCGTGCCGCGGTTCCTCGATGAATCTCACGCCCTTGGTCTTGTAGGCGGCATGGTCGCGCTGGAAGTCGTCGGTGTGCAGGAACAGGAAGACGCGCCCGCCAGTCTGGTTGCCGATGCGCGAGAGCTGATCGGCGTTGATCGCCCGCGCCAGCAGGAACGCCGCCCCGGTCGAGCCCGGCGGCCGCACGCGCACGAAGCGCTTGCCCTTCCCCATGTCGGTATCCTCGATGAGATCGAAGCCGAGCGTGCCGGTGTAATAGGCGATGGCCTCGTCATAGTCGCGGACGAGAAGCGCGAGGGCGGCGAGGTGCTGGGGCATGCGTGCAGTCTAGCCTTGCTTGCCAGTCCTGCCGAACCGGCGTATCTGATCGGCGGGGATTGCAGGCTCCCCGTCAGACATTCCGTCCAAGCTCTGCGCAACCCGCTCTCGCGAGGTGCGCTGCCACGGACGACTTCCGCTCGACGATGAATTCCGTGCTCGCGGCCCGTGCCGTCCGCGATTTCGGCGACGGCTTCGTTGCCGTGCTGCTGCCGGTGCATCTGACCTTGCTCGGCTTTTCCGCCGTCGAGATCGGCGTGCTCGCGACCGTGGCGCTGCTCGGCGGCTCGCTGATGACCTTGGGCGTCGGAGCCATCGGCGGCCGGCACGATCACCGGCGCCTGCTGATCGCCGCCGCCGGCCTCATGGTCGCCAGCGGCGTCGCCTTCGCCGCGATCCGGGATTTCTGGCTCCTGCTGCTGATCGCCTTCGCCGGCACCATCAACCCTTCCTCGGGAAGCGTCAGCGTCTTTGCGCCGCTGGAGCAGACCATCCTCACCCGTGCCGCGGGCGACGAGAAAAGGACCGGGACCTTCGCGCGCTACAGCCTTGTCGGCGCTTTGGCCGGTGCCGTCGGTGCGCTTGCCGCTGCCGTTCCCGACTTGCTGGCGCCGCTCGGACTCGGCCAGCTCGAGGCGATCCGCCTCATGTTCGTCGTCTACGCCGTGCTCGGCATCGTCGGCGCAATCCTCTACGGCCGGATCCCGCCGCGCCCGCTGGCCGCCGAATCGACGGCGGCGGTGCTCGGGCCGTCGAAGGGCATCGTCGTGAAGATGGCCCTTCTCTTCAGCATCGACTCCTTCGGCTCGGGCTTCGTCGTGCAGTCGCTGCTGGCCTTGTGGCTGTTCGAGCGCTTCGACCTTTCGCTCTCGGCGGCCGGCCTCTTCTTCTTCTGGTCGGGCGTGCTCGCGGCCTTTTCCTTCCCGGTCGCGGCCTGGCTCGCGCGCCGCATCGGCCTCATCAACACCATGGTGTTCACGCATATCCCGGCCAATCTCTGCCTGATCGCCGCGGCGCTGACGCCGTCGCTCGAGATCGTGCTCGCACTTCTCCTCATCCGCGCCGCGCTCTCGCAGATGGATGTGCCGACGCGGACCTCCTATGTGATGGCGGTGGTCACCGAGGCGGAGCGGCCGGCGGCGGCGAGCTTCACCGTGGTGCCGCGCTCGCTCGCCGCTTCGGTGAGCCCGAGCCTCGGCGGGGCGCTCTATGCCGCCGGTTTCCAGGCGCTGCCGTTGATCCTCTCGGGCACGATCAAGACCTCCTACGATCTGCTGCTGCTCTTCCAGCTCCGCCATGTGAAGCCGCCGGAGGAACGCTGAAGCGTCAGGCGTCCGTCCGCGTGAGAGCGGGATCGAGCGTGAACAGCTCCTGGGCGCGGCCGACGCCGCGGAGCGCGAAGCGGCCGACCGAGACCAGCCGCGAGCGCTCGGGCTCCGGCGTCGCTTGTCGGAAGGCGTCGGAGACGACGAGGCTGCGGTCGACCGACCGGCACATGGCGGCGATGCGGTTGACCTCGTTGACTGCCGGCCCGACCACGGTGAAGTCGAGGCGATCCTCGCTGCCGATATTGCCGTAGAGCACTTCGCCGATATGCAGGCCGAGATAGGCCGAGGTGACCGGCCTTCCTTCTGTGGCGCGTCGCGCGTTGAGGTCCGCTAGGCCCTGGCGCAGCGTGGCCTCGGCCTTGAGCGCCGCGCGGCAGGCTTCCGCCGGATCCTCGGCGGTGAAGATCGCCAGCGTGCCGTCGCCGATCAGCTTGAGGACGTCGCCGCCGGCCTCGTGGATCGCCGAGACCACCAGATGCGCGTAGTCGTTGAGGAGCGGGATGATCTCCTCCGGCTTCGCCTCGTCGGTGATGCGCGTATAGCCGCGAAGATCGGAGTACCAGAGCACGGCGCCGATGCTCTCGGCGACGCCGCGGGCGATGCGGCCCGAGAGCACGCGCCGGCCGGCGTCGCGGCCGAGATAGACCTCGACCAGGGTCGAGGCGATGCGGCCCATCGAGACGCATTTGATCGCGAGCACGAGCTTGGGCACCAGGAGGCGCAGCGCCTCGATCTCAACGTCGCTGAAGCCGCTCGCGCGCCGCGTCGCCCAGGAGGTGTAGATGCAGTCCATCTCGCCGACCGTGCCGGTGCTGGCGAAGCGCGGAACGATGGCGAGGAAATCGGTATAGCCATTGGCCTTCATCGTCGGCAGCGGATCGAGCGCGGCCAGCGGATCGTCGGCCAGATGCAGGCGGAGCTCTCGGAGCTCGTTCGCCAGCATGTGGTAGAAGACGGACCGCCGCCAGCCCGATGCCGGGTCGCTGTCGTCGGTGCGGCCGTACTCGAAGTAGCTCGATTCCTCGACGCCGTCGTTGCGCCAACGAAAGGCACGGCCTTCGAGCGTTGGGTGCAGCGTGTCGACGATGGCGAGCGCGCGGTTGATGTCGAGGCCGAGCCGGCTCAGCCGCTCGCAGAAGCCATTCAGGATCTCGGTCTCCGGCGCGCCGGCGAGGCCGCGCTCGACGATCCAGAGCCCGATCGCGTCAAGATCCGCCTTCTCCATGCCTCATCTTAGCCCCGAGCGGAGGCGGACGGTTTAGAATGCCTCCGTGGTTCCTTTCGCCGATCTGATCCAGCAGGGTGCGGCCAAGGCGTGGCTGTTCGTACCGAGCGCCGTTCTCCTTGGCGCGCTGCACGGTCTCGAGCCGGGCCATTCGAAGACGATGATGGCCGCGTTCATCGTCGCCATCCGCGGCACGGTCGCGCAGGCCGTGCTGCTCGGCCTCGCCGCCACGGTCTCGCACACAGCGGTGGTCTGGGCGGTCGCGCTCGGCGGCCTCTATATCGGCCGCACGCTCGATGCCGAGGTTAGCGAACCCTATTTCCAGCTCGCCTCGGCGGCAGCGATCGTTGCGATCGCGCTCTGGATGCTGTGGCGTACCTGGCGGGACCGGCGCGCGGCGCATGCGCATCACCACCACCATCACCACGATCATGATCACGATCATCACCGCCACCATCACGACGAGGAGCCGGAGGATGCGCATCAGCTGGAGCATGCGGCGCAGATCCGCCGGAGCTTCGCCGGCGGCACCGCGACCACCGGCCAGATCGTCGTCTTCGGCCTGACCGGCGGGCTGATCCCGTGCCCGGCGGCGATCACGGTCCTGCTGCTCTGCCTTCAGCTCAAGGAGATAGTGCTCGGCGCCGCGCTGGTGCTCTGCTTCAGCATCGGCCTGGCGCTGACCCTGGTCGGTGTCGGCGTCGCCGCGTCGCTGAGCATGCGGCATGCGTCCCAGCGCTGGTCCTGGCTCGGGACCTTCGCCCGTCGCGCCCCCTATGCCTCATCGGCGCTGGTGTTGGCGGTCGGCCTCTATGTCGGCATCCAGGGCTGGCTTCACCTCGCCTGATCTCTCAGCGCTTGCTCAGGTGTTCGGCGAGGAAGGCCTTGAAGTCGTCCCACCAGTAGCCGACGTCGTAGAACAGCTCGTGCCCGCCGCCGCGGTCGTAACGGATCACGCTGAAAGGCTTGCCGCGCGAGCCGAGCGCGCGCTCCAGGATCTCGATGCTGCGGTGGATCGGCGGGTTGTCGTCCTTCTCGATCATCGCCAGCACGGGTGCGGCGATGGTGTCGGCGCCCTTGGCGACCTCGCCGAGCTTGCCGCGCCCGGCGGCCGGCGCCAGCAGCGCTACGGCACGAAGATCACTGCGCTCCATCGCGACCGCAAAGGACACCAGACCGCCCATCGAGAAGCCCGCGAGCGCGATGCGATCGAGATCCGCCTCGGGCATCCGCTTCACATGATCGAGCGCCGCCAGCGCAACCTCGCGATAGATCTCCCTGTAGTCCTGCGCGCCCTGTCCGAGCGGCGTGTTCTCGCGGATCGGCATGAAGGCGAGATATCCTGCCTCCGCGAGCGCGCTGCAGATGCGGTCCAGGAGATAGGGATAGGGTCGCCCGCGCTCGCGAAAGGCGGCCTTCGGCCATCCGACCATGTCGACGATGCTGCCATGGTTGAACACCACCACCGGGTGAGGCGGCGGCGTCTTCGGAACGCAGAGCAGCGCCTGGCGATCCGCAGACCCGTCGCTGAACTTGGCCGGGAACCTCACCTCCGCCGCCGTGGCACCGGCAGCCCATGCGATCGACACGGTGCAAGCGATCGCGGCGAGGCGCGGCATGAACCGCCGCCCCGTCTCTACTCTGGTCGTCGGTCCTGGCTGCATGGCGCCACCCCCCGCACAGCAAAGCATGGCCGCCGGCAATCCGCCAGTCCGTGCCAGGGCGCTCGTCTCTTTCCTCGCCTCGCCGCTTCGGCGACAATGGCGTTCCCAGTTCGCATCTCCTCCCCGGAGTCTTCCATGGAATACCGTTCGCTCGGCCAGAGCGGCCTCAAGGTCGCGCCGCTCTGTCTCGGCACGATGATGTTCGGCGGCCCGACCAGCGAGGCCGATTCGCGCGGCATCATCGGGCGGGCGCGCGACCAGGGCTTCAACTTCCTCGACACCGCCGACGTCTACAACGAAGGCCGTTCCGAAGAGGTGGTCGGCCGCGCCATATCCAAGGACCGGCATGCCTGGGTACTGGCGACCAAGCTCGCCAACCCGATGGGGCAGGGACCGAACGACAAGGGTCTCTCGCGCCGCTATGTGATGCAGGCCTGCGAGGCGAGCCTGAAGCGCCTCGGCACCGACTACATCGACCTCTACTACTGCCACAAGGAAGACCACTCGGTGCCGCTCGCCGAGACAGTGGCGGCGATGGGCGACCTGATCCGCCAGGGCAAGGTGCGCTACTTCGCGCTCTCGAATTTCCGCTCCTGGCGCGTCGCCGAGGTCGCCAATCTCTGCGACGAGCTCGGCGTTCCCAGACCCGCGGCGAGCCAGCCCTACTACAACGCCTTCAACCGCATGCCCGAGGTCGAGCACCTGCCGGCCTGCAAGTTCTACGGGCTCGGCGTCGTGCCCTACAGCCCGCTCGCCCGCGGCGTGCTCACCGGCAAGTACAAGCCCGATGCCGATCCGGCCGACGGCACCCGCGCCTCGCGCCAGGACCGCCGCATGATGCAGACCGAGTGGCGCAAGGAGAGCCTGGTCATGGCCCAGGACGTGGTGGCTCACGCGAAGAAGCGCGGCATCACGCCCGGCCAGTTCGCCACCGCCTGGGTGCTGGCGAACCCGCTGGTGACCTCGCCGATCGCCGGCCCCCGCACCATGGACCAGTGGGAGGATTATGTCGGCGCGCTCTCCTACAAGTTCACGAAGGAGGACGAGGCGCTGATCGACGGCATGGTCTCGACCGGCCATCCTTCCACGCCCGGCTACAACGACCCGGCCTATCCGATCGAGGGCCGGCCCACGAGTTTCGCGTAAAGGAGCATCGAGATGACCAAGTTCGGCATCGGCCAGGCGGTGAAACGCGTCGAGGATCAGCGGCTGCTGACCGGCACCGGCAAGTTCGTCGGCGACGTCAATTTGCCGGGCCAAGCACACGCCTATGTGCTGCGCTCGCCCGAGGCGCATGCGGAGATCGTGAAGATCGAGACATCCGCGGCGAAGGAGATGCCGGGCGTGCTCGCCGTGCTGACCGGCGCCGAGCTGAAGGCCGATGGCGTCAACGACATGCCCTGCCTGCTCGAGGTGAAGTCCAAGGACGGCAGTCCGAACAAGGTGCCGTCATATCCGGCGCTCGCCCAGGGGCGGGTGCGCCATGTCGGCCAGCCGGTCGTGCTCGTCGTCGCCGAGACCCTGGCCCAGGCGCGCGACGCCGCCGAGGCGGTCGAGGTCGAGTACAAGTCGCTGCCCGCGGTGATCGAGGGACCGGATGCGCTGAAACCGGGCGCGCCGCAGCTCCACGACAACGTGCCGGGCAACCTCTGCTTCCACTGGCATGACGGCAACGAGGCCGCGGTGAAGGAGGCCTTCGCCAAGGCGGCGAAGACGGTGAAGCTCGACCTCATCAACAACCGCGTCGTCGCCAATTCGATGGAAACGCGCGGCGCCGTGGCATCGTGGGACAAGAACGCGGAGACGCTTTTCCTGCATACGACCTCGCAGGGCTCGCATCATTTCCGCCGCGTCATCTGCGATTTCGTCTTCAAGCTGCCGCCGGACAAGGTGCAGGTCGTCACCGCCGATGTCGGCGGCGGCTTCGGCATGAAGTATTTCTGCTATCCCGAGCATGTGCTGACGGTGTGGGCGACGCGCCGCCTCGGCCGGCCGGTCAAGTGGATCTCCGACCGCCAGGACGCCTTCCTCTCCGACGTGCATGGCCGCGACCATGTCACGCGCGCCGAGCTGGCGCTCGACAAGGACCACAAGATCCTCGGCCTTCGCGTGCATACCGTCGCCAATCTCGGCGCCTATCTCTCCAACTTCGCGCCGATGATCCCGACCGGCGCCGGCCAGGGCATGCATACCGGCGTCTATGCGATCCCCGCCGCCTATAACGAGGTGCAGGGCGTCTTCACCAACACCGTGCAGGTCGATGCCTATCGCGGCGCCGGCCGGCCGGAAGCGGCCTACATGATCGAGCGGCTGATGGATGTCGCCGCCTTCGATCTCGGCATCGACGGCGCCGAGCTGCGCCGCAAGAATTTCCCCTCCGCCGCGCAGATGCCCTACACCAACGCCTTCAAGGTCACCTATGATTCCGGCGACTTCACCCGCCTGATGGACGAGGCGCGCAAGCAGTCCGGCTGGGCCAACGGCTTCGAGGATCGCCGCAAGGAAGCCGCCAAGCGCGGCAAGCTGCGCGGCCTCGGCATGAGCTACTACGTCGAGCGCTGCGCCGGCGGCGGCGGCGAGGCCGCGACCTTGCGCATCGAGAACGACGATACGGTGACGCTGCTGATCGGCACGCAGAACAACGGCCAGGGCCACGAGACCGCCTATGCCCAGGTCGTGCACGAGAAGCTCGGCGTGCCCTTCGAGAAGATCCGCGTCGTCCAGGGCGACACCAAGCAGATCGCGACCGGCGGCGGCACCGGCGGCTCGCGCTCGATCCCGGTCGGCGCGCATTCGACGCAGAAGGCCTCCGATGCGCTGATCGATGCCGGCAAGTCGCATGCCGCCGACCTGCTCGAAGCGGCGGCGGTCGATATCGAGTTCAAGGACGGCCGCTACGCCATCGCCGGCACCGACCGCTCGGCCTCGATCTTCGAGGTGGCGAAGAAGGCGCGCTCGAAGGGCGGCAGCTTCACCGCCGGCGGCGAGTACACGCCGACGGCCGCGACATATCCGAATGGCTGCCATGTCTGCGAGGTCGAGGTCGATCGCGACACCGGCGAGGTCGCGCTGGTCGACTATTGGGCGGTCGATGATTTCGGCTCGGTGATGAACCCGCTGCTGCTGGCGGGGCAGGTGCATGGCGGCGTCGGCCAGGGCGTCGGCCAGGCGCTGCTCGAGCACACGGTCTACGACCGAAAGACCGGCCAGCTTCTGACCGGCAGCTTCATGGATTACACGCTGCCGCGCGCCGACAACCTGCCGAATGTCCGCTTCACCACGATCAACATTCCCTGCCGCAACAACCCGCTCGGCATCAAGGGCGCCGGCGAGGCCGGCACCATCGGCGCCACGCCGGCGGTGGTGAACGCCGTGGTCGACGCGCTGAAGCCCTTCAAGGTCCGCCACGTCGACATGCCGACGACGCCCGAGCGCGTCTGGCAGGCGATGCAGGGCTAGCCAACGGCGTGGCCGCCGAGTCCGACCTCTACAAGCCCGTCAAGGCCTTCCTCGAGAAGCAGGGCTATGTGGTGAAGGGCGAGGTACGGGGCTGCGACGTTGTCGGGGTGCGGGACGGCGTGCCGCTCGTCGTCGAGCTCAAGCAGCGCTTCACGTTGGAGCTCCTGCTGCAGGGCGTCGAGCGGCTGGCGCTGACCGACCTCGTCTATCTCGCCGTGCCCGAGCCGGGTGAGCGCAACCGCAACGCCACGCCCTGGGACAAGCGCGTGGTCAGGCTCTGCCGGCGCGTCGGCGTCGGGCTGCTCACGGTCTCGAAGCGCGGCCGCGTCGATGTCATGTGCGATCCCGAGCCCTACCGGCCGCAGAAGAACAGGAAGAAGCAGGCGCGCCTGCTCTCCGAGCATGCGAAGCGCGCCGGCGATCCCAATCTCGGCGGCATCACGCGTATCAAGATCGTCACGGCCTATCGCCAGGAGGCGCTGCGCCTTGCCGAGGCGCTCGCGGCCTATGGCCCGCAGCGTCCGCGCGATCTCAAGACCTCCTGCGACGCGCCGCGTGCCGGCAATATTCTCCGCGACAACCATTACGGCTGGTTCGCGCGGCAGGAAAAGGGGATCTATGTGATCACCGAGACCGGCCGTGCCGATCTCGTGAAGTTTCAGGCGTCGCGGTAGTAGATCCCGGTCAGTGTCATATCGACCAGGGTGCCGTCGGTGGAGAGCGGCACGGTCAGGATCTCGTAAGGCTCCCAGCGATCGAGCAGCCGTCGCGCGGTCACGGCAGCGCGCGGGACCTTTTCGTCGACGCAGCCGCCATGCCACTCGTAGAGCCGCGCGCGATAGACCGGCTCCGGCACCTCGTCGAAGAACTTGCCGGTCATGTCGCGCTTCACCCGCTCGGTCAGCCGGCTGCCGATCAGACGATAGCGGAACCGCAGCGGCTCGCGCAGCACATCGATCAGGATGAGATTGCCGAGGAGGGCCGGCAGGTTCAGCGGATCGACATCGGCGCGCGACGGCATCGCACGGCCGCGGCGCATCTCGTCCCAGTGCCGATAGAGCCGCACCAGATTGGGATGCCGGATCTCCTCCGGCAGCTTCTCGTAGCGGACGCGATCCGGCGCAGAATCCCGTTCGCTGACCGGTTCCTTGGCCCCGCCCCCCATCCGGGGATGCTAGATCAGAGGCCCGCTGCCGTCGATGTGGTCAGCGTCACGCCGGCCTTCGTCATCGCTTCCTTCGCCGCGGCGAGAGATCCCGCGAGATCGATGGCGCGGCAGCCATCCTCGAGGACGACAACCTCAAATCCAAGCGCGGCGCCGTCGACCGCCGAGTAGTTGACGCAGAAATCCGTCGCGAGCCCTGCAAGGAACAGCCGCTTGAAGCCCCGCGTGCGCAGATATCCCGAGAGCCCAGTCGGCGTCCGGCGGTCGTTCTCGAAAAAGGCCGAGTAGGAGTCGATGCCCGGCCGGAAGCCCTTGCGGATGATCAGCTCGGCCTTGCCCTGCTCCAGGTCCCAATGGAAATCGGCTCCTTCGGTGCCTTGGACGCAGTGGTCGGGCCACAGTACCTGGGTACCGTAGGGAAGCTCGGCGTTCTCGAAGGGCTTCTTGCCGGGATGGGCCGAGGCGAAGGAGCGATGACCGGGCGGATGCCAGTCCTGCGTCAGCAGCACATGGGCGAAGCGCTGGATCAGCCGGTTGGTGACCGGCACGACCTCGTCGCCCTTCGGCACGGCAAGCGCGCCCTCCGGGCAGAAATCATTCTGCACGTCGACGACAAGAAGCGCGTCGGTCGCATCGTCGATCTTGATCGCGGGCATGTCGGCCTCCTCGAGCGCGGCGCGAGCTTATCGCGACTTTCTTAACAAGAGGAGCGCCGCGGCGAGCGCGAGGAAGCCGCCGGCGCCGGCGAGGATGGGGCGCATGACCGGCGGCGCGCCGAGATCGGCGAGCGCGACGATGCCGGCGAGGCCGAGCGCGACACCGGCGCCGATCAGCGCGGTGACGACCCAGCCGAGATGGAAGAGGCGGAGAGCGGCGGCGGAGATCTCGGCGCCGCCGAGGCTGCGGCCGAGATCGGCCGCGTCGATCACCAGCATCAGCGCCAGGCTCAGCAGGATCGCCTCGAAGGCGCCGGGCTCGGATGCGGTCCACCACAGCGCCCCGGCATAGGCGAAGAGCGCCAACGCACCGCCCACGGCCGCCGACATCAGCGAGCGCATCATGATCCCGCTCAGCATCAGCGCCGCGCCGAGGACAGACAGCGTCACGATGAAGCCGCCGTCATGCAGGCGGATCGGCGTCGCCGCCAGGAGAAGGGCAGCCGCGAGCGCGAGGTATCTCATCATGCGGCCCGCCTGGAGCGGCGGCGGGCGAGCGTCGCCAGCGCCGCGTCCAAGGGTTCGTCCGGCGCGATCTCGGCCACGGCAAGCCCGCGCTCGCGCAGCTCGTCGATCAGCATCTTTCGCTCGAGGCTCCAGATGCGTGCGGCGAGCGCCTGCATCGGCGAGGCATCCAGGAAACGCTGCATCAATGCCAGCGGCGACAATGCCAGCAGCACGACGTCGAAGTTGCGCTCGCCGAGGTTGGTCAGGATACGCGTGAAGCGCTGATCGACCAGCGGCGACAGCGCGATGATCAGGGCACCGGCCGGCAGCACCTTCGGCGGCAGGAAGTCGAGGCCCTGGAAGCTGTAGTTCCCGGCCATGCTGGTCGGCAGCAGCGCCTCCAGCAGCGTCTCGATCTGGCGGCGCCCGGTGCCGGGCCGGATCCACTGCACGTTGCCGCCATAGACGACGAGGCCGACGCGGTCGCGGTGGCGCAGATAGGCGGTGGCAAGCGCCGTCGCCGCCTTGACGCAGTGATCGAGGCTCGATTCCGGCTGCGCGCCGATATCGGCGGTGGTGTCGAGCAGGATCACGACATCGGCGTTGCGTTCCTCGTGGAACTCGGTGACGTAGAGCCGGCCGAGCCTGAGCGAGGCGCGCCAGTTGATCTGCTTCTGCCGGTCGCCGGCGCCGAAGGGCCGGATGTCGCCGGGCTCGATGCCCTGGCCGAGCTGGGCCGAGACGTGGTTGCCGAAGGTGGCGCGCGTGCGCAGTGGCTTCGGCAGCAGGCGCAGCGGCGCCGCCGCCGGGTAGATCGAAAGCCGGATCAGGTGATCGTGCCGTGCCTCGGCGAGCTTGAGCCGCGAGGGATGCCAGAGCCGGACATGGAACTCGCCGAGCCGCACATGCCCGCGCGCCAGGCAGCGTATCTCGAAGCTGCCGGTCACCGTCTCGCCCGCGGCAAGTTTCAGAACCGCGCGATTGCTGCCGGAGGCCAGCGCCACGCTCGGCGGCGAGCGGTAAAGGATCTCTATCGCCGGGATATCGGTCGCGGCTGTCACCGTGATCGTGACGGTGACGAGATTGCCCTCGATCGCGCGCTCGGTCGAGATGGTGTGGCTGAGCGTGAAGCGCGCCGCTGATCGGCCCCCATCGAGTGGTCCAGATGGAATGTTAGTTCAGAGTTGGCCGTTGCGCTAGTTGGAGCGTGGCCGGCGAAGCCGATCGGCGTAGCGCAGCCGGCCATGCGGCGAATGCAGGCACGAACACTTCCGGTGCAGGCGGTTTGTAGCCGAGCGATTCATGCGG
>VGEH01000049.1 GCA_016869375.1 Alphaproteobacteria bacterium | reverse complement strand
TGATGACGTTGCCGTGGCGGTAGAGCCAGGCGAGCGTTGCGCCGTCGGCGTGGTCGAGATCGATCTCCAGCACTTGGTGCGCTGCCGTCATGCGCGCATCGAGTAGGCCGAAGAGCCGCTCCAGGCCGGCCCCGTCGAGCGCCGAGACCGCGACGCGATCGCTCGTGCGGATGCTGTCGTTGACGACGCGCTCGCGGGTCTCGGCATCGAGCAGGTCGATCTTGTTCCAGACCTCGATCACATCGCCTTCGAGACGCTCGCCGAGCCCGAGATCGGTCAGCACGGCCTCGACATCGGCCTTCTGCGCCTCGCTCTCGGGATGGGCGATGTCGCGGACATGCAGGATCACATCGGCTTCCGCGACCTCTTCCAGGGTCGCGCGAAACGCGGCAACGAGATGGGTCGGAAGGTCCGAAATGAAACCGACGGTGTCGGAAAGAATGATGGGCCGGCCCGAGGGCAGATCGACGCGACGGAGCGTCGGATCCAGCGTCGCGAACAGCATGTCCTTGGCCAGAACCGCCGAGCGGGTCAGCCGGTTGAACAGCGTCGATTTGCCGGCGTTGGTGTAGCCCACCAGCGCGACGACGGGATAAGGCACCCGCTTGCGCGCCTTCCGGTGCAGCGAGCGGGTGCGCTTCACCTCTTCGAGCGCGCGCTTGAGCTTGACGATGCGGTCGCCGATCAGGCGCCGGTCCATTTCGAGCTGGCTTTCGCCGGGACCGCCGAGGAAGCCGAAGCCGCCGCGCTGCCGCTCGAGGTGGGTCCAGGACCTGACCAGGCGCGAGCGCTGATAAGTAAGGTGCGCGAGCTCGACCTGGAGCGAGCCCTCATGGGTGCGGGCGCGCTCGCCGAAAATCTCCAGGATCAGGCCGGTGCGGTCGATGACCTTGCACTTCCAGGCCTTCTCCAAATTGCGCTGCTGGATCGGCGAGAGCAGCGCGTCGACCACGGCGACCTTGATCTCCATGGTCTCGACCAGCTGCGCATAGCGGTCGACCTGACCGGAGCCGATCAGGGTCGCCGGCCTGGGCGTCAGGACCCGGACCGTCTCCGCATGGACAATGTCGAGCGCGATCGCACGCGCAAGGCCAGCCGCCTCCTCGAGGCGCGCTTCGGCCGGGCGTGCCTCACCGGGCCGCGCCCGCCCTGCTGGATGCAGGACGAGCGCGCGCGCCGGCGGAGTCCGCGTGTCGTGGATCTCAGGCGTCGGCCGCTTCCTTGGCCGGGTCGAACAGCTGGATCGGCTGGGCCGGCATCACGGTCGAGATGGCATGCTTGTAGACGAGCTGCGAATGGGCGTCGCGGCGCAGCAGGACCGAGAGCTTGTCAAACCAGGTGACGATGCCCTGAAGCTTCACGCCGTTGATGAGGAAGATCGTGACGGGGGTTTTGTTCTTACGGATATAGTTGAGGAAGACGTCCTGAACGTTTTGATTTTTCTCGCTGGACATGGGGTGACCCCTTCTCTTGGTTGTTGGAGCCCCTCAAAGCGAGCGGGGGCTCGTGGACGACCGGCATAGATGGACCGTCCGGAAGTGGTCCCTTGCCGTTGCGAACGCAAGGGTACACCCGCCAGACGGCCGGTCAATCGCGACGGATGCTAGAAGCAATATCAGCCAATATCAATACAATAGATAAATTATCTTATCTGTTACCAAAGATCTAGGCCGTAGCGCCTTCGCCAGCCATATAGTTTGTATAGGCCTCGCGCAGCTTCAGGGTGAAGGATCCGGCCTTGCCGTTCCCGATCACCTGATCATCGACCTGGGTGACCGGGGTGACGAAGGAAGTCGCGCTCGAGATGAACGCCTCGCGCGCGCGCCGCGCCTCCTCGACCGAGAAGCTGCGCTCGACGAAGCGGAGGCCTTCCCGCTTCGCCAGCTTGAGGATGGTCAGCCGGGTGATGCCGTTGAGGATGGCGTTGCTGGCCTCGCGCGTCACCAGCTCGCCGTCCTGGGTGATGATCCAGGCATTGGTCGAGGTCCCCTCGGTCACGTCGCCGTCGCGGACCTGCCAGGCCTCGAAGGCGCCGGACTCGCGCGCCTTCTGTTTGCCGAGCACATTCGGCAGCAGCGCCACGGTCTTGATGTCGCAGCGCTCCCAGCGGATGTCCGGGATGGTGATGATCTTTACCCCGTCCTCCACCGCCTTCTGGCCCGGCATGGAGAGGCGCTTGGCCGTCACCACCAGAGCCGGCGTCGCGTTCTTCGGAAACGGATGGTCGCGGCGGGCGACCCCGCGCGTCACCTGCATGTAGACAAGGCCTGTCTTGAGGCGATTGCGCCGGACGACCTCGCGCATCACCACCTTGAGCGCCGGCCGCGCCATCGGCGCCGCAATCCGAAGCTCGCGAAGCGAGCGGTCGAGCCGGTCGAGATGGGGATCCTCGTCGACCAGCTTGCCGCCGATCACCGCCGCCACTTCGTAAACCCCGTCGGCGAACTGATAGCCGCGGTCTTCGACATGGACCACGGCGTCGTTGTGAGGAACGTAGCGGCCGTTGACGTAAGCGATGCGAGACATGGCGTCCTCTGGAGCGGGGACGCGAAAGTGGCGCCACGGCCAAAGGGGGTCAATCGCCAATGGGTGGTCGGCAATATGGCCCCGCCCGAAGGCGAGCCCGTCTCGTCGTTAAAACGTTAATTACTTCACACTGAGGCGACACCGGTTCCCGCCCCGACACCGCCTCCAGGCACCGTGATGCCAGGCGCCACCGCGAGACTCGGCGCACTGTTGGAGTTATCCGAGGTATCAGCGAGACCGCTGCAGAGTGCGTGTCGGCATGAACGGCCCAACTGAGGCCGACGGTGAGCGCGGCCGCGGCCGTGCTGATCAACAGACTGCGTTCCGCCATGACGGTAATCGCGTGACGCGATCGCGCCTGCAAAAGCGAAGCGCCCCCGGACGAGCCGGGGGCGCCATGGCGAAGCGGTCGATCGTATACTTACTTGGTGATGCCGACCGTTGCGCCGGCCGCGCCGGTCGCATTCCCGGTGACGCCGCCCACGGTTGCGTCGACTGTCGAACCGAGGTTCCCGCCGACATTCGTCCCCGATCCGCCGACTGTCGCGGTGCCGGAGCCGGTGGTACCGACACCTGCCGTCGCACCGCTCGTGCTGCCCGAACCGCTAACCGAACCCGAACCGCTGGTGCTGCCGCCGACGGCAACGCCGACACTACCCGAACCGATGCCGGTGCCGGATCCGCTCGTGCCGCCGCTCACGCCGACGGTAGCGCCGGCACTGCCGGTGCTGGAGCCAGAGGTGCCGACACCGACGCCGCCCGTCGCGCTGCCGACGCCGACCGTGGCACCGACATTGCCGGTGCCCGAGCCGCTCGTATTCGGCACCAGGTGGACCGAGCCGGAGGCGTTCGATCCGGCGATGCCGGCCGAGGTCCCGGCGTTCAGGTTGCCGGAACGGCCAACCGTCGCGGTCGCGCCGCTAGCGCTGCGCAGATTGAGATCACGCGTGGTCGCGACCTCGGACTGGTTGCTCGCGTTCAGCGAACGGCCTGAGAGCGAAGCCGACGAGTTCGACGACGCCGTACCCGAGAACGACCGCCCCTGCGCGCCGAGAGCGGACGCATTGGCGTCGACGCGATTGGAAGCGCCGGCGTTAGCCGTGGCGCCGCCGGAACGCGAGAGCCCCGCCGACGCGGCGGCGCTGGTGCTGCGCGAGGACGAGGCGGTCATCGACCGGCTTCCATTCCGGCCAAGCGTCGCGGCGCCGCCGGTCACGTGGCTCGAGTTGGAGGCCGAAGCGCTCAGGCTCTTGGTGCCCGAGCCGCCGGAGAGCGAGCCGCTTGCCGCCGTCTTGGTCGAGCCCGCGCCACTTGCGGTGATGCTGCGGCTGCCCGAACGCGACGCCGACGCGGCGGCGTTGGCCGAGTTGGCAGCCGAGGCGGAGACGTTCTTGCCGCCGGCCGAGCGCGAGATACCGACATTCCCCGTCGTAGACGAGTTGCCGGAGGCCGAAGCGGAAAGGTTCTTGCTGCCACCTTCGCGTGAGGCATTGACGGAGCCGCTAGCGCCTGCGCGATTGGACGCCGCGCCATCGAGACGCTTGTCGCCGCGAGACGGCGCACCCGAGGCCGTCGCGTTGGTATCGCTGCTCGTACTGGCGGAAAGCGCCTTGCTGCCGACCGAGCCGGAAGCCGACGTCGCGTTGGAGGCGGCGCCGCTCGCGGTCGCCGAGGTCTGGGCGACGGCCGGCGCCGTGGCAAGCGCCACTAGGGCGGTCGTGACCATCAGAAACTTCTTACTCATTCTTCATTCCTTTGCATGCTGGATGACAACCGCGGTGCGCAAACGAGGTGTCGCGCCCGCGTCGAGGCCGATGCACCCCACGGCAATCGCCGCCGGGTGCCCCATCCGGGTGGAGGTCCTCGGATCTACTTGCTGCCGATTGCCTCCGACGCGGGGCCGGGACCCGACGCGCCTGCCGTGTTCGACGCACCGCCGAGAAACGGCGCCGCCATGCCGGGCGTCGACGCCGACGGAGCCATCGGGCTCGGCACCATCGAGCTCTGAGTCATGGCGGACTGCGGCACACCACCGCCCCTCGCCTGACGATTGAGGTCGCGAGTCGTCGCGATCTCCTTGTCGTTCATCGCGCGATATTCGGGCGTATTGCGGGCCGCTTTGAGGCTCGCCTTGCTGACGTCCTTCCTTTCCATCTTGCTGGCGGACTTCATGGCGCCCTTCGGCGACATGCTCTGGTCCTTCTTCTCAGCGGCCATCTTCGCATCAGGCTTGGTAGGCGTAGCGGCGGCGTTCGGCGCAGCCTGGGTCGCCATGGAGTTCGCCGCTGGCGGACGCGCATTCACGCCGCTCGCAGTGCTGTTGGTGCCGGAGGTGCTCTGGGCGTGGACGGCCGGCGCGATCGCGAGCGCGGCGACCGCCGTTGTGATCATCAACAGTTTCCGGGTCATTCTTTTTCTCCTCGGTGGTTCGCGGTTGCCCACAGGGCGGTTTCCGACTTCCCCGCGAGGGCAGCCCAAATGTGCGAGACTCGCCGCCTTGTCTCATCGACGATCGGGAGCGGCCTTCACCGCCTAAGAACGTTGCCGATCCGGACGGGTTGCGGCTCGGACACGCGCCCGATGCGAGATATGTGACGCCGTGCATGCCGTCAGCGTCGGATGCGGTATCAGGGCATTTCCCGCTCCGCAGAGCGTGCTACGCGCCTACCGCGGGGCGATGCGCGGTTGTCGCCGGATCGCCTCTGGACGGTCGCGGAGCATCCGCTTGTACCAGGCGACCGTCCGCTCGAGGCTTGCGCGCAGCGGCGTGTAGGTCAGCCCCGACAACTCGACGAAGCGGGCGTTCGAGGTAACCCTGCGATCTATGCCGCGGGAGCGCATCGCGTCGAAACGGACGCGATCGCGCGGCACCTCGGCGATCTCGGCGAGCATGAACGCGACTTCGGCGATCGTGCAGGGCTTCGCCGCGCCCACATTCAGTGGCAACGGCTCTTCATATGAAGCGAGCGCCCACATGAAGGAACGCGCCATGTCGCGCGAATCGGTGATCTCTCGGACCGGCGTGCCGTCACCCCAGATGACGATGTCTCCGCGATCCGGCGACCACTCGCAGAAGCGACGTATCAGCCCGGCGATCCAGGTGCAGTCGGCTTCGTTGTAGTTGTCGTTCTCGCCGAATATCCCGGAAGGGATCAACCCGACCACGTTCAGCCCGTGCTCCGCACGATACGAGCGGATCGCCGGCTCCATCAGACGCTTCGCATAGGCGTAGCTGAAGGCGGAGTCGTGAGGCGGCCCCTCATGCAGCTGCGTCTCGACGTTCGGCTGCGGCACATTCACGGGGTAGGCGCCAGACGAGAGCGCCATGACCACCTTCGCCACGCCGCATTCGACCGCAGCGTCCAGGACGGAGAACGTCATCGCGACGTTCTCGCGGAGGATCCGCGCCGGATATCTCCTGGTCAGTTCGACGCCACCGGAAATCGCCGCCAGGTGCACGATGTGGGAGATGCGGTGCGCATCGACGAAAGCCTTTGTCGCCGATGCGTCGGTCAGGTCGAGCTGCGCGTGGGGCGCGGCGATCAGTGTCCAATCGGGCCAGTTGCCAGCAAGGGCGAGGACAGCCGATCCCAGGACACCGGTCGTTCCGGTGACCATGACGCGGTTGCCCGTCGCCACCCGAGATTCCGGCATTTCCGTCGAAGATGTCATGCCGGGGACAGCGATGGTCATTCCTGGTCAGAGAGGCCGGCCGATGCTAGTTGATGATGCCGTCGTGATCCAGCCTGTGCGCATGCGCTGCGGCCGCGGATCGCTGACCTCACCGCTACGGACCGACCATATTCAATTGCCATGGCTGGAATTTCTCCGAGCACGCCTGTCACGGCGGAGACACTGCTGGAAATTCTGCGGAGCGCCGTCGCCGAGCACCGTTTGGGCAGGGGTGCGGAAGCCTCGGCTCGTTATCGTCAGGTCCTCGCGCTCGAGCCGAGCGTCGCGGATGCTTGGCACCTTCTCGGCCTCCTTGCTTCCGACGCCGGGCGCGCAGGGATCGCCACGCTGCTGGTCGGACGGGCAATTACCCTGGACGAGAGGGCCGTCCTATACCGCTTCAATCTCGGCAACGTCCTGAACTCTGCTGGTCGGATCGAGGATGCTGCCGTCGCCCTGGAGCGCGTGATCGACCGGCAGCCCGATCACGAGCCTTCGGTAAGGAATCTCGGCGGCATTCTCGCACGCCTCGCCTTCAACCCGGAGGCGGTGAGACGCTCTCGCCGACGCTGGGGGACGAGCGACGATGCGACTTTTCATGCCAAGGACGAATACCGGCGCGCCCATTCAGGGCCCGGCTATCTCCTGATTCGCGGCTGGGGATGCGGATTCTGGGGCGAGGTCGCGCATGCGGCGATCCAGCTTGCCCTTGCGGACATAATGGGCCGCGCTCCTCTCGTTTATTGGGGCAGCGAGTTTCACTATCGCTGTCCCGGGTTCGAGAATGCTTGGGACGCCTACTTCGAGCCCGTTTCCGAGACGAGCCAAGCGACGCTCTCCTCTGGCACGCAGGATTATTTCCCCAAGCATTGGACGGCCGCCAATCTGTGGACGAGCCGCGTCAAGCCGATGCAGCAGTCACCCCCCTTGAACCCCTATGGCCTCATCGCCCTCCCGGGGCTGAATCGCACGGAGTCGATCGTCGTCGCCGACGGCTATGTCGAGATGTCCGACGTGCTGCCATGGGCAGCACCTCGCCATCCGTTGTTCGGCTCGAGTGCGGACAAGGCCTTCCGGATGATGTTGCAGCAACGCATCCGGCTCAAGCCCGCGATCCAGGTCCGCATCGACGCGCTCGCCCGCGGCATCGTCACCGGATCGCCCGTCATGGCGGTCCATTTTCGAGCGCAGAACGACCACAAGAGCGGAGAATCCCTCGAACGGGCGGCCGTGCATCCGGAGAACTACTTCGCCGACATCGACTTGTTCCTGCGTTCGAATCCGGACGGTCGCGTCCTCCTGATCACCGATGTCGAGACCGCCGTGGATGAGTTCCGGATGCGACTTGGCGGACGCCTGATCGTGCTCCCGCGCCAGCGCGTGGCCCATGGCAGCCAGTTCGATATCGGCCTCGATCATTCGCGCAACCTCTACTCGCTCGCGCTCGAGGTCATTGAAGACGTTTATCTGGCAGCTCGGTGCGATGCCTTCCTGGGCGACGGCGCATCCGGCGTCTCCTGCACGATCGCGGCCCTGAAGGACTGGCCCGAGGGCCGGATCAAGCTGTTGCGCCGCAATGTCTTCCTGGAACGCCGGGCCGGGCGGCCCTAGCGCCCTTCGCGCGTTGACAAGCAGGGGCGAGGTCCCTATGGTCCGCCGCCTGTTTTCCTGGGGTTCGCCATGAAAGTCGTTAATTCGCTCAAGTCGATGAAGGGCCGGCACAAGAACTGCCGGATCGTCCGCCGCAAGGGCCGGGTCTACGTCATCAACAAGACGAACCCGCGCTTCAAGGCCCGCCAGGGCTGAAACGCGTCGGGCCGCCTTAGGGCGGCCCGTCCGGATCCTGTCGTCGACCAAGACAAAGGCCCGCCATCGGCGGGCCTTTCGGTTTTTCTAGCGGAACAGGCGCTGCACCACTTCCGGCTTCTGGTTGGCGATGCTGACGGTCTGCGAGGACAGTTGCTCCTGAGCCTCGCGCGCCTGCGCCCGGGCCTCGTCCGTGCTCGCCGGCCCGACCGCACCGAGCCGCCCGCCCGTCGTGAGAATTCCGTCCGGGCCCGAGAGCAGCCGCTCATCGATCCGGATGCTGGGTGCCGACTCGATTCCGGCCGGCAGGGCGGGCTTGCTGCTTGCCAGGTTCGCCTTCTGCAGGCCAGGAGTGACCTGTTGTACCGCGCCGAAGGTGGCGGAACCGATGGGATTTTGTGCCATGAGCTATTGCTCCCCTTCTGGGTCGAGAGCGGCCATTCTTGGTCGTCTTGCATTCTAAAGGTATTGCAAGAACTCGGCAACAAACCTTTTCGGTCCGTTTATCTTCGTTTATTTTTCTCGATCGCAGGCGTCGTTTGACAATCCCTCGCCCAGTTTCGAGGATCGCCTCATGGCCTTGAAGATGCCCGCCCCGGACCAGACCGTGCTCGCCCGCCGCCGGGAGATCGTAGCGGCGCTGCGCGCCATCGTGCCCGGAGAGGGTGTCATCGACGCCGAAGACGAGCTGCGCGCCTACGAATGCGACGCGCTGTCGGTCTACCGGCAGCTGCCCATGGTTGCGGTCCTTCCCTCGACCATCGATCAGGTCTCGCGCATCCTCCGCTACTGCCATGAGAACAAGGTCCGCGTCGTCCCTCGTGGCGCCGGCACCTCGCTCTCCGGAGGCGCGCTGCCGTTGGCGGATGGCGTCCTTCTCGGCCTCGGCAAGTTCAACAAGATCCTCGATATCGACTATGCCAATCGCACGGTGGTCGCGCAGCCGGGCGTGACCAATCTCGGCATCTCGACCGCGGTTGCCTCGGCCGGTTTCTACTACGCGCCGGATCCCTCGAGCCAGATCGCCTGCACCATCGGCGGCAACATCGCCGAGAATTCCGGCGGCGTTCATTCGCTCAAATACGGCCTCACCACGAACAACGTGCTCGGCCTCGAGATGGTGCTGATTACCGGCGAGATCCTTCGGCTCGGCGGCAAGCATCTCGATTCCGAGGGCTACGACCTTCTCGGCTTGATGACAGGTTCGGAAGGCCTGCTCGGCGTCGTCACCGAGGTGACGGTCCGCATCCTGAAGAAGCCGTCGACAGCGCGCGCGCTGCTGATCGGGTTTCCGTCGAACGAAACCGCCGGCGATTGCGTCGCCTCGATCATCGCCGCCGGCATCATCCCCGGCGGCATGGAGATGATGGACAAGCCCGCGATCCACGCGACCGAGGACTTCGTCCATGCCGGATATCCGCTCGACGTCGAGGCGATCCTGATCGTCGAGCTCGACGGGCCGAAGGTCGAGGTCGACCACCTGATCGATCAGGTCGCGGCGATCGCCCGGCGCTGCCAGTCGATGACCTTGCGCATCAGCGAGAGCGAGGAGGAGCGCGTGCTCTTCTGGGCGGGACGCAAATCCGCGTTCCCCGCCGTCGGCCGCATCACGCCGGACTACATGTGCATGGACGGCACCATTCCGCGGAAGAAGCTGCCCGAGGTGCTGGCGCGGATGCGCGCTCTCTCGGAGAAGCACGATCTGCGCTTCTGCAACGTCTTCCATGCGGGCGACGGCAACCTGCATCCCCTGATCCTGTTCGACGCCAACAAGTCGGACGAGCTCGAGCGCGCGGAGAAGTTCGGCGCCGACATCCTCCGTCTCTGTGTCGAGGTCGGCGGCGTGCTCACCGGCGAGCATGGTGTCGGCATCGAGAAGCGCGACCTCATGGACACGATGTTCGACGAAGTCGACATGGCCCAGCAGCTCCGCGTCAAATGCGCCTTCGATCCGGAATCGCTGCTCAATCCCGGCAAGGTGTTCCCGGTGCTGCATCGCTGCGCCGAGATGGGCCGCATGGTCGTCTCCAAAGGCAATCTCCCCTTCCCCGACCTGCCGCGGTTCTGATGGCCATTCCCCGCGACGCAGACGACGTCTGCCAGATCCTGGCCGACGCGGCGAATACCGGTACGCCGCTGGAGGTCGTTGGTCGCGGCACGAAGCGCGGTCTCGGGCGGCCGATGCAGACGGCATCGAGTCTCGATCTCTCGGGCCTGACCGGCGTCTCGCTCTACGAGCCGGAGGAGCTGGTGATGACGGCTGCGGCCGGCACGCCGCTCGCCGAGATCGAGCGGACGCTCGCCGAGAAGAACCAGCGCCTGGCCTTCGAGCCGATGGACCTTGGCCCGATCTATGGCGAGCCCGAGAACGCGGCCAGCATCGGCGGCGTCTTCGCCGCCAACCTTTCAGGCCCCGGCCGGCTTCGCCATGGCGCGGCGCGCGACCACCTGCTCGGCTTCAAGGCGGTGAACGGGCGCGGCGAGTTCTTCAAGTCGGGCAGCCGCGTCGTCAAGAACGTCACCGGCTACGACCTCTCGAAGGTTATCTGCGGTTCGCACGGCACGCTGGCGGCGATGACCGAGGTCACCTTCAAGGTGATGCCGGCGCCGGAAAAAACGCGCACCGTTCTGATCTTTGGTCTCGACGATGTGCGCGCGACGGAAGCCATGTCGGCCGCCCTCGGCAGCCCGCACGAGGTGATCGCGGCCGCACACCTGCCCGCCTCGATCGCGGCGCGTTCCTCCGTCTCCTATGTCAGCGGCGCCGGACGGGGCGTGACGGCGATCCGCGTCGAGGGCCCTGCTCCCTCGGCCGAGCATCGCTGCAAGGCGCTGCGCGAGGAGCTGGCGCGCTTCGGCGCGACCGAGGAACTGCACGGCATGAACTCGGCGAAGCTCTGGCGCGAGATCCGCGACGCCCGGCCCTTCATCGGCGATCCGCGTCCGCTGTGGCGCCTGTCTGTCGCGCCGACAGAGGGTCCGAAAGTGATCGCCCGTATCGCGCGTGCTCTGCAGGGAGAGTGGTTCTACGACTGGGGCGGCGGCCTCGTCTGGCTCGCCTTGCCGGTGTCCGACGACGCCGGCACGCGCATCGTCCGCGGCGCGATCGAGGGTGGTCACGCCACGCTGATCCGCGCCGACGCCTCGGCTCGCGCCGCCGTCTCCGTGTTCCAGCCTCAACCGGGACCGCTGGCGGCGCTGGCGAAGCGCGTGAAGGAAGGCTTCGACCCGGGCGGCATCCTCAATCCGGGCCGAATGGACTGATGCAGACCAATTTCACTCTCGCCCAGCTCGCCGATCCCGACCTCCAGGTCGCGGAGAAGATCCTGCGCGCCTGTGTCCATTGCGGCTTCTGCACCGCCACCTGCCCGACCTATGTGCTGCTCGGCGACGAGCTCGATAGCCCGCGCGGCCGCATCTACCTGATCAAGGACATGCTGGAGAACGACCGGCCGGCCTCGGCCAAGGTCACCAAGCATATCGACCGCTGCCTCTCCTGCCTTTCCTGCATGACGACCTGCCCCTCGGGCGTCCACTACATGCACCTGGTCGACCAGGCGCGCGTCCGCGTCGAGGAGACCTTCAAGCGCCCGTTCCTCGATCGCCTGGTGCGCAAGCTGCTGGCGGCGATCCTTCCCTATCCGAACCGCTTCCGCCTGGCGCTGCTCGGCGCCACGCTGGCGAAGCCTTTCGCCGGCCTGCTTCCGGCTCGCCTCGGTGCCATGCTGACGCTGGCTAAGGCACCAGCGCCGCCTGCCGCGGTCGATGCACCGCAGGTCTTTCCGGCCGAGGGCACGCGACGGATGCGGGTCGCGATGCTTACCAACTGCGCGCAGCCGGTGCTGGCACCCGAGATCAACGAGGCGACGGTGCGTCTCCTGACCCGCCTCGGCTGCGAGATCGTGGTCGCCCGAGGCGCCGGCTGCTGTGGCGGCCTGCTGCACCACATGGGCGACGAGAAGCCGGCGCTGGCGATGGCCAAGCGAAACATCGACGCGTGGCTTTCGACCGGCGATCTCGATGCGGTCGTCGTCAACGCCTCGGGCTGCGGGACGACGATCAAGGACTACGGCCACATGCTGCGCACCGACCCGGCCTGGGCGGAGAAGGCAGCGAAGGTCTCGGCCCTCGCCAAGGACGTCTCCGAGGTGCTGACCAAGCTCGGCATCGCGAAGGGCGCGCCGAAGAACCTCAAGGTCGCCTATCACGCCGCCTGCTCGCTGCAGCACGGGCAGAAGATCCGCAGCGAACCGAAAGCGCTGCTCGCGCAAGCCGGCTTCACGGTGCTCGAGCCGGCGGAGCCGCATCTCTGCTGCGGCTCCGCCGGCACCTACAACATGCTTCAACCAGAATTGGCGAGCGCGCTCGGCAAGCGGAAGGCCGCCAATATCGAGGCAACGAAGCCGGACCTGATCGCCGCCGGCAATATCGGCTGCCTCACCCAGATCGGCACCTACGCCACCATGCCGACCGTGCACACGGTCGAGCTTCTCGACTGGGCGACAGGCGGTCCGAAGCCCGCCGGGCTCACCTGAGCGCCAGCTCGCCGCGCCTGTTTGACAACGCGGCCCGGCGCTCCTTAGCATCGTTCTAAGTCGGCTTCGGCGACAACAAGGACGAAGGGACGCGAAAGCGATCCCTGTCGAAGCGGCATCAAGCCGTGAGAGGAAACACCCAAGGGAGGATGCAGTGCGCGTGTTCACCCGTCTTCGGATCGCGACGGCAGCGGCCACCATCGGCCTCGGCGTCGCGCTCTTGCCGGCAAGCGCCGGCGCGCAGGCCGTCAAGGTCGGCCTCGGCGACACGCTGTCGGCCGAGACGCTGGCTTTCGTCATCGGCCTCGAGCGCGCCAAGGAGCGCGGCGTCGCCTACAACCTGACTTCCTTCTCCAAGGAAGAGCTGGCAATCCAGGCCACCATCAACGGCCAGGCCGATATCGGCGTCGGCACGCCCTACGCCGTGATGCAGAAGACCAAGGCGCCGCTGAGGGCGGTCTTCCAGATGTCGCGCCTCGTCTTCTTCCCCGTGGCCGACAAGTCCTACAGGACCTGGAAGGATCTCGACGGTCAGCCCTTCGTCTTCCATGGCCGCGGCTCCGGCACAGAGGCGATCGGCGACATCATCGCCAAGCGCAACAACATCAAGTTCGGCCAGCGCAGCTACGTGCCGGGCTCGGAGAACCGTGTCATCGCGATGATCAACGGCCAGATCAAGGCAACCATCGTCGACCTCGCCAACAAGAATCTGCTGATGAGCCGTGCTCCGGACCGCTTCCACGTGCTGCCGAGCGTTGACGTGCCGGCTTCGGACGAACTCGTCTTCGTCCGTGCCGACTGGCTGCAAGCCAACCGCGCCAAGGTCGACATCATCGTCGAGGAGATGCTCAAGCTCTGGCAGGAGATGGCGAAGGATCCGACCATCATCGACGCCGAGCGGAAGAAGCGGAACCTGATGGCCGATCTGCCGAAGCAGGTCCTCGACAACATCACGCCCTTCTATCAGCAGGCGATCAAGGAAGGCGTCTATGACCGCCGCGGCGGCGGACCCGAGGCAGCCAAGGTCGACTTCGAGTTCTATGTCGAGGCCGGTCAGATGCAGGGCCCGCTGGAATCGATCAAAGCCGAGGACTACTGGGACTTCGGCCCGCTCGACGCCGCGCGCAAGAAGCTCGGCAGCTAGCCAAGAACACGCGCTCCGCGGCGCCGGACCAGGCGCTGCGGAGCCTGCCAGAGTTCACGAATGACCGAAGTCTCTCCCTCCCTGGGGTCGCGTGATCCCGGGGCGTCGGTGCAGCGCCTCTCCGGCCCGCGGCGAGACCGCGCGGTCGCGCTCGCAAGCCATCCGCTGACGCTGCGCCTTTTCACGGCGCTCATTCTCTTCTCCGCCTGGGAGTATGCCGGCCGCGTTCCGGTGAGCGCCGGCTTCCCCGGCTTCATCGAGACGATGAAGGCCATGGCCGAGATGACCGCCGATGGCTTGCTCGTCGCCGCGCTCCTGATCACGCTGCAGCCGCTCGCCCTCGGACTAGCGATTTCCGCCGTCATCGGCATCGGGCTCGGCATCGGCATGGGCCTGAGCCGCGTGGCCGAGTGGCTGATGGCGCCGCCCTTCATCGTCATGCAGGCGGCGCCGATGGCGGCGCTGATCCCGCTCCTGGTCTTCGCCTACGGTATCGGGCTTGCCGCCAAGGTGCTGACCGTCTGCATCATGGCGATGCCGGTGATCGTGCTGAACTCCTATCTGGCGATCCGCCAGACCCCGGCCTCGCTGATCGAGATGGGCCGCTCGTTCCAGGGATCGAAGCCGCAGATCATCCTCAAGATCATGCTGCCCTCGGCGAGCCCGGTGATCTTCGCCGGGCTTCGCCTGGGCGCCGCGGCCGGCTTCATCGGCGCGATCCTGGCCGAGCTCCTGATCACGCCGACCGGCATCGGCGACCTCATCACCTACAATCAGTCGATCGCCGAGTATCCGAAGATGTATGCGGCGATCTTCTCCGTGATCGCGCTCTCGGTGCTGTTCATCGAAGGGCTCGGCAAGATCGAAGCGGCTATCTTCCGCCGCGAAGGACGCAGGGCATGACTGCACGCGCAAGACCGGCGATCGCCGATACGCCGATCATCGAGGTCAAGAACCTCTCGAAGACCTATGAGGGCGGCGTCGAAGCGCTGAATGATGTCTCGCTCGATGTGCCCCAAGGCAAGCTGACGACGCTGCTCGGCCCTTCCGGCTGCGGCAAGACCACGCTGCTCAAGATCATCGCCGGCCTGATCCCGTCGACCAAGGGCGAGGTCAGGGTCTCAGGACGCATGGTCACCGGCCCCGGCCCCGACCGCGCCTTCGTCTTCCAGGATTTCGCCCTGATGCCTTGGGCGACCGTGCTCCGCAACGTCGCCTTCGGCCTCGAGCTGCGCGGTGTCGGCCGCGAGGAGCGCGAGGCGGTGGCGCGCCGCCACATCGCCGAGGTCGGCCTTGCCGGCTTCGAGCATCGCCATCCGCACGAGCTCTCGGGCGGCATGCGCCAGCGCGTCGGCCTCGCCCGCGCGCTTGCCGTCGATGCCGATGTGCTGCTGATGGACGAGCCCTTCTCCTCGGTCGACGAGCAGACTCGGCGCAAGTTCCAGGAAGACATGCTGAGCCTGCTCTCGGCGCGCGGGAAGACCGTGCTCTTCGTCACCCATTCGATCGAAGAAGCCGTCTACCTCTCCGACCGCATCGTGCTGCTCTCGCGGCGGCCGAGCCGGGTCGCCGAGGTGATCGAGCCGGATATCCGCCGCGGCGACGACCCCGAAGCCATCCGCCGGCACCCTGCCTATCTCGATACGGTCGAGACGATCTGGCAGGGCCTGAAACGGTACCTGGACTGACCATGAAGCTCTTCGGTTACCACGTGCCGATGATGACCTCGCTGATCCTCTGGATCGCGCTGTGGGAGATCCTCGGCCAGAGCGGCGCTGCGCTGGTGCTGCCGCCCTTCTCCGCCGTGGTCGAGCGCGTCTTCGAGATCGTGCCTACGCCGACCTACCTGAAGGCGCTCGCCATCACCGCCGAAGCCTATCTGCTCGGCAATCTGATCGCGATCGTGGTCGGCGTTCCCGTCGGCGTGCTGATGGGGCGGTCTGTCATCGCCGACCGTCTACTGCTGCCCTGGGTCAACATCTTCCTCAGCGCGCCCTTAAGCGCGCTGGTACCGGTGATCATGGTGCTGTTCGGGCTCGGCATGACGACCATCGTGCTGACCGTGGTGCTCTTCGCCGTCTGGATCATCGTTCTCGACGCCCGCGCCGGCGCGCGTGGCATCTCGCCCTCGCTGGTCGAGATGGCGCGCAGCTACGGCGCCACGCCCTGGCAGGCGTTCAGCAAGATCTATCTCTGGGCGGCCCTGCCCGAGATTCTCGCCGGCATCCGGCTCGGCTGCATCCGTGCGGTCAAAGGCGTGATCATCGGCCAGCTTCTCGTCTCCATCGTCGGCTTCGGCCATCTGTTCGAGATCTACTCCTCGAACTTCCTGATGGAGCATTTCTGGGCGCTGGTGGTGACCCTGTTCATCTTCGCGTTCGCGATAGCGGAGGGTCTGGGGTATCTGGAGCGGCGCGTGGAATACTACGCGGCGAGCCGCAACTAGCGGACGCGCCGCCAATGCGCTCTCGCTCAAGGCTCAGCGTTGCGCTCTAAGGTGCGCTCGGTCGCCGGCGCGGTCGGACCACTTCGCGGCGGCGCGTTTCGCGTACTTGAATGCGCAGCATTCGAGCTTGAGCGAAGCGCGTGATCGCCGCGACCGTGGCCTTCCCTATAGGATGGCGAACTTCACGATAAACAGTACCGCCAGCACCGCCACCACCGGGCTCACATCCTGGAACCTGCCGGCCGCGATCTTGATCGCCGCGTAGGAGATGAAGCCGAAGGCGATGCCATGCGCGATCGAGAAGGTGAGCGGCATCGACACCGCGGTCACCACGCCCGGCACGTATTCGGTGACGTCCTCCCAATCCAGCTCCGCGAGGCCCCGGGCCATGAGGCAGGCAACGAAGAACAGCGCCGGCGCGGTCGCATAGGCGGGAACCGTGGTCGCCAGAGGCGCCAGGAACAACGCCAGCAGGAAGCAGGCGGCGACGGTCACGGCGGTGAGGCCGGTGCGTCCGCCTTCCTTGATGCCCGCGGCGCTCTCGATATAGCTGGTCGTGGTTGACGTACCGAGCGCGGCACCGCCCATGGCGGCGACGGAGTCGGTAAGAAGCGCCTGGCGGATGCGCGGCAGCTTGCCTTCCTTGTCGAGGAATCCGGCCCGGTGCGCGAGGCCGATCAGCGTACCGGCATTGTCGAAGAGATCGACGAAGAGGAAGGCGAAGACCACCGCGATCAGGCCGAGCGAAAGTGCGCCGGCGATGTCCATCTTGAGGAAGGTCGGCGCCAGCGACGGCGGCATCGAGGCGATGCCGTTGAAGGGCGAGAGGCCGAAGACGATGCCGAGCGCGGTGACGCCGAGGATCGCGATCATGATCGCGCCCCTCACCCGCATCGCATCCAGGCCGACCATGATGAAAAAGCCAAGGCAGGCGAGGATCGTCGGCGGCGCCTTGAGGTCGCCGATGGTAACCAGCGTCACCGGATGATCGGCGATCAGGCCCGCTCCCTTGAGCGCGATGATCGCGAGGAAGAGGCCGATGCCGGCGGAGATCGAGAGCTTCAACGCTCGAGGGATCGAATTGATTAGCCATTCGCGCACGCGCGTGACGGTCAGCACCAGGAAGAGAAAGCCGGAGACGAAGACCGCGCCCAGCGCGACCTCCCAGCTGATGCCCATGCCCTTAACGACGCCGAATGCGAAGAAGGCGTTGAGGCCCATGCCCGGTGCGAGCGCGATCGGGTAGTTGGCGTAGAGGCCCATCAGCGCCGTCGCGCCCGCCGCGGCGAGGCAGGTGGCGACGAAGACCGCCCCCTTGTCCATGCCCGCTTCACCCAGGATCAGCGGGTTGACGAAAATGATGTAGGCCATCGTCAGGAAGGTCGTGATGCCGGCCAGCACCTCCGTCCTGACATCGGTGTTGTTCTCGTCGAGCTTGAAGTATGTCGCGAGCATCTGATCCCCCTTCCCGCGTTGGCGTCGATGATACGCGGTCAGCGGACCATCACCCCGGGCGGGCGGAGGACCTGTTCAGACGCCGCTGCGCACCAGCGGACGGTCGGCGGAGGGCACGCCCAGGGACTTGAGCTTCCGATGGAGCGCCGAGCGCTCCATGCCGACGAAGGCGGCGGTGCGGGAGATGTTCCCACCGAAGCGGTTGATCTGGGCGAGGAGATACTCGCGCTCGAACAGCTCCCGGGCGTCGCGGAGGGGCAGCCCCATGATCTCCCCGCCCCTCTCCCAGCGCAACACGGTGGGCGTATTCGAGCCGATCTCCGGCGGCAGCGATTCGGCCGAGATCGGCTGCGTCGGATCGCCCGAGGCCATGATCAGCAGCCAATCCGCGACGTTGCGGAGCTGCCGGACATTGCCAGGCCAGTCATAGGCCTGGAGCGCCACCATCGCGTCCTCGCCGACCTCGCGCTTCGGCAGGCCGGCATTCTCGGCCGCCTGCGCCAGGAAATGGCGAATCAGTACCGGAATGTCCTCGCGCCGCTCGCGCAGCGACGGCACGCGCAGCGGCACCACGTTGAGCCGATAGAAGAGATCCTCGCGGAAGGTGCCTTCCTCGATCATCGTCGGCATATCGCGATTGGATGTCGCCAGCACGCGCGCGTCGACCTCGATGCGCGCGGTGCCGCCGACACGGCGGAAAGCCTGGTCCTGCAGGACACGAACGATCTTGCCCTGGGTCTCGGCCGGCATGTCGGCGACCTCGTCGAGCAGCAGCGTGCCGCCATGCGCCTGCTCGAAGGTGCCGAGCCGCACATCGGCGCCGTTCTCGGTGCCGAACAGCTCCGCCTCGAAGCGTTCCGGCTCGAGCGTCGCGCAGTTGAGCACGACGAACGGCCCGTCCGCGCGCCGCGAGCGCGCATGGATCATGCGCGCCGCGACTTCCTTGCCGGCGCCGGCGGGGCCGGTGATGAAGACGCGGCTTCCGGTCGGAGCGACGCGATCGACCGCGAGCTTCACCTGTATCAGCGCTTGGCTGACGCCCGTCAGATCGGCGGCCGCGCCGGAACGCAGCTTGAGCTCCTGGTTCTCGCGCCGGAGCCGCGCGGTCTCGATCGCATGACCGACGATCAGCAGCAGCCGGTCGGTCTGAAACGGCTTCTCGATGAAGTCGTACGCCCCAAGCTTGATTGCCTGCACCGCGGTCTCGATCGTGCCGTGGCCGGAGATCATAACCACCGGGGTATGCGGATGCTCCTTGCGCACGACATCGAGCAGCTGCAGCCCGTCCAGCGTGCTTCCCTGCAGCCAGATATCGAGCACGAGCAGCGAGGGACGACGCTGGCGCAGCTCGGCCAGCGCCGCGTCGGAGTCCCCGGCGACACGCGTCACATAACCTTCATCCTCGAGCACACCTGCGATCAGCGTGCGGATGTCGGCTTCGTCGTCGACGATCAGTACGTCATGCGCCACGTCCGACCGCCCTCGCTCCTTTTCTCTCGACCTCGCCGAACGTGCCGCCCGGCAGGACCAGGGCGACTTTCGCGCCGCCCCCTTCGTTGTCGCCGAGCACCAGGCGCCCGCCATGGTCCTCGGCGATCTTCTTGACGATGGCGAGGCCGAGGCCTGTTCCCTTGGTACGCGTCGTCACGTAAGGCTCGGTCAGGCGCTCCCGCCCGTCGACGGGCAGGCCTCTTCCGTTGTCCGTCACCTCGATCCGTGTCTCGCCGCCATCCAGCGTCAAGGTCAGCTTGATCCGTCCCGGAGGCAGCGAACCCGAGATCGGCGTCGACCGACCGTCGATCGCATCGCCGGCGTTCTTCAGCAGATTGGTGATCGCCTGGCGGAGCTGGCGCGCATCGCAAGGCAGGATCAGCGGCGCTTCGGGCGTCTCGATCTCGACAGCGGTTGAGGAGCGACTCTGGCGCTGCAGGAAGACCGCTTCCTCGCAGATCGGCTGGAGCGCTTCCGGCCTGATCGTCGCGCGCGGCATGCGAGCGAAGGAGGAAAACTCATCGACCATACGGCCGATGTCGCCGACCTGGCGGACGATCGTGTCGGTGCAGGCGCGGAAGGTATCCGGATCGGACTGAATCTCCTTCAGGTACCGGCGCTTGAGCCGTTCTGCCGAGAGCTGGATCGGAGTCAGCGGATTCTTGATCTCGTGCGCGATTCGCCGCGCGACATCGGCCCAGGCGGCCTGGCGCTGCGCCGTCAGCAGCTCGGTCACGTCGTCGAAGGTGAGCACATAGCCATGCGTCTCGCCTTCCCGCGCATCGACGCCGAGACGAGCCAGCAGGGTGCGCGTGCGCCCGCCGCGGACGATCTGCACCTGGTCTTCCGCCAGCTTGTCGGGGCGGCGCCGAACCTCCTCCCAGAGCGGTGCCAGCTCCGGGATCGCCTCGACCAACGGCCGTCCGGCAAGGCTTTCCGGCTGCACGCCGAGCCGCGACGCGGCGGAGCGGTTGGGCAGCGTGATGCGGCCATCGCCGTCGATGCCGATGACGCCGGCGGAGACGCCAGAGAGCACCGCTTCGATGAAGCGCCGCCGAACGTCGAGTTGCTGGTTCGCCTCCATCAGATCGCCGCGCTGCGCCTCTAGCTGCTCGGTCATGCGGTTGAAGGCCTGGGCGAGCACACCGATCTCGTCGCTGGCCGGGCGCTCCTCGACACGGGCGCCGAGATCGCCGGCGCGCACGCGCTCCGCCGCACGCGCCATGCCGCTGATGGGCCGCGCCAGCTGATTGGCGAAGGTGAGGCCGAGCCAGATCGCCGCCAGCAGCAGCAGGAGCGCCACGGCGGAGAACCAGAGGACGAATCTGAACTGCAGCCCGGCGGCGCGCGTCTCGATCTGCTGATAGGCCTCGACCGCGCGCCTTGTACGCTCGGCATAGGCGAGCGCGGTCGAGTCGACCACGCGGCCGATCATCAGATAGGCGCCGATGAAGCGGTCGAGCTGGGCGACCGCGCGCACGCGATCCTCGTTCTCGCTGGAGAACAGGACGACCTCGCCTTCGGAGGCGCGGTTGACCAGGTCCGCCGCCAGCGGCTCGAGTTCGAGCGCGAAGGTGAGGCCGGCGCGCGCCAGGATGACGCCCGACTCCGTGAACACCACCGCCTCGGACAGCGAGCGCGAGGAGGCCCAGGCGGTGAGAAGCGCGTTGAAGCGCTGCGGGCTGTTCATCAGCACGGGCGCTTCGCGCGCGATGTTCTGCGCCATCAGCAGGATGTCGCCGCGGATGCTCTTCTGGTGCTCTTCGAGGTAGAGGCGGGCGACCGCATGGCTCTCATTGACGGCCTTGCGCACGACGTCGTCGAACCAGCTCTGGATGCCGAGGTGCAGGAAGAGCGCGGCGAAAACAGTGACGACCAGCGTCGGCGCCAAGGCGACGACGCTGAACAGAAGGGCGAGGCGCCGATGCAGGCCCGATCCCATGCCCTCGCGGCGCCGCTCGGCCCAGAGCCCGACCAGCCGGCGCGACACCAGGGCCGCCAGAAGCAGCAGCAGGACGACATCGAGCGTCAGCAGCAGGATGACGGGCTTCGGCTCGCGCGGCAGAGCCTCGACGCCGGAGAAGGTCACATAGGTGGCGATGGCGGCGGCGACAGAGGCCAAGCCGAGCAGGATCGCGAGCTTTCGCGCCAGCCCCACCCTTTCGCCCCACGCCTCGAAGCGCCGCCACAGGCCGACGATGTCTCTCGACGCGACTTCGGTCATTGATGCAGAATAGCCACAGTGGTGCCGGTTTACGACACCACGAAAAACCTCGCAACTGGCAGTTTTCTTTGGCTTCTCAGTCGAGAAGGTAGATGAGGAGCCCGTTCAAGCGCTGCCGGCCTGCCGCCGTCGCCCGGAGCACTTGGCCATCGTCGACCAGGTACCCCTCCTCGACCAGCGCCGCCCGGCGGCCTTCATCCGGCAAGCCGCCAAGGCGATCGACGGGGATTCCCTCGGCTAGCCTGAGCCCCATCATCAGGATCTCGCGGCGGCGTTCCTCGGCCGACAGGGCCGTCTCTTCCGCGGTGCCGTGCCCCTGCGCGTCGACCCGGGAGAGCCAGGTTTCGGGCGCCCGCGCCTGGCGCGTCGCCCACCAGCCGCCATCGCGCACGACCCGCCCATGGGCTCCCGGCCCGATCCCGAGATAAGGCCCCATGCGCCAATAGGTCAGGTTGTGCCGTGACTCCGCCCCCGGCTGCGCGTGATTCGAGATCTCATAGGCTGGGAGCCCGGCGCCTTCGAGGATCTCCTGCGTCGCCTCGTAGAGCTGGCCCGCGAGATCGTCGTCGGGGATCGCGATCTCGCCGCGATCGAAGCGCGTCTGGAACTGCGTGCCCGGCTCGATGGTGAGCTGATAGACGGAGATGTGCGTGCCGGCATGCCCCAGCGCCTGCTTCAGCTCCTCGCGCCAGGCCGCAACCGTCTGTCCGGGCCGTGCATAGATCAGATCGAAGCTGAAACGCGGAAAGTGCATCGCTGCGAGACCGACGGCGGCCAGCGCTTCCTTCGGATCGTGCTGCCGGCCGAGGAACTTGAGATCGGTTTCGTTCAGCGCCTGCACGCCAAGCGATACGCGATTGACACCGGCAGCGCGATAAGAGGCGAAGCGATCCGCTTCGACGCTGGTCGGATTGGCCTCAAGCGTGATCTCCGGGTTTTCGGCAAAGCCGAGTCGACTCCCTGCCCGCTCGATCACCGCGGCCACCGTCTCCGGGTCCATCAGAGAGGGGGTCCCGCCGCCGAAGAAGATGCTGGTCAGCGGCCGACGCTCGACGCGGTCGGCCCACCAGTCGAGCTCCGCCAGCAGCGCGCGGCGCCAGCGCGCCTGGTCGACGCGCTCGGAGACGTGGCTGTTGAAGTCGCAGTAAGGACATTTCGACCGGCAGAACGGCCAATGGACGTAGAGGCCGAAGCCGGGATCGGTCATCGCCCGTCGAAGCAGGCCTTCACCAGCTTGCCCAGCGCCCGGGCGCGATGGCTGGTGCTGTGCTTCTCCTCGGCCGACATCTCGCCATAGGTGCGCGGGCTGCCCTCGGGCGCGAACATCGGATCGTAGCCCCAGCCAATGGTCCCGCGCGGCGGCCAGACGAGCTCGCCCTCGACCTTGCCTTCGAATACCTCCTCATGCCCGTCGGGCCAGACCAGTGCCAGGGTCGACATGAAGGCGGCGCGGCGATCGGGATTGCTGCCGAGCTCATCCTGCACGCGGCGCATCGCCCTGGTGAAATCGCGCGGGCTTCCGGCCCAGTCGGCGGTGTGCACGCCCGGCCGGCCGCCGAGCCCGACGACGCTCAGGCCGGAATCGTCGGCGAGGGCCGGCAGCCCGGTCGCTTCCATCGCAACGCGCGCCTTGAGCAGCGCGTTGTCGACGAAGGTCTCGCCCGTCTCTTCCGGCTCCGGCAGGCCGAGCGTACCGGCGGAGACGACCTCAACCTTCCAGGGCGCAAGCAGCTCTTCAAGCTCCCCGACCTTGCCTGGGTTGTGGGTAGCAAGAACGAGCTTTGGTTCGGTGAAGCGTCGGGCCATTGGACCTATCCGAAGACAACGATGCCGTAATCGCCAACGAGGCGAAAGCCGATCGCACGGTAGGCCGTTTGCGCCGCCGCATTGTCCTTCGGCGTGAACAGGACCGCGCGCTCGACCCCGCGATGGCGCGCCGCGGCCAGCGATCCTGCGACGCAAGCGCGCGCGAAGCCGAAGCCACGCAGGTCCGGAGGCGTGAACACGCCGCCGACCTGCACCATCTCGGGCATCACCGCGTTGAAGCTGTTCATCGACACGACGCGCCCATCGACCTCCAGCACCCAGATCGCGCTCTCCCGGTCGAGGCGGCGGATGACCTCGTCAGCGTCGCGACGCGTCTGCTCCTCATCGTCGGAGGCGGAGTTGGTTTCGATCACGCTTGCGATCCGCCAGTCGACGAGGGTCCGGAGCTCGTTCGGCTTCGGCCGCCGCGAGACCCAGGTCCCGGCTGCCAGGTGTTCCGGCATGACGAGGCGCTCCAGGCCGAGGGCGAACAGATCCTCACGGCTGGTCTTCTTCGTCGGCGCGTTGCGCAGGCCAAGCAACCGACGCGCCTCGTCGGTCTGGGACAACGGACCGAGCAGCGTCTTGATCGGCCGCACGTCGAGGCCGGTCAGGTGATTGAGGATCGGCCCCAGGTAAAAAGGGGCCTGCAGGATGACGGTGCCGCTCCAGAAGAGAGCGGCCACCGCCTCGATCGCCGCGCCGCTGAAGGCGGCGACATAGGTGCCGCTATAGGGCTTGCCCGTATCGGCCAGCCCCGAATGCCGGAGATTGGCGCGGATGAACATCGAGCTGTCGGCCCGACGCTCCAGGAAGTCGGACAGCAGCAGATCGTTGCCCGGCTGAAGCTGCCGAACCTGGATCGCCATCAGGCAAGGCCGAGCGCCCGGCGTTGCAGCCCGGCAAGGTGCCCCGCCCCGTTCCGGGCCAGCTCCAGCATGCGCAAGAGCTCCGACTCGGCGAAGGGAGCCCCCTCCGCCGTCGCCTGGACCTCGATCAGCTTGCCGACACCGGTCAGCACGAAATTGGCATCGGTCTCGGCCGCCGAATCCTCGGCATAGTCGAGATCGAGCACCGGCGCCCCGGAAACGACGCCGCAGGAGACCGCCGCGACGGAATCCGTCATCGGGATCGCGGGCAGCATCCTCAGCTTCTTCATGTGCTCGAAGCACTGGTAGAGCGCGACGTAAGAGCCGGTGATCGCCGCTGTACGCGTGCCGCCATCGGCCTGAATCACGTCACAATCGATCTTCACCTGACGCTCGCCCAGCTTCGGCAGGTCGGTCACCGCCCGGAGCGCCCGGCCGATCAGGCGCTGGATCTCCTGGGTACGGCCGGACTGCTTGCCCTTGGCCGCCTCTCGGTCGGTCCGCGTATTGGTCGAGCGCGGCAGCATCCCATATTCAGCCGTCACCCACCCCTTGCCGGTCCCCTTCAGGAACGGCGGCACCCGCTCGTCCAAGGAGGCCGTGCACAGCACATGGGTATCCCCGAACCGTACGAGGCAGGACCCCTCGGCATGCTTGGAGAAACCGGGTTCGAGCACGACTGGACGCATCTGATCGGACGCGCGACCGGAGGGTCGCATGGCAATGCCTCTTGGTTGGGCCGGAGCGGCGCGCACCCTAACAGCTTCGTCCCCGTTTCGCACCCCTCGTTGACGCATCGCCGACGCGACACTAAGTATCGGGCAGAGCTAGCAGAACCATGATCGTAGAGCTGAACGAGAGGTCCCGGGAGATCTTCCGGCGGGTGGTCGAGGCGTTCGTCGAAACCGGCGAGCCGGTCGGCTCGCGCACGATTTCGCGCAAGCTCGGCGTCCAACTCTCCCCCGCCACCATCCGCAACGTCATGGCGGACCTGGAGGAAGCCGGCCTCCTCTACGCCCCCCACACCTCGGCCGGACGGCTTCCGACCGAGGCCGGGTTGCGCCTTTTCGTCGACGGCCTGCTGGAGGTCGGCAGCCTGACGGAAGACGAGCGACGCTCGATCGATGGGCAATGCGCCGCCGTCGGCCGCAGCCTGCCCGAAGTCCTGGAGCAGGTCTCGGCAACGCTCTCCGGCCTCACCCACTGCGCCGGCCTCGTCTACTCGCCAAAAGTCGAGAAGTCGCTGAGGCATATCGAGTTCGTGCCGCTAGGCCCCGGCCGCGCGCTGGTCGTCATTGTCAGCGAAGGCGGCATGGTCGAGAACCGCGTACTCGAGCTGCCGGCGGGCATCACGCCGTCGATGCTGACCGAGGCCAGCAACTTCCTCAGCGCGCGCGTCGCCGGCAAGACGCTGGAGGAAGCGCGCGGCAAGGTCATGGGCGAGATCCAGGAGCAGCGCGCCCAGCTCGACGAGCTGACCAAGCGCGTGGTCGAGGCGGGCGTCGCCACCTGGAGCGGGAGCGATGGCGGCCATCTGATCGTGCGTGGCCGCTCGCACCTGCTCGACGATGTCAGCGCCGTCGGCGATCTCGAGCGCATCCGCTCGATCTTCGATGCGCTTGAGACCAAGCAGTCGCTGCTGCGTCTGATCGATGCGACCTCGCTCGCCGACGGCGTGCAGATCTTCATCGGCGCCGAGAACGAGCTGTTCCGGGTCGCCGGCTGCGCCATGATCGTGGCGCCCTTCTCCAACGGCCGCGAGCGCGTGGTCGGCGCCATCGGCGTCGTGGGGCCGATGCGCATGAACTATGCCCGCATCATTCCGATGGTCGACTACACCGCGAAGCTGATCGGCCGTCTTCTGGGTTAAATGTTAAGGATCGACGAAGGACTTATCGATGAGCGATGAAAACAAGACCGGTGGGCCGGAAAACGAGCCGAGGCCGGCCAATGACATGCCCCCGCCGAGCCGCGAGGCCGAGCTCGAGGTCGAGCTGAAGAAGGTCAAGGACCAGCTGCTTCGCGCCGTCGCCGATGCCGAGAACGGCCGCAGGCGTGCGGAGCGCGAACGCGACGACGCCAAGCGCTACGGCGCGGTCGGACTTGCCCGCGATGTTCTGCAGATCTCCGACAATCTCCGCCGCGCACTCGAGCTCGTGCCGGCCGAGGCACGCAAGGCAAGCGAGGTGCTCGACGCGCTGATGGTCGGTCTCGAGGCGACCGAGCGCGAGGTGCTGGCGGCCTTCGAGAAAAACGGCATCAGGAAGGTCATGCCGCTCGGCGAGCGCTTCGACTACAACCTGCATCAGGCGATGTTCGAGGCCGAAAACACCGGCAAGCCGGCGGGTACCGTCGTCCAGGTGATGCAGCCGGGCTACGTGTTGCATGATCGCCTGTTGCGCCCCGCGATGGTCGGGGTCGCCAAGGGACAGCCTACGGACCAGTCCCCCGTCGATCGCGTGGACGAGCGGGCGTAGGCGCGACGCCAGCGACCTCCTGCAGTTCGACCTGACGGTCCAGGTATTCCATTACCGTTTGTTACTGGCCTGGGAGCGCGGCGCGTGGTTTCTATGCGCCCTCATCAACCAGGGGACGTCTGAAATGCGCTACGCGCTCGCTTTGTTGGGTGGACTTGCAGTGGCCGGGTTCGGAGCCTCGGCTCATGCGCAGGGCAAGCAGGATTTCACGCTGGTGAATGCGACCGGCTACGTCATCAGCGAGGTCTACGTGTCGCCGAGCGCCGCCGACGATTGGGAAGACGACGTCCTCGGCAAGGACACGATGGCCGACAAGGAAACCTTGCCGATCAAGTTCTCCCGCAAGGAGAAGAGCTGCAAGTGGGACCTCAAGGTGAAGTACGAAATCGACAACTCCACCGTCGTCTGGCGCGGCTTCGATCTCTGCGAGATCTCGAAGATCACCATCCGCTACAACAAGCAGACCGACACGACGAGCGCCTCCACGGAGTGATCCATCGGCGCCGCGCGTCAGGCAAGGCCCCTCTCCGGAGGGGCCTTTTCATTTCCGGCTACGTGCCCACCAGCGATAGAGATGCGGCCCGGCCAACGCGATGGCGGCGAGGACCAGCAGGGTCAGCGACAGCGGCCGCGTCACCAGTACCGTCACATCGCCCTGGCTGATGGTCATGGCGCGGCGGAATTCCTGCTCGGCCAGCGGCCCCAGGATCATGCCGATGATCACCGGCGCGGTCGGGAAGTCGTATTTCCGCATCAGGAAGCCGATGCCGCCGATCACGTAGAGCAGAATCAGATCGATCGGCGACTGGCTGATGCCGTAGGTGCCGATCGTGGCGAAGACGAGGATGCCGCCATAGAGCAGCGGCGCCGGGATCGCCAGGATCTTCACCCAGAGACCGATCAGCGGCAGGTTCAGCACCAGCAGCATGACGTTGCCGATATAGAGGCTGGCGATCAGGCCCCAAACGAGGTTCGACTGCGTCATCAGCAGTTGTGGCCCCGGATTGATGCCGTAGCTCTGGAAGGCGGAGAGCATGATCGCCGCCGTCGCCGAGGTCGGGAGGCCCAGCGTCAGCATCGGCACCAGCACGCCGGCGGCGGACGCGTTGTTCGCGGCCTCAGGCCCAGCGACGCCCTCGATCGCCCCCTTGCCAAACTCCGCCGGCTTCTTCGAAAGCTTCTTCTCCAGATAGTAGGAGAGAAAGGTCGGCACCTCCGCGCCGCCGGCCGGCAGCGCGCCGATCGGGAAGCCCAGCGCCGAGCCGCGCAGCCACGCCTTCCACGACCGGCCCCAATCTTCGCGCGTCATCCACAGCGAGTCCTTGATCGGCAGGATCTCGTCCTTGCCGTAGCGATAGCGCGTGGCGAGATAGAGCGTTTCGCCGACGGCAAAGAGGCCGACAGCGACGACGATGACGTTGACACCGTCCAGAAGCTCGAGGATGCCGAAGGTGAAGCGTGCCTGGCCGGTCTGCAGGTCGACGCCGATCAGGCCGAGCCAGATGCCGAAGAGGAGCGCAGCCAGCCCCCTTATCGCCGAATTGCCCAGCACGGCCGAGACCGTGACGAAGGCGAGGATCATCAGCGAGAAATACTCGGCCGGTCCGAATTTGAGCGCGAACTCGACGACGATGGGCGCGACGAAGGTGAGGCCCAGCGTGCCGATGGTGCCGGCGACGAAGGAGCCGATCGCTGCCGTCGCGAGCGCCGCGCCGCCGCGACCGCGGCGCGCCATCTTGTTCCCTTCGAGCGCGGTGATGATGGTGGCGCTCTCGCCGGGCGTGTTCAGCAGGATCGAGGTGGTCGAGCCGCCGTACATGGCACCATAGTAGATGCCGGCGAAGAGGATGAAGGCGCCGGTGGCGTCGACCTTGAAAGTAATCGGCAGCAGCAGCGCGATGGTCAGCGCCGGTCCGAGGCCGGGAAGCACGCCGATCGCGGTGCCGAGCAGCACGCCGAGGAAGGAGAAGGCGAGATTCATCGGCGTCAGCGCCACGGCGAAGCCGTTACCGAGCTGGGCGAGCGTATCCATCAGAGGAATCTCTCGATGAGGCCCGTGCCCATATTGATGCCGAGCAGCTTGGCGAAGCCGATATAGACGATCGCTGCGAAGACGAAGGCGATCGCGATGTCGCGCGCCGGCTTCGTGCTGCCGAAGGCGCGCGCGACCGAGGCGAACAGCACGGTCGAGGCGAGGATGAAGCCGACGGTGCCGATCAAGGCGACGTTGAAGAGGAGGCCGAAGCCGAGCCAGCCGAGCGCGCTCCAGTCGATCGGCCGGCTTTCGTCGTCATCCTCGGCTTTCCAACGTCCTGACCACGCGTCCCAGAGGAGAGCGAGGCCGAGCAGGATCAGTCCGCCGGCAACGAAGCTCGGAAAGACCTTGGGGCCGACCTTGGCATAGAGAGGCGTATCGGCGATCTGGCTCGTCTCGTAGCCGACGACGACGCCGACCAGGACGAAGCCGATGGCGACGGCGATCGCGCCGGACGAGCGTTCCTGCATGCCCCCTCCCCACCCCTCCCCCGCCAAGGCGGGAGAGGGAGTATGACGCCTTGGGCGCCGCGCTTTCTTATGCCAGCCCCAGCCCCTTCAGGATCGCCTCGATGCGGGTGTTCTCGGACTTGATGTAGTCCTCATACGCCTTGCCCGTCTGGAGGATGCCCATCCAGTCGCGCTTCTGGAGCTCGTCCTGCCAGGCCTTGCTCGCGGCCATATCCTCGATGAGCTTGGTGATCTTGGCACGCTCTGCGTCCGCAATGCCCGGAGGAGCGAAAACGCCGCGCCAGTTGAACAGCTCGACGTCGATGCCCTGCTCCTTCAGCGTGGGCACATCGAGGCCCGCCACGCGCTTGTCGGACGAGATCGCCAGGGCCTTCAGCTTGCCGGCCTTCACCTGCTCGGAGAACTCGCCCCAGCCTGAGACGCCGCAGGTCACCTGGTTACCGAGCAGCGCCGCCTGGGCGGGGCCGCCGCCGGCAAACGCGACGTAGGCGGCCTTCTTCGGATCGACGCCCTGCGACTGGGCGATCATGCCGACCAGAATGTGGTCGGTGCCGCCGGCTGAGCCGCCGGCCCAGGAGACCGAGCCCGGGTCCTTCTTCAGCTGCGCGACGAGTGACTTCATGTCCTTGTGCGGCGAAGAGCCGGGCACGACGATCACCTCGAACTCGCCGGTCAGGCGCGCGATCGGCGTGACTTGGCTCAGATTGACCGGGCTCTTGTTGGCGATCAGGGCGCCGACCATGACCATGCCGGCGACCATGATGCTGTTCTGGCGGCCGCGCCATTGGTTGACGAACTGCGGCAGGCCGACAGCGCCGCCTGCACCGCCTACGTTGGTCACTTGGGCCGAGCCGATCTGCTTGTTGGCCTTCAGCACGGCTTCGATGGTGCGGCCGGTCTGGTCCCAGCCGCCTCCCGGCGCGGCCGGAACGAAGATCTGGAGCGTATCGATCGCCTGGGCAGAGGCCGAAGTCCAGCCGGCGGCGAGCGCCGTCGTTCCGGCGAGCGAGGCCAGGATCATGTCTCGACGAGTCAGCATGAGCGTTTCTCCCTTGGTGGGCTGTCCCGGGGCCGTTCCGGAGGTTTGTTCGCGCGCACCCGGCCTTCGCCTCTTAGTGAAGCCCATTCCGGCAAAAAAGCAAAGCCGGACCAACGGCTAGCAGGCTGTTGAAGAAGTCTGTAGCGAATCGGGTTTGAAGGGTGATTCATTCTCCTTAGTTTGTCAGGAGGATGAGATGCGCGGATCTGACGATCGGTCTGGTTCACTGTTTTCGTATGTGGATC
>VGEH01000048.1 GCA_016869375.1 Alphaproteobacteria bacterium | reverse complement strand
GACCAGCGCACGCGCCAATGGCCGAAGTTCGGGAAGGACACGATGGCGTGCCGGGCGATCCGCGCCAACTCGGTCAGCACGCCTTTCGGGTCCACGGTCGCCTGCAGCGTCTGGCTCAGGACCGCATAGTCGAAGGCAGCGGTCGGGTAGTCGCGGAGATCGGTGTCGGCGTCGCCCTGGATGACCGAGAGGCCGCGGCCGACGCAGGCATTCACGCCGGCCTGGTAAAGCTCGATGCCGCGCCCGACCGCGCGCTTCTCGCGCTTCAGATGCTCGAGCAGCACGCCGTCGCCGCAACCGACATCGAGCACGCGCGCACCATCCTCGATCATGTCGGCCATAAGCTGCAGATCGGCGCGGATCATGGAGTCCTCGGCGGATGCGGCTTGACGCCGGCGAGCTCGGCCGAGCCGGCAAGGAAGCCGCTCAGGACCGAATGGAATTCGGGCTCGTCGAGGAGGAAGGCGTCGTGGCCCTTGTCGCTGTTGATCTCGACGAAGCTGACATCGGCGGCGACCGCGTTCAGTGCATGCACGATGGCGCGGCTTTCGCTGGTCGGGAACAGCCAGTCGGAGGTGAAGCTGATCAGGCAGAAGCGGCAGGTAGTGCCGCGGAAGGCGTTGGCCAGCACGCCGCCATGCTCGGCGGCGAGGTCGAAATAGTCCATCGCGCGGGTGATGTAGAGATAGGAGTTCGCATCGAAGCGGTCGACGAAGGTGATGCCCTGGTGGCGTAGATAGCTCTCCACCTGGAAGTCGGCCTCGAAGCCGTAGGAGAGGGCTTCGCGGTCCTGCAGGTTGCGGCCGAACTTCTTGTGCAGCGCCGGCTCGGAAAGATAGGTGATGTGCGCGGCCATGCGTGCGACGGCGAGGCCGCGGGCCGGGTTGGTGCCGTGGCCGATGTAGTCGCCGCCGCGCCACTCGGGGTCGGCCATGATCGCCTGACGGCCGACCTCGTGGAAGGCGATGTTCTGCGCCGAGTGCCGGGCTGCGCCGGCGATCGGGATCGCGGCGAAGATCTTCTCGGGGTGGCGCGACGCCCATTGCAGGACCTGCATGGCGCCCATCGAGCCGCCGGTGACCGCGAACAGTCGCTCGATGCCGAGATGACGGACGACGCGGAGCTGTGCTTCGACCATGTCGCCGATTGTGATGACCGGGAAGGACAGCCCGTAGGGCTTGCCGGTCTTCGGGTCGATCTCGCGCGGCCCGGCCGAGCCCATGCAGCCGCCGAGCACGTTCACGCAGAGGACGAAGTAGCGCTCGATGTCGATCGGCTTGCCGGGGCCGACCATCATCTCCCACCAGCCGCGCTTGCCGGTGACGGGATGATCCTCGGCGACGTACTGGTCGCCGGTCAGCGCGTGGCAGACGAGGATGGCGTTCGATTTGTCTGCATTCAGCCGGCCATAGGTCTGGTAGGCGAAAGTCGCCTCGGCCAGCTCGAGCCCGCAGTCGAGCTTCATCGGCGCCCCGGCCTCCAGCGTGAGCCGGCGGCCGGGCAGCGCCGCAGAGGTCGGTATGCGCGCGAGGGAGCCGAAGGTCGTGGTCATACGCCCGAAAGCCCAGGGGAAAGGCGAGATGCGGTGACTTCAGGCCTTTTCCGCCAATGCCGGAAGGCTTTGATTTTGTCGGTTTCCACGACTACACCTAGCGGCCCCACCCCGTGCTTCCGACGATGGCCGCGCCCGCCCAGACCCTCGAGGAGATCCGCGCCGAGATCGATCGCATCGATCAGGCGATCCATGACCTGCTGATGCAGCGGGTCGCGGTCGTGCGCAAGGTCGGCAAGGTCAAAGGGACCGCGGCGCCGAAATGGCGGCCGGCCCGCGAGGCTGCACTGATCCGCCGCCTGGTCGCGCGGCACAAGGGCGAGATGCCCATCGGTGTCCTCGTCCGCATCTGGCGCGAGATGATCGTCGGCGGCTCGCTCGCGCTGCAGGAAGCGGTCTCGCTCGCCGTGGTCGATCGTTGCTGGGATGTGGCGCGCGATCATTTCGGGTCGAGCGTTCCTTTCAAGCGCCGGTCGGCGCCCCAGGCCGTGCGTGACGTCGCCGCCGGCAAGGCCACGATCGGCGTGCTCCCGCTTATGGGCGAGGGCGGCTGGTGGAGGGCGCTCGCTAAGAACACTGCAGTACCGCGGATCGTTGCCAAGCTTCCCTTTGCGGGAGGCAAAGGCGACGCCGTTGCCATCGCCCGCGTCCCCTTCGAGCCCTCGGGCAGCGACCGCAGCCTGATAATGGCCGAGAGCCGGCCCAGGCTCGGCCGAGCCGCCATAGTCGCAGCGTTCCGCAAAGCCGGCCTCGCGGGACGCGTGATTGGCGAGGACGGATCGGCGACGTTGGTCGAGGTCGATGATTTCGTTGCAGAAGGCGATGCACGCTTGGCGTCGCTACGTTTCAATCGTGCGGCCCTGATCGGCGGCTATGCCACGCCGCTGTCGAAGGGTTGAGTTCGGAGTTGAGCATGAGCGACGCCCCTGTTCCCCAGCCCGGCATCATGGAGCTGACGCCCTATAAGGCGTTCGCCAAGCCGAAGCGGCCCGGCCGCCTGATCCGTCTGATGGCGAATGAAGGCGCTCTCGGCGCGAGCCCGAAGGCGATCGAGGCCTACAAGGCCGCGGCCGGCGAGATCAACCGCTACCCGGAAAGCGGATCCAGCACGCTCACCGCCGCGCTCGCCAAGCATCACGGGCTCAAGCCCGAGCAACTCGTGATCGGCAACGGCTCGGACGAGCTGATCGAGCTCCTCTGCCACTGCTTCGCCGGGCCGGGCGACGAGGTGATCTACACGCAATACGGCTTCGTCATGTACCCGACCTGCGCGCATGCCTCGGGCGCGACGCCGGTCAAGGCGCAGGATGACGGCTTCACCGCGAGCGTGGACGCGATCCTGGCCAAGCTCTCGGCGAAGACGAAGATCGTCTTCCTCGCCAACCCGAACAACCCGACGGGAACCTATCTCGCGCGCTCGGAGGTCGAGCGTCTGTGGAAGGCGCTGCCGAAGCATGTCGTGCTCGTGCTCGATGCCGCCTATGCCGAGTATGTCGAGCGCAACGACTATTCCTCGGGAGTCGAGCTCGCCGAGACGGCGCCCAACGTGATCATGCTGCGCACCTTCTCGAAGCTCTACGGCCTGGCCGGCCTGCGACTAGGCTGGGGCTACGGTGCGCCGGCGGTGGTCGACGTGCTGAATCGCGTGCATGGCGTCTTCAACGTGAATGCCGCGGCGCAGGCGGCCGGCGTTGCCGCGCTCGAGGACGTGCCCTTCCAGGACCGGTCCAAGACGCATAATCGCATCTGGGTTCCGCGTATCCAGGAGATGCTGAAGACGCTCGGGCTCGAGCCGCAGCCGACCGTCGCCAACTTCATGCTGGTGAAGGTGCCGGAGAAGCTCGGCAAGACCCCGGATCAGATCCTCGCCTTCTGTGCCGAGCGCGGGATCTTCCTGCGCGAGATGAAGACCTACGGCATGGTCGGATACTTCCGCTTCTCGATCGGCACCGAGGAGGAGAACCGGATCCTTATCGACACGCTGGCGGAGTGCCTCCGTGGCTGAGATCTTCGATCGCGTCACCATCATCGGCATCGGGCTGATCGGCTCCTCGATCGCGCGCGCGCTCAGGGAGCACGGCGTCTGCCGCGAGATTGTCGTCGGCGACATCAATCCGGCGCATGCCCAGCGCGCGGCTGAGCTCACCCTCTGCGCTCACGCCTATACCGACGTCGCCAAGGCGGTCGACGGCGCCGACGCGGTGATCCTCTGCACGCCGATGTCCACCTACGAGTCGATCGCCGAGAAGATCGGACCAGCCCTCAAGCAGCGCGCGATCGTCACCGATGTCGGCTCGGTCAAGCAGGCGGCGATCAAGGCGATGAAGCCGAAGCTGCCATCTCACGCGCGATGGATCGCAGGCCACCCCGTTGCCGGTACCGAGAATTCCGGCCCCGATGCCGGCTTCGCCGCGCTGTTCAAGGGACGCTGGTGCATCCTGACGCCGGAGGCCGAAACCGACGCCGACGCGCAGGCGAAGGTGCAGGCGATGTGGACGGCGTTCGGCTCGAACGTCGTCACCATGGATGCCGAGCATCACGATCTGGTGCTGGCGATCACCTCGCACCTTCCGCACCTGATCGCCTACACGATCGTTGGCACCGCCACCGATCTTGAGACGACGCTGCAGTCCGAGGTGATCAAGTTCTCGGCCGGCGGCTTCCGCGACTTCACCCGCATCGCCGCGTCCGATCCGATCATGTGGCGCGACGTCTTCCTCAACAACCGGGAAGCGGTGCTCGAGATGCTTCAGCGCTTCACCGAGGACCTAGTGCACCTGCAGCGGGCGATCCGCTGGGGCGAGGGTCACAAGCTCGAGGAGCTGTTCACGCGGACGCGCTCGATCCGCCGCAGCATCATCGAGGCGAAGCAGGCCTAAGGCGTCAGCGGCCTCAGCGTCGCGACCGCGACCGGACCCAGGAACAGCTTTCCGTCCTGCGCGGTGAGCGGCACGCTGACCTCCGAGGCACCGCTCGCATTCGGCTGCGCCAGCAGACCGAGCACGATCTTCGCGATCGAAGCTTCCGAGGCGCGGATCTGGTTCCGGGCGACGAGACGGTCGAGCACCGGTCCCAGCCCTTGCAGCTTGGCGGTGCCGGCGCCGAGCGGACGCATCTGCGCATCGAGCGCGAGCGTGGCGTTGCCGTCGAGCTTCAGCGGCCCCCAGGAGAGCTGCAGGCGGGTGAGATCGGCGGTTCCACCAGCATCACGCCAGCCGGCCAGGCTGGCGATGGTGCCCTTGATCGCGCCTTCCAGGTCGAGGTCGAAGGGATCGGAGAACAGGAGCTGGGAGGCGATGTGCGGAGCCGGCTGCGCCCGCCAGAGCGTCGCCTTGCCGGCGAGGCTGTCCGCCTGCCAATCCTTCGTCGCGGGATCGAAGCGGTCGATGACGAGGCGCACGCGGTCGGCTCGCCCGATGTCGTCCGCGCGCAGGCGTGCGGTCGCTCCATGCCCCTCGACGATCAGCTGCCTGGCGAGCCCGCCTTCGATCATGACGGTACCCGATACGGTCTCGGCGGACCCGGCGGCGTCGAGACCGGCCGCCGCTAGGCGCGGCGCAGCCAAATCGATCCTGTCGATGCGCCAGGGGAGCCATGTCGCCTGCAGCGTCGGCGCCTCGGCCGCCCAGCCATCCTTGGCGATGCGCGGCTGGCCGAGGGTCAGGATGAAGGAGGATGGAAAGCCGGCAACGGCAACGGACTGCCAAGCGACGGTATAGCCTTCAGCCCGCCGTGCTTCCGCCCAGGCGAGAAGCTGGGTCTCGATCTGTCGTGCCAGCACGTGCCAGCCGATGGCGACCACGGCCGCGATCGCGATAGCCGCGGCAAGGAGCCAAGCCAGAATGCGTCTCGTCACGCTACGACCCGGCTTATCGGCAGCACCAGCCGCGCCCTCGTTCCGGCACCGGGCTGGCTCTTGATCTCGATCCCGCCGCCGTGAAGTTCGGCGAAGCGCTTGGCGAGGGGGAGACCGAGGCCGGAACCCTGGCGTTCGCGCCGGATGCCATGGTCGATCTGCTGGAAGGGCTCGAACGCACGCGGGATGTCGGCTTCCGACATGCCGATGCCGGTGTCGATGACATCGACCGCGACGCCGCCATCCTCCGTCCGCACGACGGCGACACGGACGGTACCGCGCGGCGGGGTGAACTTGATCGCATTGGAGACGAGATTGATCACGGCCTGGCGGATCAGCCGCTCATCGCCGCGGAAGGCGGGGAGGGGAGCCGAAGTCTCGACCTTAAGCTCGACGCCGCTCTCCTCGGCGAGCGGCAGCATGTTTCGCCGGCAGCGCTCAACCGCGGCGGCTACGTCGAACAGACCCTCCTGCATGTCGATCGTGCCGGCATCGGCCTTCGAAAGATCCAAGATGTCGTTGATCAGCGCGAGCAGGTGTCGGGCGCCGTCGTGGATATCCTTGGCATAGGCGTCCAGCTTGTCCGTGCGTTTCGACTGCGCGATGCCGGTGATCAGCTCCGCATAGCCGATGATCGAGTTGAGCGGCGTCCTCAGCTCATGCGTCATCAGCGTCAGGAACTCGGACTTGGCGCGGCTCGCGCTTTCCGCCTGCTCACGCGCCATCTCCAGGCGCTCGATCATGTCCATGCGTTGGAAACGAAGGTGCAGCGATTCCTCGAGCGACCGCTTGCCGGCCTGGGCGATCGCCACCATGAGGCCGCCGAAGGTGAGTACGCCGACGGCCAGGGTCATCATCTCGAGGGTGCCCTGCGAAGCGAGCGCAACCGCGAGCGCGGCGACATGGCTGACCGCGAGCGCGAAATAGGCCTCGGGCAGCGCCGTCATGATCGCTGCACCGCCGGCCAGAACGCCCGCTGCCGTCGCGATCACGATCATCAGGTTGAATGGATCTTCCGGCCTCAGGATGACGAGGGCGGTCGAGGCCCAACCGAGGCCGGTGATGGCGCCGGCCACGATCGCCCTCTGCCGCCAGACATCCATCTGACCCGGTCCGGGTGCCGCACGGATGAAGGAGACGACCAGCGCCACGCGGCCGCCCTGGATCACCATCATCGCGGCGATCCAGGCAAGCAGGTTCACTTGGTTCTCGGCGTCGTGCCACAGCGTGATGCCGACAAGGACTAGCGCGATGACGGTATAGGCGATGGCGAAGTAGAGCTGGCGATAGAACAGGCGGACGCGCTCCACCTCGATCCGCTCGCGGACGGACAGCGAAGCCCCGGTGGTCACGGAATGACGCGTTCTGGCGGCAGGATCAGGCGGGCCGTGGTGCCGACACCGGTTCGGCTCGTGATCTCGAGACGGCCGCGATGCAGTTCGGCGATCCGCTTGGCCAGCGGCAGGCCGATGCCCGAGCCGCTGCGCTCGCGCGCATATCCGCGCGAGATCTGCTCGAAGGGTTCCATGGCGCGCGGCAGGTCTTCGGGAGCAATGCCGATGCCGGTATCGACGACCTCGATGACCAGCCCTTCCTCCGTATGTTGCGCACCGATCCGCACCGATCCGCCGGCCGGGGTGAACTTGATCGCATTGGAGACCAGATTGAGAACCGCCTGCCGGATCAGTCTTTCATCCCCACGCAAGGCTGGAAGGCTCTCCGGGAGATCCATCGTCAGCTCGACCCTCGCTTCCTCGGCGTGCGGCTGGATGAGCTGCCAGCAGCGCTCGATCGCCGCGCCGGTCGAGAACATGCCTTCCTGCAGATCGAGCTTGCCGGAATCGGCCTTCGACAGGTCGAGGATGTCATTGATCAATGCAAGGAGGCGCCGGGCGCCGCCGTGGATCTCGCTGGTGTAGCCCTCGAGCTTGCCCTGCTGCGACGCGCCGGGGAGGCTTCCGATCAGCGCCGCATAGCCGATGATGGCGTTGAGCGGCGTCTTGAGCTCATGCGTCATCATGCCGAGGAACTCCGCCTTCGCCCGCCCGGCGACCTCGGCATTGATGCGCGCCTGGTCGAGATGCTCGATCATTTCCATGCGCCCGAAGCGCAGATGGAGCGACTCCTCCAGCAGGGCCCCCATCGCCCGGACCGAGGCGACCAGGACCACCAGGAAGAATACGAAGCAGGCCGCGAAGACGAGATAGACGAACTCTCCCGTGACCGCGAGCAGGACGACCACGGGAGAAATATGCGATACGAGATAGGCGAGATAGGCGGCGGGCAGGGCCGAAAGCACCGCGAGCCCACCCGAGGCGACGCCGGTCGCCGTCATCGTCATCGCCACCAGATTCATCGGCGAGGTCGGCTCGAAGAACAGAAGGACCGACGCACCCCAGCAGATCCCAGCGAGGCCGGTGGTAAGAACCGCGATGCGGCCCCAGCGTACGGCCCCGTCGACGCCTGGAGAGACACGCATGAAGACCAGCTGGAGGACGAACCGGCCTATCTGGATCGCGATCATCGTCACGAGCCAGCCGATCAGCGTTGCCGACAGGCCGGATTCGGACCAGAGGATGGTGACGAGGAAACACGCGATCGTCGTGCTGGCGGCGATCGTGGTTCTCTGCTGCTTGTAGAACAGCCGTACCCGCTCGGCGTGGACGCGCGCTGCGAGGCCGGCGGATCCGTCCTTCGGCGGGCTGGCGGTATCCGGTCGCCCCGCCTCACCCACAGCGCGAGTAGCCGCAGCTCGTGCAGAGGTCGCATCCCTCCTGACGGATCATGGAGGGCTGGCCGCACTTCATGCATTGCCGCGGCCGCGTGCCCGTGGGGCTCGGCAGTCCTACGACCTTGCGCTCGGCGGCGATATCGATTTCGGGACCGTTCGGCTGCAGGAAGCCGATATCGACCATGTGGCGTTCGATCACGTCGCCGATCGCGGCCAGGAGCGAGGGCACGTAGCGCCCACCCATCCACTGGCCGCCGCGCGGATCGAACACGGCCTTCAGCTCCTCGACGACGAAGCTGACGTCGCCGCCGCGGCGGAAGACCGCGGAGATCATCCGCGTCAGGGCCACGGTCCAGGCGTAGTGCTCGGTGTTCTTCGAGTTGATGAACACCTCGAATGGCCGGCGCCTGCCATCCTGCACGATGTCGTTGAGCGTGATGTAGATCGCGTGGTCGCTCTCCGGCCACTTGATCTTGTAGGTCTTGCCCGGCAGCTCCTCAGGCCGGTTCAGCGGCTGCGTCATATAGACGACGCCGCCGGCATCGAGCGCATCCACCGGCTTCGCCGTCACATGCGTCGTCTTCGGCGCGTCGAGCGGCAGCTCCTGCTGGCCTTGCGCGTTCTCGGTCTTGATCGTCAGCACCGAGCCGGTGACGTCGTTCGGCCGGTAGGTCGTGCAGCCCTTGCAGCCGAGGTCGTAGGCCTGCTGGTAGATGTCCTTGAATGCCTCGAAGCTGAGATCGGCCGGGACGTTGATCGTCTTGGAGATCGAGCTGTCGATGTATCTCTGCACCGCCGCCTGCATCACGACATGGTCGCTCGGCGCCAGCGTCTGGGCGTTGACGAAGTAGTCGGGCAGCGGCGCGGTCTCCCCCTTGATCCGGCGGAAATGGCGATAGGCGGCGTCTGTCACCTCCTCCTGACGGCGAGTGCCGTCGGGCATCAGGACCGAGCGGGTGTAGCTGTAGCTGAACACCGGCTCGAGGCCCGAGGAGACGTTGTCGGCGAGCAGGGAGATCGTTCCGGTCGGCGCGATCGAGGTCAGCAGCGAATTGCGGATGCCGTGTTTGGCGATGTCGGCGCGGAGATCGGCGTCGAGCTCGGCGATCGACTCGCCAGCGACGTACTTCTCCGCATCGAAAAGCGGGAAGGGACCCTTCTCCTTGGCGATCTCGACCGAGGCGGCATAGGCGGCGCGGCGCAGTGTTGCCATCCAGGTCTCGGTCAGGCGCACCGCCTCCTCGCTGCCGTAGCGTGCACGGCAGTAGAGAAGCGCATCGGCGAGGCCTGTGACGCCGAGGCCGATACGGCGCTTCGCCTTGGCTTCCTCCGCCTGCTGCGGCAGCGGGAAGTTGGAAATATCGATGACGTCGTCCATCAGGCGAACGGCGGTTGCCGTGAGCTTCGCCAGCCGATCGAGATCGAGCGCCGCGTTCTCCTCGAACGGATCGGTGACGAGGCGGGCGAGATTGACCGAGCCGAGCAGGCACGCGCCATAAGGCGGCAGCGGCTGCTCGCCGCAGGGGTTCGTCGCGCTGATCGTCTCGGCGTACCAGAGATTGTTCCGCTTGTTGATGCGGTCGATGAAGATCACGCCGGGCTCGGCATAGGCGTATGTGGCCCGCATGATCTTTTCCCAGAGCGCGCGCGCCTGGACGGTCTTGAAGGTGACGCCGCCGAAATGCAGCTCCCAGGCCTGATCCTCGCGCACCGCCTGCATGAAGGCGTCGGTGACCAGGACGGAAAGGTTGAACATGCGGAGCCGTCCCGGCTCCTGCTTGGCGTCGATGAAGGCCTCGATGTCGGGATGGTCGCAGCGCAGCGTCGCCATCATCGCGCCGCGGCGGCTGCCGGCGCTCATTATCGTGCGGCACATCGCGTCCCACACATCCATGAAGGAGAGCGGGCCAGAGGCGTCGGCGCCGACGCCCTTCACCGGCGCGCCCTTCGGGCGCAGCGAAGAGAAGTCATAGCCGATGCCGCCGCCCTGCTGCATGGTCAGGGCTGCTTCGCGAAGATGCGTGAAGATCCCGCCCATGTCGTCGGGGATGGTTCCCATGACGAAGCAGTTGAAGAGCGTCACCTGACGCGCGGTGCCGGCGCCGGCGATGATGCGGCCGGCCGGAAGGAACTCGAGATCGGCCATCGCCGCCTCGAACCTCTCCGACCACTCGGCGCGCAGCTCGGGCTTTTCGGCCTGGGCGACGGCGGTCGCGACCCGGCTCCAGGTGTCGGCCAGCGTCTTGTCGATCGGCTGCCCGTCGGCACCACGGAAGCGGTACTTCATGTCCCAGATCTGCTGGGAGATCGCTGAGACCTGAACCTGGCTCATCGGTGACCTGTTGCTAAAGGCTTCGCCCGGGGCCGATTGGACCCTAAGCTATTGAAAAATCGTAGTGAAACCCCGCTGAGGCGGGAACAAAGAGCATACGGCGCGCGCCGCCTCCAGTCAAACCCAGCTAAGGGCGGTGGGCCTTCGGATTCGGCGCCCCCTATACGCTGACCTGTCGTCGCGCCGATGTCGAGAATCGGCTTATGGTCCGGCCATCGAAATTTCAGGGACCCCTCATGCCACGCGTGAAGAAAATTCCGCTCGTCTCCATGACCCCAGGCACGAGCCGGGAGCTGACGGTCTGGCGCTGGGGCAAGGCCGGAGCGCGGCCCAAGGCGTATCTGCAGGCGTCGATTCATGCGAACGAGCTCCCGGGCGCGATGGCGATCCATCATCTGGCGCCGATGCTCGATGCGGCGGAGAAGAAGGGGCAGATCAAGGGCGAGATCGTCGTCCTGCCCCACTGCAATCCGATCGGCCTTTCGCAGCTGGTCGGCAATACGCATAGCGGCCGCTACGAGCATCTCGGACGCGAGAACTTCAACCGCAACTACCCCGATCTTCTCGCGCCGGTGATGGAGAAGGTCGGCAAGAAGCTCGGCAAGGATGCCGCCGCCAATGTCACAATGATCCGGAAAGCGGCGCTCAACCACCTGTCCGGGCTCGAGCCGATGAAGGAGCTGGACCAGATGCGGATCCAGCTGATGTCGATGTCGGTCGATGCCGACATGGTGCTGGACCTCCATTGCGACGCGGAGGCGTCGCTGCACCTGTTCATGAGCAGGCGAGACTGGCCGAGCGCCCGCGACCTCGCCGCCCAGCTCGGCGTCGAGGCGACCGTCTACAACGCGCCCTATCCGCAGACCATGACCTTCTCCGGCGCCAACGGCTCCTTCTGGGCCAGGCTTCAGGAAAAGTTCCCGGCCGCCGCCGTGCCGCAGGCCTGCCTCTCGGTCACCGTCGAGTATCGGGGCCAGCACGACGTCAACCACACGCTCGGTGCGTCCGATGCGACCAACCTGTTCAAGTTCCTGCAGCGCCGCGGCGTGATCGCCGGGAATCCCGGTCCGCTGCCGAAGCTGAAGAACGACGCGACGCCGATGTCCGGCATGGATGTCGGCTACTGCCCGCGGAACGGCATGCTCGTCTACCTCAAGCCGAAGGGGGCGAAGGTGAAGACCGGAGAAGCGATTGCCGAGGTGATCGATTTCTACGATCCAAACCCCAAGACCAACGCGACCCGCATGGTCTCGCGTACCGACGGCATCCTTTTCAGCCGGAAGCTCGACGGGCGACTCTGCTGGCCCGGGATGGTCGCCTTCCGGATCGCCGGCGCGAAAGATCTCCCTCACCGTAAGGGCTTGAGCGGGCTGGACGATTGACGACGTATACGGAGGTGTCCTTGACGCCTCCGGACCCCGTTCCTAGATTGAACTAGCATAGGGCACCGATCCTCGGCGCCCTTGGCGTCTCGAGGCCTTTTTCCGGGGATCCCGATGTCCGACAGCACGACCAAAGTCAGCGATGCCACCTTCGAAGCCGATGTCCTCCGCTCGACCAAGCCGGTCGTGGTGGATTTCTGGGCCGAGTGGTGCGGCCCCTGCAAGATGATCGGTCCTTCCCTCGAAGAGCTCGCCAAGGAGTATGGCGAGAAGGTTACCATCGCCAAGGTGAACATCGACGAGAGCCCGAGCGTCGCCAGCCGCTATAATGTGCGTTCGATCCCGGCGCTGATGGTCTTCAAGGGCGGCCAGGTCGCCGCCAGCCGCATCGGCGCCATGCCGAAGAACAAGATCAAGGAGTGGGTCGACTCCGTCATCTGACGGGCGCTCCCATCGTCGATCCGAACGGGCGCCGTCAGGCGCCCGTTTGATTTAGGACCCGGGCGCGCTGGAAGGCGGGCCGGTCCTTGCAGCGCGCGACATAGGCCGCGCTCGCCGGCGTGAGGGAGAGGATCTTCAGCCCTTCGCTGCCGAAGTAGAGATCGCCGCCGATCATCACGTCGGCGGCCGAGAAGCGCTCGCCGAGGATCCACGGACCTCCCTGCGCGAGCGTCTCCTCGACCGCGTTGAACACGCGATCGAAGTCGCCCAATCCGGCATCCGCCGGAGACATCTCGAACTTTGCGACTTTCTGCACGAAGGCGGCCTCGATGCTGGCATGGAAGAACAGCCATTGCAGGTAGCGCCCGCGCTTCGGATCGCCGGGAGGCGGGGCGAGTCCCGCCTCCGGGTAGCGCTCGGCGACATAGGCGCAGATCGCCGCTACTTCCGCGACCGCCGCCTCGCCATCGGTGAGCGCAGGCACCTTCTCCATCGGATTGATGGCGTGATAGGCGGGCGTCGACTGCTTGCCGGCACGGAAGTCGACCTGCTCCTTCTCGTAGGGCTGGCCGGCTTCCTCGAGGATCCAGAATGCGCGCAGGGACCGTGTGCGCGGCGCGAAGTAGAGCTTCATAGGCGGCCTCCTCAGCCGTTCTGAGCCAGCACCGATCCCGCGAGATAGAGCGAGCCGCAAATGAGGATGCGGCTCGCCGGGCCGCCCTTGGCGACGATGTCGGCGACGGCGGCGGCGACGTTGGCGGAAGCGATTCCGGGCAGGCCAAGGGACCGGGCGGCAGCGGCGATCGTCTCGGGATCGTGGCTCGATGGCAGATCGGGGATCGGAACGCCATGGACACTGTCGACGAGGCCGAGGAAGGGCTGGAGGATCGGCTCGGGCCGGCGCTGCTTCTGGGTGGAGAAGACGATGTGCAGCGGCCGCTTCGGCCAAGTTTGCATCGTCGCCGCCACCACCTCGGCGCCGCCCGCGTTGTGCGTGCCGTCGAGCCAGATCTCCCAACCGACCGGCAGGGAGGCGACGAGTGGGCCTTTGCTCAAACGCTGCAGCCGCGCGGGCCAGCGCACGGTCCCAAGCCCGGCGGCGATCGCCGCATCCGGAACCTTGAGCGCCGGGCAGGCTTCGAGCACAGCGATCGCGGTACCGGCATTGGAATACTGGTAATCGCCGAGCAGTCCCGGCTTCGGCAGCAGCCGCTTACCCTTGGCGCTTTCGTAGCCGAGGCGCTCATCCGCTTCCTTCCAGGCACGCCATTCGCGGCCATAGCGGAAGAGAGGAGCGTCGATCTCGGCGGCCTTCGTCTCGAAGACGGCCATCGCTTCTGGCTGCTGCGGGCCGATGATCGCCGGACGGCCCGGCTTCATGATCTCGGCCTTCTCGGCGCCGATCTTCGCCAGCGTGTCGCCGAGGAACTCCATGTGATCGAAGGAGATCGGTGTGATCGCCGCGGCTGCCGGCCGGTTGACCATGTTGGTCGCATCGAGACGGCCGCCGAGGCCGGTCTCCAGCAGCACGACGTCGCCGGGAATGCGCGAGAAGGCGAGGAAGGCGAGCGCGGTGATCAGCTCGAAATGCTGGGCCGCAATGTCCTGTCCGGCCTTCGCCACCTCTTCCAGAAGATCGGCGAGAAGCTCGGTCTTGATATCGCTGCCGGCGAGATAGACGCGCTCGTTGATCCGCACAAGGTCGGGCGAGATCGTCATATGCACGCGCAGTCCCGCCGCCTCGCACATGGCGCGGAGGAAGGCGACGAGCGAGCCCTTGCCGTTGGTGCCGGCGACATGGATCGCCGGTGGAATACGATCCTGAGGATTGCCGAGCCGTGCCAGCAGCGTCCCCATCTTGTCGAGCGAGAACTTGCCGGGATGGGTGCGCTGCGCCTTGAGCGGATCGAGGATCCGGTGGATGCGCTCGTCGGGGGTGGCCAAGTTCTCCTCGGCCCCTAGCTTCGCGGCTGCTGCGGAATCTCGACGTCGGGCGCGGGGAGGACGACGACCTCGGCCACCGGCTTCGGCTGCATCAGAATCCCGAGGATGCGCGCGAGCGCTGCCTTCAGCTCCGGCCTCGGCACTACCAGGTCGATCATGCCGTGATCGTGGAGGTATTCGGCGCGCTGGAAGCCTTCCGGCAGCTTCTCGCGGATCGTTTCCTGGATCACGCGCTGGCCGGCGAAGCCGACGAGGCTCGCAGGTTCGGCCAGGTGCACATCGCCCAGCATGGCGAAGGAGGCGGTGACGCCACCGGTGGTCGGGTCGGTAAGCACGACGATGTAGGGAAGCCCGGCCGACTTCACTTCCTCGACCGCGAGCACCGTGCGCGGCATCTGCATCAGCGAGAGGATGCCTTCCTGCATGCGCGCACCGCCCGAGGCCGGGATCGCGATCAGCGCCGCCTGCTGCAGCTTGGCGAGACGCGCAGCGGCAAGGAAGGCCTCACCGACGGCGACGCCCATCGAGCCCGCCATGAAGTCGAAATTGAACACTGCGGCCACGGCCGGATTGCCGCCGAGGGTGCCGTGCGCGACCATGAGCGCATCCTGCTCCTCGGTCTCCGACTGGGCTTCCTTCAGCCGCTCGGTGTAGCGGCGGCGATCGCGAAAGCGCAGCGGATCGAGCGGCGCTTTCGGCAGCTCGATGCGCGTGAAGCGCCCGTCGTCGAACAGCATGGCGAGGCGCTTGGCGGCCGGCAGACGGAGATGATGGCCGCACTTGTCGCAGACATGGAGATTGGCCTCCAGATCGCGGTGGAAGATCATCTGCCCGCAGCCCGGGCATTTGTGCCAGAGGTTGTCCGGCGTATCGCGCTTGACCAGCGCGCGCAGCTTCGGTCGGACGAAGTTGGTGAGCCAGTTCATGCGCCGGCCCTCGCGGTCCGCACGCCCTTGGCGAGGTCGCCGATGAAGGCGAGCGTCTTGGCCACGGTTTCCGTCGGATGCTTCGGGTGGTCGGCGATGATCTTGACCACGGCGGTGCCGACCACGGCGGCGTCCGCGACGCGGGCGACCGCGGCGGCCTGTTCGGGGGTGTTGATGCCGAAACCGACGGCGATGGGAAGCGGCGTCGCGCGCTTGAGCCGCGTCACCGCCTGCTCGATATGCTTCGTGTCAGCGGAGGCGGTGCCCGTTATGCCCAGGATCGAGACGTAGTAGACGAAGCCCGAGGTGTTGGAGAGCACCTTGGGCAGCCGCTCGTCATTGGTGGTCGGCGTCGCGAGGCGGATGAAGGCGATGCCCTTCCTGAGCGCCGGCAGGCAGAGCTCCTCATCCTCTTCGGCCGGCATGTCGACCATGATCAGCCCGTCGACGCCGGCTTTCAGCGCATCCTCGAGGAAACGATCGACGCCGTAGATGTAGACGGGGTTATAGTAGCCCATCAGGACCAGCGGTGTCGTCTTGTCGCTCTCGCGGAAGGCGCGCACCAGGTCGAGAGTCTTCTTCAGCGTCATGCCGGCCTTGAGCGCGCGCTGGCTCGCTGCCTGGATCGCCGGGCCGTCGGCCATCGGATCGGTGAAGGGCATGCCGACCTCGATCAGGTCGGCGCCCGCCTTGGGCAATCCCTTCAGGATCTCGAGCGAGACCGCCGGATCGGGATCGCCCGCGGTGATGAAGATGACTAGGCCGGCGCGGTTCTCCGCCTTCAGCGCGGCGAAGCGTTCGACGATCCGCTTGGTCATATCGGCTTGCCCCGCTTGGCGAGGTGGCCCAGAACGGCGGCGAGATCCTTGTCGCCGCGGCCGCACATGTTCATGACCAGGAGATGGTCCTTCGGCAGCTTGGGCGCAATCTTCATCACATGCGCTAGCGCATGGCTGGGTTCGAGGGCGGGGATGATGCCTTCGAGGCGCGAGCAGAACTGGAACGCCTCCAGCGCCTCGTCGTCGGTGATGCTGACATACTCGGCGCGCTTCATGTCGTGCAGCCAGGCATGCTCAGGGCCGATGCCGGGATAGTCGAGGCCGGCCGAGATCGAATGCGCTTCGATGATCTGGCCGTCATCGTCCTGCAGCAGAAAGGTGCGGTTGCCGTGCAGCACGCCCGGCCGCCCGCCGGTCAGCGAAGCAGCATGCTTGCCGCTCGAGATGCCGTAGCCGCCGGCTTCGACGCCGATGATGCGGACCGAGGGATCGTCGAGGAAGGGATGGAAGAGGCCCATGGCATTGGAGCCGCCGCCAATGCAGGCGACCAGCGTGTCGGGAAGCCGACCCTCGGCCTCCATCATTTGTTGCTTCGTCTCGATGCCGATCACCGACTGGAAGTCGCGCACCATCGCCGGGTACGGGTGCGGGCCGGCGACCGTGCCGATGATGTAGAAATGCGACTCGGCCTTGGAGACCCAAAAGCGGAGCGCCTCGTTCATCGCATCCTTGAGCGTGGCCGAGCCCGAGGTGACCGAGTGCACCGTGGCGCCGAGCAGCCGCATGCGCTCGACATTCGGCTTCTGGCGCTCGATGTCCTCGGCACCCATGAATACCGTGCATTCCATGCCGAAGCGCGCGCAGACGGTAGCGGTGGCGACGCCGTGCTGGCCGGCGCCGGTCTCGGCGATGATGTGGCGCTTGCCCATGCGCCTGGCGACGAGGGCTTGGCCCAGGCAGTTGTTTACCTTGTGCGCGCCGGTGTGGTTCAGCTCGTCGCGCTTGAAGTAGATCTTGGCGCCGCCGAGCTTCTCGGTGATGCGCTCGGCGAAGTAGAGCGGGCTCGGCCGGCCGACATAATGGGTGTGGAAGCTCGCCAGCTCCTTCTGGAAGCCGGGATCGGTCTTGCACTGGGTGTAGACGCGCTCGAGTTCCAGGATCAGCGGCATCAGTGTCTCGGCGACGTAGCGGCCGCCGAAGATGCCGAAATGCCCGCCCTCGTCCGGGCCGGTGCGGAAGCTGTTGAGAGTGCTCACGATTCCATCGCTATCGAGTCGCGCCCCGAGCGCCGGAGCGGGCCGGCACTATGCGTAAGCACGGCGTGCGGCGCAAGCGGGCGAAATCGTGCCTTATCCCTTTGAGAGGGCAGAGGAATTGGCGTTGCGATCCTGCCGGGGCTGGACTTGGCACCGGCCGGCCGTCAGAGTTTTCCCAAGAGCGTAGGCAACACGCTTCCGAGGGAGATCGTCATGAAGATCCGCGGCCTGCTCCTTGGCCTTGTTCTTTCCGTGCTTGCCGCGGCGGCGTCGGCGCAGACCTACCCCGCGCCGAAGGAAGGAACCTGGATCGCCAGGGACTTCAAGTTCCACACCGGTGAGGTGATGCCGGAACTCCGGCTGCATTACACGACGGTCGGCGATCCCGCGGGCGAGCCGGTGCTGGTCCTGCACGGCACCTCGCAATCGGGCTCGGCGATGCTGAACCCCGCCTTCGCCGGGGAGCTCTTCGGCCCCGGCCAGCCTCTCGACGCGACCAGGTACTTCATAATCCTTCCGGACGGCATCGGGCACGGAAAGTCGTCGAAGCCCTCGGACGGGCTCCGCGGCTGGTTCCCGCACTACAACTATGACGACATGGTCGCCGCGCAGTATCGGTTGCTGACCGAGGGTCTCGGCGTCCGCCGGCTCCGCCTCGTCATCGGCAACTCGATGGGCGGCATGCATGCCTGGCTCTGGGGTGCCGCCTATCCGGATTTCATGGACGCGGTGGTGCCGATGGCATCCCAACCGACCGAGATGGCGAGCCGCAACTGGATGATGCGGCGCCTGATCATCGACACGATCCGCTCGGATCCCGAGTGGAAGGACGGCAACTACACGACCCAGCCGCGCGCCTTCCGCACCGCGAACGTCTTCTACGGCATCGCGACCAATGGCGGCACGCTGGCCTTCCAGCAGATGGCGCCGACGCGCGAGGCCGCCGACAAGCTGCTCGACCAGCGCCTGGCGGCGCCGACCACGGCCGACGCGAACGACTTCCTCTACCAGTGGAACTCCTCGCGCGACTACGACGCCTCGCCCGGGCTCGAGAAGATCAAGGCAGCTCTGCTCGCGATCAACTCCGCCGATGACGAGCGCAATCCGCCCGAGACCGGGATCATGGAACGCGAGATCAGGCGCGTGAAGAACGCCAAGCTCTACATGGTGCCGGCGAGCGCCCCGACACGCGCGGCCACGGCACCACGGCGAACGCACGCTGGTGGAAGCATGAGCTGCAGGAGCTCCTGAAGGCCGCGCCGAAGCGCGCGATGTAAGGGAGGCGTGGTCGGACTCCGGCCAAGGCCCTTCGGTCAACGGCGTGACTGGTGCCGAGGGGGCAAGCGCCGTACCTACTCATGAGTTCGTGAAGGATCCGTTGCCCTCCGACGGCCGTATCGGCAACATGTCCAATCACGCTCGTCCGCCGAGGCTTTCGGCGCTGATAGCGGCGCTCGGAGTGGCGGCGTGTTCCGTGTCGACTCCGTTTTCCGAACCGCCCCACGGGATGGGAGCCGCTGCCGCAAGCGATGGCGACAGAGCGGTAGTGCTCAGCGTAACGCAGATAACTCTCAAGAACGATGCCCGCTCGAGAGCCAAGTTTTGGAGGGCCGTGGCGCTCATCGACGAGACGATCGCGAGTCAACCGGGGTTCGTTGGGTACGCCAAGCGCCGCGACTTGTTTGGTCGCAATGCGTGGACAGTCTCCGTATGGAGCGACGTCCCGAGCCTTGCAGCGTTTATTCGATCCGATGCGCACGGCCGGGCCATGGAAGACGCGGCAGATACGTTTGCGGATGCCCGCTTTGGCCGAACCACCATGCCTGCAAAGCGGCTTCCCCCGTCGTGGGACGAGGCGCTCTTGATACTGGAGAGGAAGGCAAGGCACTACTACGAATGATGTCCGTATCTCTCTATGCCGCGATCCTGGCGGTCGCACTGGTCGCACTCTCCGTCCGTGTGATCCGCCTCCGCCGTCGCTATGAGATCTCGCTTGGGCATGAGAACAACTCACAGCTCGAACGAGCCATCAGAGTTCACGCCAACTTCACGGAGTACGCGCCGTTCTTCCTGATCATGCTGGCGCTGGCCGAGATCCAGGGGATGCAGCCTGCCTACGTCCACGGCTTCGGCACGTGCTTCCTGGCGGCTCGGACGGCTCACTTTGTCGGGCTCAGAAGCCCCGATGCGCCCGGGATCTATCGAGTGCTTGGCATGGCGCTGACATTCGCTGCGATCGGCCTTGTGTCGGTGATTCTCCTGCTTCAGTACCTCGATTCCCTCATTTCATAGCCGTCTGGCACCAGGCGAGAAGATCACCCGCCGCTCAGCGCCTGGACGATGGCAATGTCATCGGACGACACGAGCGGTCGCGAGAGATCGAAGACCTGCTCGCCATTGACGAAGAGCCGCATGTGCCGGCGCATGCGGTCATGCTCGTCGACCATGCGGAAGCGGATGCCGGGATACTGCCGGTCGAGATCGGCGAGCAGCGCGCCGACGGTGACGCCTTCGGCCTCGACCTGCCGCTGCCCGGTGTAGGAGCGCAGTGGCGTCGGGATCAGCACTTTCATGCTGGAAACCCTAGCCGATCTCCGCCGTCTCAACCGCGTAGATCTCCGGCAGGTGGCGGGCAAGCGCGGACCATTTCTCGCCCTCGTCTCGGCTCGACCAGACCTCGCCGGAGGTGGTGCCGAAATAGATGCCGACCGGATCGCCCTTGTCGGCGGCCATCGCCTGGCGCTTGACCGTCCACCAGACCGGGCCTTCGGGCATGCCGGCGGCCTGGCGTTTCCAGGTCTTGCCGCCGTTACGGGTGACGAAGGCGCCGGAGATGCCGTCCGGACTCGTGCGCGGCCACACGCCGCCGCCATCCATCGGGAAGACCCAGGCGGTGTCTGGATCACGCGGATGCACGGTTATCGGCAGGCCGATATCGCCGGTCTTCTTCGGCATCGCCTTGCCGACGCGCACCCATTCGGTCGAGGGCCGGTCGAGGCGATAGATGCCGCAATGGTTCTGCTGCCAGAGCCGATCCGGATCGGATGACATGCGCACGCAGTGCGGATCGTGGAAGGCGATGTTCTTCGGATCGAAGCCCTCTACGACCTCGAGCCCCTTCACCAGCGGCGTCCAGCTCTTGCCGCGGTCGCGTGTCTCGTGCACGCCGCCGCCCGACATGGCGAAGTAGAGGTGGCTGGGATCGCGCGGGTCGATGAGGATCGAATGCAGCTTCGGCCCGTCGGGCGTGCCGTCCTGCTCGCCGCCGAACCAGTCGCGGAAATTCGGATCGTCGTGGAAATTCGAGAAGGGCGCCCAGCTGACGCCGCCATCCTCGGAGCGGAACAGGCCCTGCGGCGAGGTGCCGGCGTACCAGACATTCGGCTCGTTCGCATGTGCCGGCGTCAGCCAGAAGGTGTGGTCGACCGAACGGTCGCGCATGCCCGCGGGCGCTTTGGCGAAGGCCGGCGGCTTGGCCGCTTCCTTCCAGGTCTTGCCGAGATCGGTCGAGCGGAAGACGGTCGGCCCGAGATGGCCGGTCTTGGCCGCGGCGAGCAGCATGCGTCCGTCGCGCGGGTCGAGCACCATGTGGTTGATGATGTGGCCGAGGAAATGCGGGCCTTTCGTCTCCCACGACCGCCGGCTGGCATCGCTCTGATAAATCCACGCGCCCTTGCGGGTCGAGACCAGCACCAGCGTCCGCGGCTTCGCCGCGGCGCGCTTGGCGGCCTTCTTCTTGGTCGTCTTTATCTTCGTGGCTGCCATGAGTCTGTGATCCTTCAAATCGTCGCGGCGCTGTCCTGCGCCGCTTTCCATGCCGGATAGGCGGAGTCGAGCTTGCGCCGGCCCGCCGCCGTCAGGCGCAAGGGCCTGGCGCGCCGGTCGTCCGCCTTCTCGGCGCTGATCCAGCCTTTCTCTTCGAGCAGCGCCGCGCCGCGCGTCAGCGTCGTCCGCTCGAGGCCGAGCAGCTCGGCGAGCTCGCCCATCGGTGTCGGTCCCGCCAGCGCCAGCGAGGCCAGGACCGAGAATTGAGTCGCCTTGAGTCCGTGCCGGCGAAGCCGAGATTCATAGTGCCGGGTCAACGCCCGCGCCTGCTTGCGCGCGGCAAGGCAATGGCAGACGGCGCAGGCCAGGAGGTCGACATGCATGCGTTCAGTGTAGATACACCTATCGTGGCGTCAAGCAACCGGCGGTAGGCGGTCGCCCGGTCAGCTGCCGCCGTAGCGGTTCGGCGTGTCGAGCACAGCCATGGTCACCCGCGAGATGCAGACGAGCTTGTCCTGCTCGTTCGTTATGCGGACTTCCCAGATATGCGTCGAGCGCCCTAGATGGACCGGCCGCGCGGTTCCGTAGACGAAACCCGAGGAGGCGGCGCGCACGTGGTTAGCGTTGATCTCGAGGCCGACACAGTGGTGCTTGGTCGAGTCGACGCTGAAGGTGGCGGCCCAGGACGCCAGCGTCTCGGCAAGCACGACCGAGGCGCCGCCATGCAGCACGCCGGCCGGCTGCTTGGTGCGCTGGTCGACCGGCATCCGCGCCTTGAGATAGTCCTCGCCGATCTCGACGACCTCGATGCCGACATGGCCGATCAGCGAGCCTTGGCAGCGCTCGTTGATCGCTTCGAGCGAAATCTCGCGCGTCCAGATACCCATGGGAAGGTCCTTTCAGGAGGTCGCGGCCCTGAGGAACCGCCTGATCTTCTCCGGCGATTTGACGCCCGGCCGGTCCTCGACACCGGAGGAGACATCGACCTGCGCGGCCCCGGTCGAACGGATCGCCTCGGCGACATTCTCCGGCGTCAGCCCGCCGGCGAGGAGCCAGGGCAGCGGCCAGCGCGCGTCCTTGAGAAGCCGCCAGTCGAAGGAAAGGCCGTTGCCGCCCGGGAGGCCGCCGGGCTGCGGCTTGGCATCAAACAGCAGAAGATCGGCGACGGATTCGTAGGCGCGTGTGTGCTCGATATCGGCGGGTGTGGCGATCGCGACCACCTTCATCACCTTGCGGCCGGTGCGCGTCTTGATCGCGGCGACCCGCTCGGGCGTCTCGGCGCCGTGCAGCTGCACGATCTCCGGTGCCAGCGCTTCGGCGATCGCGTCGATCAGCCTGTCATCGGCATCGACGACGAGCGCCACCTTCGCGACCGAGGTGGGGATCGAGGCTCCGAGGCGGGCGGCCGCCTCCGGCGTCACCGCGCGGGGCGAGGGCGGGTAGAAGTTGAAGCCGATATAGGAGGCGCCGCCTTCGACCGCGGCGGCGACGGTCTCGGGCGTGTTGAGTCCGCAGATCTTGGCGCGGACGCTCACGCCGCTTCCATCTGGCGCGCGATGTCCTCGACCGCGCGGCGCGGGTCCTTGGCCTGGGTGATCGGGCGGCCGATGACGAGGTAAGACGCGCCCCGGCGGATGCCTTCCGCCGGCGTCACCACGCGCTTCTGGTCGTCGTCGGCCGCGGCCGGCCGGATGCCGGGCACCACCAGCAGGAAGTCGGGACCGTGTGCGGCGCGCAACGCCGCCGACTCCTCGGCCGAGCAGACGACGCCGTCGAGCCCGGCGCGATGCGTGAGATCGGCGAGGCGCTTCACCTGGTCGAGCGCCGGGCCGCGCTGGCCGACCTGTTCGAGGTCGCTGTCGTCGATGCTGGTCAGCACAGTGACAGCGAGCATGCGCGGGCGCTCGACTCCGGCCTTCGCCGCGGCTTCAGCGGCGGCGTCGCGCGCGGCTTCCAGCATCGCCTTGCCGCCGCTTGCATGGACATTGAGAAGATAGGGACGGCAGCTCGCGACGAGGGAACGGACGGCGCCCGCGACCGTGTTCGGGATGTCGTGCAGCTTCATGTCGAGGAAGATCTTCGCACCGCTCGCCTCGGCGACGCGTCGGACGCCTTCGGGACCGTGCGCGCCATAGAATTCGAGCCCGAGCTTGATGCCGCCGATGCTGGCGGCGAGGTCGGTGCCGAGGCGCTGGGCCCAGGCGAGATCGGTGGTGTCGAGGGCGCAGAAGACGCGGCGGATCGGAGCGGTCTGGGTCATGGCGCGGGCTTATAGCAGACCCTGAATGCCCCCGGTATGGTCCGGCCATGGAAGCCCTCACCATCCGGCCCGCGATCCCCTCGGACGCTTCCGAGATCGTCAGGCTGATCCGGGCCTTAGCCGGCGCGAGCGACCGCCCGCGGCCCTGGATCGCACCGGTAACCGAAGCCTCTGTGCTGGCCGATGGCTTCGGGCCGTCGCCCGCTTTCGAGGCGATTCTGGGCGAGCGCGGGAGAAGCGCCGTCGGCCTGGCCCAGTTCTATCCCTCCTATGCCGCCTGGATCGGCGTCAGGACCATGGTCATCGCGAACCTCTATGTCTCTCCGGACGAACGGAAGACAGGTCTCGGCCGCCAGCTGGTGCAGGCGGCGGCGCGGCGGGCGATGGAGACAGGCGCGAAGCGCATCGAGCTGTTCGTCGAGATCGACAACCCGGCGCGTGCCTTCTACGGCCGCCTCGGCTTCGCCGAGATGACGGATATCCGCTGCCGCATGGAGGCGGATGCGATACGAAAGCTGGCGGAGGCATCGTGATGACGAAGAAGAAGGAACCCCTGGCACGGATCGAGGCCGAGCTTCGCGATCACGCGCTCGACTTTCCCGAGAGTCATGAGGATTTCCCCTGGGGCGAGCGTGCGCTCAAGGTGAAAGGTAAGGTCTTTGTCTTCATGCGCTGCGCCGACGGCACGCTGGGCTTCTCGGTCAAGCTACCCTTCACGCGAGACGAAGCGTTGGCCGATGCCTCCGCCAAGCCGACGGGCTACGGCCTCGGCAAGTCGGGCTGGGTAACTTTCACCTACGAGACGGACGACGAGATCCCAGTCGAGCGGATCAAGCGCTGGATCGGCGAGAGCTATCGCGCCGTAGCCCCGAGAAAGCTCGTTGAGCTGCTTGACGGACCGAAGCCGAAGGCGCCGCGTCGCAGGGCCTAGGACGGTTTGTAGTCGCCGATCTCGTTCCAGTTCCCGTTCGTCCGCAGATACTCACGGAGTGTCTTCGGCAGCGTGTGCTTGCCGTCCTTCTTGATGAAGAGCCGGTGGTTCTCGTCGCCGAGTCCGAGCTGGTAGGAGAGGATGACGAGCTCCGAGCAGTACACGTTCTTCACCAGGCCCTGGTGGTTCTCGAGCCGGTTGCGGTACTTCGCGAGGCGTTCGCGGGCGCCGTTGCCGAAGCTCGACGTGCCGCTCCAGCTCTTGAAGCAGGCGCGACCGGAGCCGTAGGCCGCCGACTCCATGATCTTCTCGGCGATGTTCTCGATCGCCGCCAGCTCGTCCTTGGTAAGCCCGTTACCGTTGCCGCGGAACACCTGCGAAAGAAGCCCCCATTGCGAGGGATCCTCCTTCAGGATGCCGCGCTTGCTGGTCGCGTGGATCACGTAGTCGGCATGCCCGTTCCTCAGGCCCACGCAGATCCCGCAATGGGAGACGGTGGCGCTGGCATCGGCGATCAGGATATCGCCGGGCATCATGAGGTTGATGCGCTGGTTCGACTGGTAAGCGACGACCATCTGGGCTTCTCCCTGGTCAGTGTCGTCCGAATGCGAGCTGAGCCGCGGCCAGATCCTCCAGCGCGGTTCCGACCGACTTGAAGACGGTGATTTCCTGCTCGGAGCGTCGGCCTTCCACCTGGCCGCGCGTGAGGTCGAAGAGGTCGCCTGCGATCTCCTTGAGCACGCCGGAGGCGATCGGCTGGACGATGTCGCCGGCTTCCTTGGTCGCGCCGGCGCGCGTATCGACATAGACGCGGGCGCGTCGCACGGCGTCATCGTCGGCCTCGCGCATTTTCGGCGTGTAGGCGCCGACCAGGTCGAGATGCGCTCCGGGCTTGAGCCAGGCGCCTTTGACCACCGGTTCGGCCGAAAGCGTCGCGGTGGTGACGACGTCGGCGTCGCGCGCGGCCTTCTCCAGGTCTTCCGTCGCGGCGGCCGGCAGGCCCTTGGCGCTGAGATCGGTGGCGAGCTTGCGCGACTTGTCGAGATTGCGCCCCCAGATGCTGATGCGGCGGATCGGCCGCGCCGTCGCATGCGCCTGGATCAGATGCGGGGCCAGCGCGCCGGTACCGATCATCAGGTGATGGCTGGCGTCCTTGCGGGCGAGATATGTCGCGGCGAGCGCCGAAGCCGCGGCGGTCCGGCGCAAAGTCAGCATCGGCCCGTCGATCAGCGCCAGCGGCTGGCCGGTCGTGCCGTCGAGGAGCGTGTAGATTCCCATGACCGCCGGCAGGGCCTTCTCGCCATTGCCGGGGAAGACGGTGACCATTTTCACGCCGATATGCTTGCCGACCTGCCAAGCCGGCATCAGCAGCAGGATCGCGCCCGGTGCGTTCGGCACCTCGACCGGATGGTGATGTCGGGGCGGCAGTTCGCAGCCCGCCTTGAACATCTCGCGCAGCCGATCAATCAGGGAAGGGAAGTCGAGGCGCTTCTCGACCTCCGCCGCGTCCAGGGTTCGCATCAGATCACCGGCTTGGAGCGGGAAGGGCGGGGCGTGACGAAGAGGGACGATCGGCTGTCGCGAGCTTCCGCTCAGCGGCCTCCGCGCGCTTGGCCTCGCGACGGGCGCGGAGACGGGCGGCGAGGGTGCCGAAGCCGGCAAGGGTGGCACCGGCGAGGAAGCCCAGGAGCAGCGCGCCGAGAGCTAGGAGATAGATCGGCATCTCCGCCTTCACGTCGAAGGGCCAGAGCCCGACCGCGACGAGCCCGCGGTTGGAGATCGCGAAGGCGATGACTATGAGGGTGAGCGGCAGGGTGACGAGGGCGGCGAGCGCGCGAGCCAGCCCCGAGCGGCGGGCCATTGGAGAGCTTAAGCCTCGTCGTCGTCGCCTTCAGGCGAGCTTTCGCCGTTCAAGCGGTCGCGGAGCTGCTTGCCGGTCTTGAAATAGGGAATGGCCTTGGCGGCGACGTCGACGGCCTCGCCGGTGCGGGGATTCCGCCCCGTGCGCTGCGCCCGGCGCTTGACCGAGAAGGCGCCGAAGCCGCGCAGCTCCACCCGATCGCCACGCGCGAGCGCCTTTGCGATCTCGTCGAAGATGGTTGAGACGATGCGCTCGACATCCCGTTGAAACAGATGGGGATTGAGCTCCGCCAGACGCAGGATCAGTTCCGACTTGGTCATGACGTTCCCCTGGTCGCTCCGCGCGCCGTCTCGTCGGTGCCTAAGTCTTTGGGCGGGACTGGAAACTCCCTGACCCCGCGAAACGGCGAGCGTGCCCGACCGGATTTCGTCCGTCAAGGGCTAAGCCTCTCGGATTGCTGTCCTTTTCCCTCCAAATGCGACGAGGGGGCCACCAGGGCCCCCTCGCATCGGCTTTAGGCCGTTTTTCGGCCCATTATTCGGTGTCTGAGCCCTCGCGGTCCTTCTCGCGCTTCTTGATCGCGGCGCCCAGGATCTCGCCGAGGCGAGCGCCCGAGTCGGTCGAGCCGAACTCGGCCATCGCCTGCTTCTCCTCGTCCTGGTCCTTCGCCTTGACCGAGAGCGTGAGCTTCCGGGTCTTGGGATCGATCTGGGTGATCTTGGCGTCGACCTTCTCGCCGACGGCGAAGCGGTCGGGCCGCTGCTCGGAACGCTCGCGCGAGAGCTCCGATTTGCGGATGAAGCCCGGCACGCCGTCACCGACCAGAACGTCGAGGCCGGCATCGCTGGTCGCCGTCACCGTGCAGGTGACGACTTCGCCCTTCTTGAGCTTGGTGACGCCCGTTTCGAAGGGATCGGAGCTGAGCTGCTTGATGCCGAGCGAGATGCGCTCCTTGTCGACATCGACGTCGAGCACCTTCACGTTCACCATGTCGCCGCGCTTGTAGTCCTTGATGGCGTCTTCGCCGGCGCGGTTCCAGTCGATGTCCGACAGGTGGACCATGCCGTCGATGTCGCCGGGCAGGCCGACGAACAGGCCGAACTCGGTGATGTTCTTGACCTCGCCCTGGAGCTCCGCACCCTGCGGGTGCTTCTCCTGGAAGGCTTCCCACGGGTTCGCCATGGTCTGCTTGAGGCCGAGCGAGATGCGGCGCTTCTGCGGATCGACGTCCAGCACCATCACCTCGACCTCCTGGCTGGTCGAGACGATCTTGCCGGGGTGCACGTTCTTCTTGGTCCAGCTCATCTCGGAGACATGGACCAAGCCTTCGATGCCCGGCTCCAGCTCCACGAAGGCGCCGTAGTCGGTGATGTTGGTGACGCGGCCGGTGAACTTGGCGGCGGCCGGATACTTGAACTCCACACCCTCCCACGGATCCGCCTCAAGCTGCTTCATGCCGAGCGAGATGCGCTGGGTCTCCGGGTTGAAGCGGATCACCTGGACTTTGACGGTCTGGCCGATCTGAAGCGCCTCGGAGGGATGGTTGATGCGGCGCCAGGCGATGTCGGTGACGTGCAGCAGGCCGTCGACGCCGCCGAGATCGACGAAGGCGCCGTAGTCGGTGATGTTCTTCACCACACCCTGCAGGATCTGGCCTTCCTTGAGGTTGGCGACGAGCTCCGAGCGAGCCTCAGCACGGCTCTCCTCGAGCACGGCGCGGCGCGAGACGACGATGTTGCCGCGGCGGCGATCCATCTTGAGGATCTGGAACTGCTGCTGCGAGCCGAGCAGCGGGGTGATGTCGCGGACCGGGCGGATATCGACCTGGCTGCCCGGCAGGAACGCGACGGCGCCTGACAGGTCGACGGTGAAGCCGCCCTTGACGCGTCCGAAGATCACGCCGGCGACGCGCTGGTTCTCCTGGAAGGAACGCTCGAGCAGGGACCAGGCCTCCTCGCGCCGCGCCTTCTCGCGCGACAGCTGGGCCTCGCCGTTCTTATCTTCCATGCGCTCGAGGTAGACCTCGACCTCGTCGCCGACCTTGAGCTCTGGCGCCTGGCCGGGGGCGGCGAATTCCTTGAGCTGGACCCGGCCTTCGCTCTTGAGGCCGACATCGACGACCGCCGTGTCGCCTTCGATGGCGACGACGCGGCCCTTGAGGACCGAACCCTCGAGGTTGTCGGCCTTGCCGAGCGACTCTTCGAGGAGGGCGGCGAAACTCTCTTTGGCGGCGCCGGTGGCCGCGGTAGCATTAGCCATGATCCTTGAATCTCTCTTTCCGTTTCCGGGTCCGGCCTTCTGCCCCGCACGCGGCGGTGGGCGGCCGTCCCGTCCTGCCCGGTCTTGCTCTTTTGAATGAGCCGGGCTTTTCGGTTCTTCACGTCTCGACGGCCGGAACCCCCGAACCGTCAAAGCCCCGCGAGCGCACATAGGCGAGCGCCTTGGCGAACGCCTGATCGGCGTCCATGCCCGTCGTATCGAGGACGTAGGCGTCGCCTGCACGAATAAGCGGGGCCACGGCGCGATTGCGGTCGCGCGCGTCCCGCTCCTGAAGATCCCGCAGAACGGCCCCTTCTATAATGGGGGCCCCCCGGTCGCGCAACTCCTTCTCTCGCCTCGCTGCCCGCTCCTCGACCCCGGCATCGAGGAAGATCTTGGCCCTGGCGTCGGGGCAGACGACCGACCCGATATCGCGGCCGTCCAGTACCGCGCCGGGAGCGCCCCCCGGCGGCGAGGCGGCGAAACGACGCTGGAAGTCGAGGAGCGCGGCGCGGACTTCGGGGATGGTGGCGACCACGGAAGCCGCCTTGCCGGTCTCCTCCGAGCGCAGCGTCGGGTCGGAAAGACCCGACGGATCCAGGGCCTGGGCGGCGGCCGTGGCGGCCGCCTTGTCGGCCGAATCGCGACCGGATCTGAGCAGCGCCAGGCCGACGGCGCGGTAGAGCAGCCCGGAGTCGAGATGGGCGAAACCGAGATGGCGGGCGAGACGTTTGGCGAGCGTGCCTTTTCCCGAGGCAGTGGGGCCGTCGATGGCGATCACGAAGGAGGGAGGCATCCGGTCCGGAGAGTAGCTTGGGGGATCACGCGATTTTGCTTTTGACAGGTGGACCCAGCCATGGCAATCCCGCCGCCCTGATGAACGGCCCTCGTGACGCTATTCCCGGGCCGCGGAGGATTGAGAATTGGCCAAGCCGGAATGGGGAACGAAGCGCCAGTGCACCAGTTGCGGCGCGCCTTTCTACGACCTGATGAAGGCGGAGATCGCCTGCCCGAAATGCGGGACGGTCTATGACCCCGACGCGTCGACCAAGTCGCGCCGGTCGCGCCCGGCCGCCGAGAAGCCGGTCGAGCGCGAGGCTGTGGTCGAGGAAGCGGAGGCTCCTGTCGAGGCGGAGGCTGCCGAAGGCGAAGAGACCGAAGAGGAAGACGAGCTGATCGAGGACACTTCGGACCTCGGCGAGGACGAAGACGACATGGCCGAGGTCATCGAGAACGTCGAGGACGAAGAAGAGCGGTAGGAGCCGGCCGTCGCCGCCAGGGAGTTTCCTGTTGCACGGCGACCTCGCGCGAACTATCTGAAACCGGCGCCGGACCCAGGGCGCCGACAGATCTCAAGGGGCCATAGCTCAGCTGGGAGAGCGCTACAATGGCATTGTAGAGGTCAGCGGTTCGATCCCGCTTGGCTCCACCATTTTCCCTTATATTTCAAGGGATTAGAAAAGCGGCACACTTTCGGGTGTGCCGCTTTTTCGTTTGAGATGGTCTTTGGTGTGCCAAATAGAACGCTCCCTGGATTTCCCCAAGGGAGGCGGTCGCCTTCTGCGTCGCTGCCTGAAGTTTCAATTAGTTAAGACGGTATCATCCGATCGCCCCGCGTGCTGCGGCTCACGAGTATTTCGCCGACGCGGTCGGACGACAGAAAAAGGTGCGACCGCGAGGTCGACGAAGGATGCGGCCTACCCCTCGGGTCGAGTGGGGTGGCACTCTTATATCCAGGTAGACGAGGGCCTCCTGCCTCCCGGTCTTCTAGAATCGAAAGCGCTGCAGCACGGTCTGCTCGCCCGAGGGCAATGTCACGACTGCCTGACTCGCGCTGGTGAACTGCATCGTGACCGTCCCGGGGGCGAACGTCACGAATGGCGACTGGTATGCGCCGGACAACGTCTGCCCACAGCAGTACTCGGCGATGGCTCCCTGGATGTCAATCGGCTTTGAACTTTGACCCCCTATCGGCGTTCAATGTTGACCCCCTGTGGGTGTGTGAGAGCGGCCGGGGGCGATGCGCGGAGCCCTTGCGTAGCGCAGCGCATCGCCCCCGGCCGCTCC
>VGEH01000047.1 GCA_016869375.1 Alphaproteobacteria bacterium | reverse complement strand
ACTGTCAACATCCCCGCCACCCGTCTCACCAAAAACGGGCAGCTTGCCGATCACCAACAAAATCAGGGGGTCAATATTCAACGCCGATCACCCCCAAAACGGGGTCAATATTCCACGCCGATTCACAGGCAGTGGTCTTCGCGCGGCTGAAGCCGTTTCCCGAGCGCATCCGAGACAAGCTCCCCGATACCGCTATCGTCGGCCAGCTCTTCGGCCGCCTGCAGGCGGTCGAGGAAGCCTTCGTCATCGCCATCCCTCCGCCTGCGGTGCCGGGCGTCGGCACCGGCGGCGGCTTCAAGATGCAGATCCAAGATCGCGGCGGTCACGGCACCCGCGCCCTGCTGGCGGCGACCTATCAGATCATGGGCCAGGCGGCGCAGACGCCCGGGCTGTTCGGCGTCTTCACCACCTTCAGCGCTAACACGCCGCAGTTCTTCCTCAAGATCGACCGCACGAAGGCGCAGATGCTGAACGTGCCGATCCCGGCGATCTTCGAGACGCTGCAGGTCAATCTCGGCTCGGCCTATGTGAACGACTTCAACGTCTTCGGTCGCGTCTACCAGGTGCGCGCGCAGGCTGACCAGGGCTTCCGCATGGAGCCCGACGATATCCTCGCGCTCAAGGTCAGGAGCGCCACGGGCGCGCTGGTGCCGCTCGGTACGCTGGTCGAGATCAGGCCGTCGAGCGGTCCCGATCTCGTGCAGCGCTACAACTCCTTCCCCTCGGTGCCGCTCCAGGGCAGCGCCGTGCCGGGTCTCTCTTCGTCGATCGCGCTCGGCCTGATGGAGGGTATCGCGGACCGCACGCTGCCGCAGGGCATGAGCTATGAATGGACCGAGCTCGCGCTGCAGGAGAAGCAGGCGGGGTCGGCGACGGTCGTCGTTTTCGCGCTCGCCGTCGTCTTCGTCTTCCTGGCGCTGGCGGCCCAGTACGAGAGCTGGATCCTCCCGCTCGCAATCATGCTGATCGTGCCGTTGAGCGCGCTCGCAGGACTGGGGGGGATCATGCTGCGCGGCATGGACAACAACGTGCTCGTGCAGATCGGGCTCGTCGTGCTGGTCGGCCTTGCCGCGAAGAACGCGATTCTGATCGTTGAGTTCGCCCGCCAGGCCGAGCACGAAGGCAAGAGCGCGGTCGAGGCGGTGATCGAGGCCGCACGGCTCCGGCTCCGCCCGATCCTGATGACGGCGCTCGCCTTCATCCTCGGCGTCGTCCCGCTGGTGACGGCGACGGGAGCAGGCGCGGAGATGCGCCAGGCGCTGGGCACCGCGGTCTTCTACGGCATGGCGGGCGTCACGCTGCTTGGCCTCTTCTTCACGCCAGTCTTCTACGTGGCGCTCCGCCGCTTTGCCCGGGATAAGAAAGCCCCCGCGCAGATCGCGCTGCGCGAATAGGCTCGCGGTGAGCGGAGTTCGCCTTCGCCCTGCCGTCGCCGGTGATGCTTCGGCGCTCGCCGATGTCCATCTTGCCGCGCGCATCTCGGCGGCGATCCCCAACCTGCATGATGGGGACGACGTCCGCGCCTATCACGGTCGCCTGATCGCGAACGACCAGGTCATGGTTGCCGAGATCGGTGGCCGCCCTGTTGGCTATGCCGCCGTTCGCGAGGATTGGCTCGAGCATCTGTGGATCGAGCCTGCGTATCACCGCCAAGGCATCGGGACGAAGCTGCTGGCCTGGGCGCGGGAGTCTGTGGCCTCCGACCTGAAGATTTACGTGTTCACGCACAACGTCCAGGCGATCGCCTTCTATCGTGCGCACGGGGCCGTCGAGATCGCGTCCAGCGACGGGCGCGGCAACGAGGAGCGCCTGCCCGACCTGACGCTTCTCATCCGCAAGGCTTGACCGCGGGCGCTGTCGGCGCTGCACTCCTTTCCGTTCGGAAACGGGGAGGGGAACATGCCTAAGTCGTCCGGTCTCGCCATGAGCTGGGAAGAGTGGTCGAAGAAGGACGGGATCGCGCTCGCCGACCTCATCAAGAAGAAGAAGGTCTCGGCCCGTGAGGTCGCCCGCCAGGTCGCCGCCGGTGTCGCGCTGGTGAACCCCAAGCTCGAAGGCGTGCTCGAAGTCTTCGACGACGTGGTCAAGAACCCTGACACCGACAAGCCGGCCAAGGACGGCCGCCTCTATGGCGTACCGATCTTCCTCAAGGACCTGGGCTCGGGCCTGAAGGGCCGCAAGCGAGAATCCGGCTCGAAATTCGACAAGGGGCAGGTCGCCAAGGAGACAGATCCCAACATCCTCAACTTCCTTTCTGCCGGCCTGGTGCCGCTCGGCCGCTCGACCACGCCCGAGTTCGGCATGACCTTCGACACCTCGACCAACTATCTCGACGGCGTGAAGGTCACGCGCAATCCGTGGAACCTGAAGCATACGCCCGGCGGCTCGTCCGGCGGCTCGGCGGCGATGGTCGCCGCGCGCGTGACGCCAATCAGCATGGCTTCCGACGGCGGCGGCTCGACCCGCATTCCCGCCTCCTTCTGCGGCCTGGTTGGCCTCAAGGCGACGCGAGGCATGGTGCCGCGGCCGTGGAAGCAGAGCGAGTACATGGTCCGCATCTCGGCCGAGGGCGTGGTGACGCGGAGCGTCCGCGATACCGCCGCGGTCTACGATTACATCACGAAGGTGCCGAATGGCGGCGCCTTCATGAATGTCGAGCGCTTCCAGGGGTCCTATCTGCAGGCGATTAAGAAGGATCCGCCGAAGCTCAAGATCGGGCTCTCGACCGGCAGCTGGGGGCGCCCCGGAAAGACCGATGAGCAGGTCGCCAGGCGCGTGCGCGAGATGGCGAAGCTGATGCAGAGTCTCGGCCACAAGGTCGAGGAGATCAAGGATTCGGACATCTGCGACTGGGACCAGATGTGGTCGAGCTACTATTGCCAGTGGATCGGCACCCGCGCGCAGTTCCGTACCATGGCTGCCGATCGCGGCATCAACACTCCCGATCTCCGCGACTATCTCGGGCCGATGGTCCATCGCCATCTGGAAGCGGCGGACCGGTACGACAAGTACGACATCTGGAAGATGATGGGGCAGAACAACGCGGTCACCCGTGGCTTCGGCGCCATCATGGAGAAGTACGACGTGCTGCTGACGCCGACGCTGGCGATCCGCGTGCCGGAGGCGAACGGACCCTACTCTCTGTTGCGGAACGAGGCGCTCGATCCGTGGCTAGACCGCCTGGCGAATGCCTGCCGCTACACCATGCCGGGCAACGAGACGGGCCTCCCCGGCATCTCGGTGCCTGCCGGACTCGATACCGACGGGCTTCCGATCGGCGCGATGTTCTACGGCAACTGGTCGAAGGAAGCGCTGCTGCTGCAGATCGCGCGCCAGATCGAGAAGGCGAAGCCGGAATGGTTCGACCAGTCGGCGCCGCTGAACGTGGCGACGGCCGGCTAGCGCTCGCCGACGAGGGCGCGGTGCACGAGCAATCCGAGCACCGCGCATCCTCCGATCGTCACCGCCATCGGCAGCGCCGAGGTCTTCGGCAGGGCTGCGACGATCGCGCCTGACAGCCCGCCCATCGTGAACTGGATCATGCCGAGCACGGCCGAGGCGGCACCGGCATTGGCGCCCTGCGGCTGCAGCGCGCGCGCCGTCGAGTTCGGCCCGATGAAGCCGAGGCAGGTCAGGAAGAAGAACAGCGGGACCAGGAGCCCGGCGAGGCCGCCGATGCCGGTCAGCGCAGCAAGGAAGACGCAACTGCCGGCGATCGCTGCGGCCATGAGCCCGAGGGCGAGGATGACACCAGGTGTCGTGCGCGAGAGTAGCCGCACATTGATTTGCGCCGCGCCGATGAAGCCGAACGCGTTCAGGCCGAAAACGAAGCCGTAATACTCGGCCGGCACGCCGTAAAGCGAGATCAGCACGAAGGGTGACCCGGTGATGTAGGCGAACATGCCGGCGAAGGTCAGGCTCTGCGAGAGCGAATGGCCCATGAAATAGCGGTCGGAGAGAATGCGGATATAGGTACGGAACACCGATCCCGGATGCAGCGAGCGCCGGCGCTCCGGCGGCAAGGTCTCGGGAAGCCAGAAATGGACCAGGATGAGAATCAGGCAGCCGAAGCCGGCCAGGATCCAGAACATCGCCTGCCAGTTCATGAAGATCAGGAGCTGGCCGCCGAGCAGCGGGGCGAGGATCGGCGCCACGCCCATGATCGCCATCAGCGTGGCGAACATCTTGGCGGCGCCGCGCTCGTCGAACAGGTCGCGCACGATAGATCGCGAGATCACCATGCCGACGCAGCCGCCGAGCGCCTGTAGGAAGCGGAAGGCGATCAGGCCATCGATGCTCGGCGCGAGCGCGCAGCCGAGCGAAGCCAGGATGTAGACGATCGAGCCGAAGATCAGCGGCGGCCGCCGGCCGAAGCGATCGGAGACCGGCCCGTAGATCGCCTGGCCGATGGCAAGCCCGAGGAAGAAGGTGGAGAGCGTCAACTGCACGTCCGAGGCGCGCGCGGAAAAGTACCGCTCGAGCGCGGGGAAGCTCGGCAGGTACATGTCGACCGACATCGGCGTGAAGGCGGTCAGCGCGCCCAGGATCAGGACGAGCAGCAGGGAGGGCTTGTAGGCAGCCATTCTCGACGGAAATGGGAAGGTGAAATCGGCCGGCACAAGACCAGCTTCGAGGTTCCGCCGCAAGACGCGTATGGCCGCAGGCGATGCATGGCAGCTATGCAGCGCATCACATCGGCACGAGATGCCTTACGGAGCAGCGACATGCCTATAGACAGTGCAGTCGGCGGCGTAGGGTTGCGATTCTGAGAGGAGTTCGCCATGGCTGAAACTCAAGTTGCTGTCATCGTCGGTGCGGGCCCGGGTCTCGGCGCGGCGCTGGCGCGCGGGGCCGTTGCCGTCGGCATGAAGGCGGTGGTCGCGTCGCGCGACGCGAGCAGGATCGCGGAGGTCGCGAGCTCGGCTGGAGCCACGGCGATCACGTGCGACGCGACCGACGGTACTTCGGTCGATGCGCTGTTCGAGAAGATTCGCCGCGATCTCGGCGTCCCGTCCTTCGTCGTCTACAACGCGAGCCGGCGCGTGCGCGGGCCGGCGGCCGAGCTCGACCGCGCCGCCGTGCGCCAGGCGATCGACATCACCGCCTATGGCGGCTTCCTGGTGGCGCAGGCGGCGATCCGGCTGATGCTGCCCGCCGGGCGTGGCAGCCTTCTTTTCACCGGTGCCAGCGCCAGCGTGAAGGGCTATGCCGAGTCGGCGACCTTCGCCATGGGCAAGTTCGCGCTCCGCGGCCTGGCGCAGAGCCTCGCGCGCGAGCTGGGTCCGAAGGGCCTTCACGTGGCGCATGTGATCATCGACGGCGCCATCGGCCGGCCCGGCGCCAACGAGGCCGGCAAGCTCGATCCCGACGCCCTCGCGGCTGCCTATCTGCAGATCCACCAGCAGCCCAGGAGCACCTGGGCGCACGAAGTCGATCTTCGGCCGTCGGTCGAGAAATTCTAGGCGTTTCGTTCCAGGAATGGTTGCTTGCGGGCTCGCGCGCCCGGCTGTCATGCTCGCAGGCACCCTCCTTGAGCGAGCCGAACCGATGCTTCCCGAACAACGCGCGCTTTTCGATATCCCCGAGGATGTCGTCTACATCAACTGCGCCTATCTCTCGCCGAACCTGAAAGCGCAGCGCGAGATGGGCCATTGGGCGGTCGACCGCAAGGTCCATCCCTGGACCATCGAGTGGAAACACTTCTACGACGACGTCGAGCGTGCCCGCGTTCTCTTCGCGAAGCTGATCAATGCCAGCCCCGAGGACATCGCGATCGTTGCCGCGACGTCATACGGCGTTGCCACCGCCTCGCAGAACCTCGGGCTCAAGGCCGGCCAGTCGATCGTAGCGCTCGAAGGCGAGCACTACTCGACCCTGCTCGAATACAAGCGGCGCGCGGCGGAAGCTGGTGCCACGCTCAAGCTGGTGTCGAAACCGAAGGACGGCGACTGGACCCGCGACATCCTCGCCGCGATCGACGAGAAGACCGCCTGGGTCGGCGTTCCCAATTGCTACTGGATCGATGGCGGGCTGATCGACCTGCAGAAGGTGGCCGACCGCGCGCATCAGATCGGCGCCGTGTTCATCAGCGACGTCACCCAGTCGCTCGGCGCCAAGCCGGTCGACGTCAAGAAGCTGAAGCCCGACTATCTGATGTGCTCGGCCTACAAGTGGCTGCTCGGTCCCTATGGCCTCGGCTTCCTCTACGTCGCCCCGCACCGCCAGGACGGGCGCCCGCTCGAGCAGCACAACTACGGACGCGACGGCAGCCAGAACTCGGCGAACCGAGGCATGGGCGACGCATACGCCCCCGGCGCCCGCCGCTACGACATGGGCGAGCGGAGCCATTTCATCCACTTGCCGATCGCCAATGTCGGCATGGAGCAGCTCCTGGCCTGGGGGCAGGAGGAGATCGAGGCGACGATCGAGCCCCTGACCAAACGCATCGCCGAGCATGCGGCCGCCCGCCAGCTCGCCGTCCCGCCGGCTGATAAGCGGGTTAAGCACTTCATCGGTTTGCAGTTCTCGGGCGGCGGGGTCCCTGCGGGCCTGACCGACCGTCTGAACCGGGAAAAATGCTTCGCCTCGGTGCGCGGGACCTCTCTGCGGATGAGTCCGCACGTATACAACAACCTTGGGGAGATCGACCGCTTCTTCGAGGTTTTTGACCGCGTCGTCGCCGGAAAGGATTGAGATAAGCTCGGTTTTAGGCGTACGCTAAATGGAATGGGGTAGGTATCGCCGGTTTGAGCGCCGCGCTCATATCGAGCGCGAATTCCCGGTCACCGACATCGTCGGTGGTCGTGCCGTCGCGCGCGCTCTCGGAAGAGGCACGGGCATCGCCGATTGCGCAGCTTCTCGCCGGGGCGGCGCTTCAGGCGCAATCCTCGGGCGCCCGCGCCTCGCCCCTGATCCAGGTGCCGCCTTCGCCTTTGTCGTCAAGCACGCTTCAGGCGCTGCAGCAGTCGTCGCAGCAATTCGCCGTTCGCGACGAGTCGATCTTCACGCTGGCGGCCGAAGCGCCGGCGCGCGAGCTCCAGCGGACGCTGTCCTCGCTTCGGCGCGAGGTCACGGTGACCACGCCCGCGACCACGACGACGAGCCTGGTCGAGCGGCCGGATCGCACCATCACGCGCACCGTGACCGAGACGACGACCGTCCCGGGCACGGAAAGCAGCGGGGTCCAGGAGCTGCGTGGCGTGCTCGATCGTGCTGCTGCGCGCGCTGGCGCGTCGGAAGATCGCGGCAACGGCCGGTACTCCGACCGTCGCATCGACCAACTTTCCGGATTCCTCGAGCGCGCGGGTGACCGCCTGCTGGACTCGCTGGAGAGCATCGTCGATCGCGGCGGTCGCCGCACCGAGGGTCGCATCGAGCGCACGCTCGGTGGTCTCGGCGAACTGGTGGCGCGTACCGTCGATCGCCTGTTCGACCGTGGCGGCGAGCGGGGCGTCAGCGCCTTCGACCAGCTGGTCGAGCAGAACAGCCAGCGGATCGTCAGTACCTTCGGGCGCGTGCTCGCGGCGACCGGAGACGATGTCTCGCGTCAGCTGGAGAACCTGCTGGTTCGCGCCGGTCCCGAGGCGATCGAGGCGCTGCAGGCGGCCGTCGATCGAGTCCGCCCGACGACGACGCAGACGACCACGCGCGAAGAAACCGAAGTGATTGACGGCGGTTTCGACACCGTCACCACGACGACTCCCGGCAGCACCGTCACCGTCAGCAATTCCGAGACCGTCGAGATTCCGCCGACGCCGACGGAAGCCCGCGCGGAGATCAGGCGCCAGGTTACAGCCTATTCGAACGCTTCGAATCTGCTGGCGCCGCTGCAGGAGTTGGCTTCGCCGCCGCCGGCGGTGCCGAACCCGGCGGCGATCGTCGAGCGGCCAGAGCCTCGCAGCGACCGCGGCCCGATCGTCCGAGAGGCCACCAACGACGACGACCGGCGGAGCCGCCGCGACGACGACATCCGCATCACTCCGATCGAGCGGCCCGAGATAACCGGTGGACCGACATCCTTGGCGCCACCGATCCGCTCGACAGGGGAGACGGCGTCGCCGCTGGGTTCGCTGGTCGAGATCGCCGCCTAGCGGCGTAGCCGCCGGACGAGCGCGTCGTAGATGCGCTCGAGCTGACGCGCACGAGCCCGTCCATTCATCAGCGGCGAGGATTTGAGACGCGTGCGGAGCTCGCCTCGGTACCGGTCGAGCGCGGACGGGTTCTCGACCAGCCTCGCGGCGATGTCGATGTAGCGACCGGCATCGGCGGCGACGAGTTCGTCGAGCCCGGCCGCCTGCAGCATCGAGGAGGTCCAGCGGCCGGCCATCCGCTCGACCGGCAGTGTCACGACCGGCACGCCCATCCACAACGCCTCGAAGGTCGTGGTCGAGCCGTTGAACGGCATCGGGTCGAGCGCGACGTCGATGTCGGCGTAGTTCGCAAGGTGGCCTTCGAGCGTCTCGACCGCGGCGCGAAATTCGATTCGGTCCTTGTCGATGCCATGGGCGACGAAGATGTCGAGAACGCGTTCGGAGAGCGTGCGCGAGGCGAAGAGATCTTTGCTCTTGAGCAGAAGCCGCGCGCCCGGAACGCGCTGCAGCAGTCGGGCCCAGAGTGCCAGCGTCGGCTCCGACATCTTCGCCGGCGCATTCAGGCTGCCGAAGGTGGGTGGTCTTCCCGGAGCGCGCGCCGCCGGCAGCTCCGGGAGCGGTCCATGGACGACGAAGGAGGGAAGCCGGATGACGCGCTCGACGAAGCGCTCGCGGCTTCCGCGTGGCACCAGCATGCGATCGGCCACGAGGTAGTCCATCTCGGCGATGCCCGAGGTGGCGGTGTCGTGCAGGCTGATCTGGACCGGCGCGGCTCGGTGCGCGGCGACGCCCGGCCGGTTGCGATCGTAGCGCGCCGCGGTGACGACCAGCACGTCGACGCCGTCCGCGCGCATCAGCGCCGCGACCTCGGCATCGTCGAGAGCGCCGACGTCGCGCGCGAGGTCGGCATGGCCCAGGAATCGCTGCGTAGCCGTGTCGAGGCGATGGCCGTGCAGGTAGAGCGCGATGCGGAAGCGCGTCCGGTCATGCGCGGCGAGCACCGGCTCGAGCGCCCGGCCTACCGGGTGGTCGCGCAGATCTGAAGAGAGATAGCCGATAGTGATCGGACGCCCGCCCTCCGGCGCCGGCGCGACTATCGCTCGGCTCTTCGCCTGGACCGCGCGCCCGAAGGAAAGGTGATCGGCAAACCGCGCATCCTCATCGACGTTCGGCAGGTAGAGCAATGCAGCCAGCAGGTTGCGGTGGAGATCCGTATTGAGCGGCTCGAGCGCGAGTGCACGACGATGGCTGACGACACTGCACTCGACGAGGCTCTGATCCTTGAGAACGAGGCCGAGATTGTTGAGCGCGGCGCTATGCGCGGGCGAGAGCCCCAGGACTTGGCGGAAGGCCCGCGCTGCTCCATCCGTCAGGCCCTTGAGCGCAAGGCACCCGGCGAGATTGAAGCGATAATCGGGGCGATCGGGCGCGAGCGCGAGCGCGCGCCGCGCCGTGCGCTCGGAGGAGAGCCTGAGCGTGTCGAGCTCGGCGGCTGCGAGCGCGTTGGTGAGTTCCGGCATCGACGGCTGGACGGCGAGACCGCGCCGAAGGAGCTGCATCGCCGGCTCGGCGTGGCCGCCGGCGAGCAGCGCGCGCGCCAGGTTGAAGAAGGCATCCGCGTCTGCCGGATCGAGCCGGAGCGCGAGCGCGCGGCGAACGAGCGCTGCCGCGTGACGCGGGACAGCGCCAAGACGCTCGAGCAACGTCGAAAGCGCTGCCATGGCCTGGGCCGTGTCCGGCGTCATCGCAACGATGCCGCGCAGCGTCCTGGCCGCGTCCGAGAAGCGGCCGAGCCCGTCCAGCGCGCCGGCGAGCGCGAGGCCGATCCGCCAGTTGCCCGGATCCGAGCGCGCCGCTGCGTTCAGATGCGGAAGGGCGTCTGCGGCCCTGCCAACCTGCAGGAGCGTGATGCCGAGGAGGTAGCCTGCCTGCGGATGCCCTGGCGCCGCGGAGAGGATCGCAGCGAAGACCTGAAGCGCGGCGTCGAGCCGGCCCGCCTCGAGATGATCGAGGCCGAGACCGAATGCGGCCTCGATCGTCATTGCGGCGGGCTGCGTCAAGAGAGATGGCCCGCATGACCGCCGAACCAGCGGGGATCGTCGAGAGCGACGATGTCATGCGTCGCAATGATGCCTTCGAACGAAGGATGCCGCTGCGGCCCGAGATGCTGGTGCCAGCGCCCCGTCAATGTCGCGAAATCGGCCTCGGCGCCGTGCCGCTTGTAGGGCGAGAGCCGCGCCTCGTCTTCCGGCCGCGCCTTGTAGATTCCCGATTTGGGCAGCATGGCCACCCGGCCACCGGCTTCCCAGACCCGCAGCGACAGATCGACATCGCCGAAGTTGGCGCGGAAGGCCGTGTCGATGTAGCCGCCCGTGCGCTCGATGCTCCGGCGGCTCATCGCCGGGAAGAAGGCGAAATAGCGATCATAGGCCGTGCTGAACCACGGGTGATTGACCCAATGGAGGCCGCCGCAGAAGGGAAGCGCCTCTCTCTCGCCGCGCGCGATCGTCTCGGCGAGCCCGTCGAGCCAGCCGAAGGCCGGCGCGAAATCGTCGATCATCGGCAGCACGATCTCGCCGCTCGCGACCGCGAGCGCTCGCGCATAGGCAGCGGAGTCCCCCTCCGGCGTCTCCTCATGCACGTGACGAATCCGGTCGCCGGCGACCGGGAAGGGCGAGACGACGATCAGCTCATAGTCGTGGCGGCCGCTGCACATCAGGACCTGGCGGATGGCGTTGTCCGCATAGTCCGGGCGCAGCGTCGGCATCAGGATCGAGAGGCGTGGCATGGGCGGGGCACACTATAGGCCGCGCCCCGCCCATGCCAGAACGTCAGTTGCCGTCGAGACCGCGGAAGCGCCGGCGCAGCGCGAAGGCATCGGAGGTGACGCGGGCTTCCAGTCGCGCGGCGCGCTCCTCGAGCTGGCGAAGCCGGGACCGCACATCCTCGACTTTCACCTGCGGTACCGCGTCGGGGAGGCTCGGAACACGTTCCTGCACCCACCCGAATACCGTCTCGCGCTCCATGATCAGCCAGCACGCGCCGTAGATCGCGAAGAACAGCGGCGGGTTGATCACCAGCAGAGCGATCGCCGGGCCGCGCACCGCCCAGGGGCTCCAGCCGATCCACCGCGCCACGCCGGCGACCACGCCGAAGGCGATCCCGCGCTCGGGATAGCGTCGAAAGGGGCCACGTTCGCGCTGGCGCCAGTGCCGGCGATGGTACTGGGGCTGCCGATCCGCCTCGCCTTCCGCGCCGTACTTCTCGCGCCAGGCTTCGCGCTCCTGGCGGCGGCGTTCGCGTTTCCAACTGCTCATGCCTTTTCCCTCCACGCCGGGTCCTCGGCATCGAGCACGCGCTCCAGCGTGGCGATGCGGTCCTCAAGACGGCGGGCGACTGTTTCGATCTCGTTCAAGGCGGCGGCGTCGGTGACGCCGCCGCGCTTGTGCTGGCGCCACACCGTCACATAGTGCAGCACCAGCCAGAGCGGCAGGACGAAGCCGACGAGGACGACCGCCGGCACGATGAAGAGCATTGAGCTGAACACGGGGACATGTCCTATCTCATCAGGAGCCGGATTTCACCTTGCGGCGAAGCGCTTCCAGCTCCGCCTCGACGTTCCCCTCGCTCTCGAGCTCGGCGAACTGCTGCTTCAGGCTCGGCGTGCGGCCCTTGTCGAGCACGTCAGCCTCGCCTTCGAGCTCGTCGATGCGGCGATGCATGCGGTCGTAGCGGGCGAGCGCCTCGTCGACGCGGGCATCATGCAGGACCTTGCGGGCCTTGATCGAGTGTCCGGCGGCCTCGGCGCGCATCTCCAGCGTCTTCCGCTTGGCCTTGGCTTCGTCCAGCTTCGACTGCAGCCGGCGGATGTCGTCCTCGTAGCGGCCGAGCACCTCATCGACCTGTACCAGCTCGGCCTCGATGCCGCGGACGACATCGCCGGAGCGCCGCTTCTCGTGCAACGCCGCGCGGGCGAGGTCTTCCTTGCCCTTGACGACGGCGAGCTCGGCCTTGCGCTCCCAATCCTCGAGCCCGAACCGGGCCTCGGTGAGGCGACGCTCCAGCGTCTTGCGATCGGCGATGGCCTTGACTGCCGCCGAGCGCACCTCGACCAGCGTGTCCTCCATCTCCTGGATCATCAGCCTTGCCATCTTCTCGGGGTCTTCGGCCTTGTCGAGAAGCACGGTCAGGTTGGCGTTCACGATGTCGCTCAGGCGCGAAAAAATGCTCATGGTCCCTCAAGCTCCGAGATCTGTCCGGCCGAGTTGGCCGCACCCGTCTAATGGCAATGGGCGTGCCAGCTTAAAAACCGCAGAAACCCGCCATTTCGATCCTTTCGATGTGAGCAGAATCGCTATATAGTTGCGATAATGACAGGCCAAAGTGGCGAAATTCGCGATGCCTCGACGCCGCTCGGCGAGAGCCCGGTCTTCATGGACGTCCTGGACCGGGTATCCCGTCTTGCCCGGCTCGACCGGCCCTGTCTGGTGGTCGGCGAGCGGGGGACAGGCAAAGAGCTGATCGCCGCCCGTCTTCACTACCTCTCGCGGCGCTGGGACAAGCCCTTCGTCACCGTCAATTGCGCGGCACTTTCCGAGGATCTTCTCGATTCCGAGCTGTTCGGTCATGAGGCGGGTGCCTTTACCGGCGCGCGCGATCGCCGCATCGGCCGCTTCGAGCGCGCCGATGGCGGTACGCTATTGCTCGACGAGATCGCGACCGCGTCGAGCCGCGTGCAGGAGAAGATCCTGCGCGTCGTCGAGTATGGCGAGATGGAGCGCGTCGGCGGCAGCCGCACGCTCAGGGTCGATGTGCGCGTGGTCGGCGCGACCAATGTCGATCTGCCGGCCGAGGTCGAGGCGGGCCGCTTCCGTGCCGACCTGCTCGACCGCCTCGCCTTCGAGGTGGTGACGCTGCCGCCGCTCCGCGCGCGGAGGGACGACATCCTGGTCCTGGCCCACCACTTCGCCGTCGCCATGGCACGCGAGCTTGGGCGTCCGCTCTTTGCCGGGTTCACGCCCGATGCCGAAGCCGAGCTGGTCGGCCACGACTGGCCTGGCAATGTGCGGGAGCTGAAGAACGCGGTCGAGCGCGCCGTGGCGCGCGGCGGAGCGGAGGATCCAGTCGCTGAGATCGCGCTCGATCCCTTTGCCAGCCCGCATCGGCTCGGCGGTATCGCGGGGAAGCCGGTGCCGCCACCCGAACGGACAACCGCCAAGCTAAAGGACAAGGTCGCCGGCTACGAACGGAAGCTCGTTGTCGATGCGCTTGCGGCTTCAGGCGGCAACGGAGCCGCGGCAGCGCGTGCGCTGGGCCTGGGCTATCACCGGTTCCGCCGGCTTCTCGCCAAGCACGGCCTCGGTCAGGCGGCGCGCGCCTCGTAGCGCTTGCGCCGGAGCCAGTCGCCGGTCGCGAGCGACCAGTAGACCATCTGCGCCGGGATCTTGCCGATCGGCCCGCCGGCGAAGGCGAGGCCGAAGGGCTCGAGCATGCGCCAACGGTCGTCGCCATGCATGATCGCGGAAGCGACAAGCTCGCCGCCGACGGTCGTCGCGACCAAGCCGTGGCCGCCGAAACAGGTGTTGTGCCAGAGCCCATCGTCAAGCTCGGCGATGCAGGGCATCTTGTGGCGTGCATAACCCATCCAGCCGCCCCAGGCGACGTCCATGCGGACATCGGCGAGCTGCGGATAGACCTTCAGCATGTCGGCGCGGATGATTTCCTTGAGGCGCTCGGGATCCGGGTGGAAGACCGAGATGCGTCCGCCCCACAGGATGCGGGTGTCGAGCAGCGGGCGGTAATAGTCATTCGCGAGCCTGACATCGGAGACGCCGCTCGAAACGCGGATGGTCGCCTTGAGCCGGTCGCCCAGGGGCTCGGTGACGGCGATGTATGTGGCGACCGGAATGGTCGCGGCCGAGACGCGCAGATCGAGACCGCCGACGTAGCCGCCGCAGGCGAGGACGACATGCCGGCAGCGCACGCGCCCATGGGGCGTGACGACGACGCGGCCGCCGACCGCGCGTTCGATCCCGGTCGCGGGCGTACCTTCGAAGATCCTGACCCGCTTTGCCTCGGCGATACGCGCGAGGCCGCGCGACAGGTCGAGCGGATGGACGCGGAAGGCATCCGGATTGTAGGCCCCGTCGGCATAGCGGTCGGTCGCCAGCGCCTCCGCTATCCGCGCGCGCGGCCAGTGTTCGAGGCGAAGCCCGTAGCGCTCGTTCATGCGCGAGACATAGGGTGCTAGGCCTTCGCCGTGCTCGGCCAGATGGCATTTGAGCAACCCGGCCTCGCGACGCACGCCGGCGTCATCGGCGCGCTTGCGGACCAGCGCATGCGCATCGAGGCTAAAGTGATAAAGCGTTTTCGCCCCCTCGGCGCCGAGCTTCCGCTCGATCTTGTCGAGGCCGAGCGAGTAACCAGGCGAGACGAAGCCGCCATTGCGGCCCGAGGCACCCCAGCCGACGCGACGCGCCTCGATCAGCACGACGCTGCGCCCCTTCTCCGCGAGAGCGAGCGCCGTGGCGAGGCCGGCGAGACCGCCACCGATGACGCAGGTCTCGGTCTCGATCGTCGCATCGAGCGCCGGCCGCCTCGCGTCGTCGGCGCGCGTCCGGCTGTAGTAGCTGTCGATGTAGTCGGTGCTCATGGCGAAGGCAGGGATAGCGGCCGCGCCGCACGCAGGCAAGTCCGCACAGGATTTGACCCAGATCAAGGAGATGCTCCTCCCTGGCCGGTAGCGTCCGAACATGCCGGCGATCGTCTACTCAGCCCTCAAGCCAATCCGCTATCCTGGGCACCTGCGTGCGATCGGCGTGGGCGAGGTTCCGCCACCAGTGCATGTGCGCATCAAGCCGACCAACGTCTGCAATCACTCATGTTGGTTCTGCGCGTATCGCTCCGACTCGGTGAGCCTGGGCGGTGGGATGAACGAGCGCGATCGGATCCCGCGCGAGAAGATGCGCGAGGTCGTCGAAGACCTCACCGAGCTGGGCGTCGAGGCCGTCACTTTCTCCGGTGGAGGCGAGCCGCTGATCTATCCGTTCGTCGTCGAGACGGTCGAACGACTCGGCGAAGGCGGAATCCGCATCGGCGCCTTGAGCAGTGGATCGATGCTGAAGGGAAAGGTCGCCGACGCCTTCGCTCGGCACGCGACCTGGCTACGGGTCTCGATCGACGGCTGGGATGGCCCGAGCTACGCGAAGAGCCGTTCGGTCGATGTCGGCGAGTTTGACAAAGTCATCGGAAACCTCGCGGTATTTTCCGATAGAAATTCTCGCTGCTCGCTGGGCGCCAGCATCATCGTCGATCAGGCCAACGCCTCGCATCTCCTGGAGTTATGTACGATCCTCAAGCACGCTGGCGTCTCCCACGTGAAGATCGCGCCCTGCATCATCCGCGACTCGGGCGCGGACAACAATGCCTATCACAATGGGTTCGAACCGGTAGTGCGCGCGCAAGTCGAGCTCATCCGCGGCCTCGAAGACGGGCACTTCCGTGTCAACGAACACTACCATGCGCTCGGCGATCGCTTCGACCGGCCCGAGCAGCGCTGTCCGATGGCTTATCTGTTGACGATCATCGGCGCCGATCAGGTCGTATATACGTGCCAGGATCGCGCCTATACCGAGGGCGGTGCGCTCGGCTCGATTCGCGACCGCCGTTTCCGCGACTTCTGGCGATCGGCGGAAACGAAGGCGGCGTTAGCAGCGATCGATCCGTCGCGTGACCGCAGGCATCACTGCGTTGCTAGCACCAAGAACGAACGCATTCTTGAGTACCTGTCGCTGGACCGCGAGCACGCGCGCTTCGTCCGACGCTAGAGGATGAACTTGCTGAGATCGCCTTTCTTGGCGAGCGTCCCGACCTTGTCCTGCACATAGGCGGCATCGACCGTCAGCGTCGATCCGGCCTTGTCGGGCGCAGTGAAGCTGATCTCCTCTAGCAGCTTCTCCATGACCGTGTGCAGGCGCCTGGCGCCGATGTTCTCGACCGCTGTGTTGACCTCGACGGCGAGATCGGCGAGCGCGTCGATGGCGTCCTGCTCGAAGTCGAGAGTCACGTTCTCGGTCGCGAGCAGCGCCTTGTACTGCTTGATCAGGCTCGCCTCGGGCTCGGTCAGGATGCGGCGGAAGTCGTCACGGGTCAGCGCCTTGAGTTCGACCCGGATCGGCAGGCGGCCCTGCAGCTCGGGCAGGAGATCCGACGGCTTCGCCAGGTGAAACGCGCCCGAGGCGATGAACAGGATGTGGTCGGTCTTCACCGGCCCGTATTTGGTCGAGACGGTCGTCCCCTCGATCAGCGGCAGCAGGTCGCGCTGCACGCCTTCGCGACTGACATCCGCGCCGTGCCGCTCGGAGCGCGCGCAGATCTTGTCGATCTCGTCGAGGAAGACGATGCCGTCCTGCTCCACCGACTGGATCGCCGAGCGCGTCACCTTCTCCTGGTCGAGAAGCTTATCCGATTCCTCGGCCATCAGCACGGTGTAGCTCTCCGAGACCGACATGCGCCGGCGCTTGCTGCGTTGACCGAAGGCCTTGGACAGCATGTCGTTCAGGTTGAGCATGCCGACCTGGCCGCCGCCCGGCATGTCGAACATCGGCATGCCGCCGCCGATGCCGCTGTCCGCGACCTCGATCTCGACCTCCTTCTGGTCGAGCTTGCCCTCGCGCAGCAGCTTGCGGAACTGCTGACGGGTGGTATCCGACGCATTGGATCCGACCAGCGCGTCGATCACGCGCTCCTCGGCGGCGAGCTCGGCCTTGGCGGCGACCTCCTTGCGCATGCGCTCCTTGGTCATGCCGATGGCGATCTCGACGAGGTCGCGGGCGATCTGGTCGACGTCACGGCCGACATAGCCCACTTCGGTGAACTTGGTCGCCTCGACCTTGAGGAAAGGCGCCTGCGCCAGTTTGGCCAGCCGCCGCGCGATCTCGGTCTTGCCGACACCGGTCGGCCCGATCATCAGGATGTTCTTCGGCAGCACCTCCTCGCGCAGGTCGGGCGCGAGCTGCTGGCGCCGCCAGCGGTTGCGCAACGCGATGGCGACGGCGCGCTTGGCGTCGTGCTGGCCGACGATGAAGCGGTCGAGCTCGGAAACGATCTCGCGAGGACTGAAGGCGGCGTTCACAGGGTTTCCACGGTAACGTTGCGGTTGGTGTAGACGCAGATCTCGGCGGCGATATCGAGCGCCTTGCGTGCAATCGCCTCGGCCTCGAGGCTTTCGATGTCGATCAACGCGCGGGCAGCCGCGAGCGCATAGGCGCCGCCCGAGCCGATGCCGATCAGCCCATGCTCGGGCTCCAGCACGTCGCCATTCCCGGAGAGGATCAGCGAGACCTCCTTGTCGGCGACCGCCATCATCGCTTCGAGGCGCCTGAGGTAGCGGTCGGTGCGCCAATCCTTGGCGAGCTCGACTGCGGCGCGCAGCAGCTGGTCGGGGTGGCGCTCCAGCTTGGCTTCCAGGCGCTCGAACAGGGTGAAGGCGTCGGCGGTGGCGCCGGCGAAGCCTGCGATCACCTTGCCGTCGGCGAGGCGGCGCACCTTCCGCGCATTCGCCTTGACCACCATGGCGCCCATCGACACCTGACCGTCGCCGGCGATGACAACCTTGCCGCCCTTGCGGACGGAAAGGATGGTGGTGCCGTGCCAGGTCGGCGTCTGGGCTGAATCGGTCATCAACGCGCTCGGGGTTTTTGGGAAGGCCCATAGATTGGCGTAAGACGGGGCCGGATCAAGGGCGGGGTTGGCCGCGCCGGAACCCGGTGATACAACCCGGCCGCCGGAGGGTTGAGATGCGCCAGGCGACCGTCGAACGCAAGACCAAGGAGACACAGATCCGCGCGACCGTCGGGCTCGACGGCAGCGGCATCTATAAGGTCACGACCGGAATCGGTTTCCTCGATCACATGCTGGAGCAACTCTCCCGCCACAGCCTGATCGACCTCGAGGTCGAGGCCAAGGGCGACCTCCACATCGACTTCCACCACACGACCGAGGACACCGGCATCGCTATCGGCCAGGCCGTTTCCCAGGCGCTCGGCGATCGCGGCGGCATCGTCCGCTACGGCTCGGCCATGATCCCGATGGACGAGACGCTGACCCGGGTCTCGCTGGATGCCTCCAACCGCCCCTATCTGATCTGGAAGGTCAATTTCAGCAAGCCGAAGCTCGGCGAGATGGATACCGAGCTGTTCAAGGAGTGGTTCCAGGCCTTCGCCCAGGCGGCGGGCCTGACGCTCCATGTCGAGAACCTCTACGGCGAGAACAACCACCATATCGTCGAGAGCTGCTACAAGGGCCTGGCACGGGCGCTGCGCCAGGCGATCGAGATCGATCCGCGCCAGACCGGCCGAATCCCCTCGACCAAGGGCAGTCTCTAGAGGCTCTCATGCTCTTCGATGTTGGCATGAGGGCCTCCTCCCGGAGGTCCCGATGACGGTCGCCGTCATCGACTACGGGTCCGGCAACCTGCATTCGGCCGCGAAGGCGGTCGAGCGGGCCGCAGCCGGCGTCGAGCCGGTGACGATCACCTCCGATCCGGATGTGGTCCGGCGCGCCGACCGCATCGTGCTGCCGGGGCAGGGCGCCTTCGCCGACTGCAAGGCGGGACTGGCTGCGATCCCCGGACTGACCGAATCGATCGTCGAGGCAGTCGAGCAGAAGGCGCGGCCGATCTTCGGCATTTGCGTCGGCATGCAGCTCATGGCCGATGTCGGGCTCGAGCTGGGATCGACGCCGGGCTTCGGCTGGATCGCCGGCAAGGTCACGCGCATCGAGGTCAGGGATCCGTCGATCAAGATGCCGCATATGGGCTGGAACGAGCTCGCTCTGCACCGCTCGCACCCGGTGTTCAAGGACATCGCGCCGGGCGCGCACGCATACTTCTGTCATAGCTTTCATATGGAATGCGACGACCCGGCGGACCTGCTGGCGACGACCGACTACGGAACCACCGTCACCGCGGCGGTGGCGCGGGCCAACCGGGTCGCGACGCAATTCCATCCCGAGAAGAGCCAGGCGCTCGGCCTGGCCCTGCTCGCCAATTTCCTCAAGTGGCGGCCATGAGCGACACGAAGATCTCAGCCGCGCGCGTGACCAAGCTCTCCGACCGCGAGCTCGAGGAGCTTGCCGACGCGGCGGAGGAGGCGGTGAAGGTCGGCGGCGGTTTCGGCTGGCTGAAGCCGCCGCCGCGCCACGTCATGGAGGCGTTCTGGCGCGGCGTGCTGCTGATTCCCGAGCGCATGCTGTTCGTCGGCCGCGTCGACGACACGGTCGCCGGCTCGGCCCTGCTGCAGAAGCCGCCGCGCAACAACGAGGCGCAGGCGCATTCCTGCTGGCTCACCACCAGCTTCGTCGCGCCCTGGGCGCGCGGCCACGGCCTCGCCAACCTGATCACCGAGACGGTCGAGATCGCGGCGCGCGAGGCAGGCTATAAGACGCTCAACCTCGATGTCCGCGAGACGCAGTCGCGCGCGATCGAGATCTACCGGCATCGCGGCTACGTTCATTGGGGTACCAACCCGCGCTACGCGCGCGTCAACGGCGAGTTCGTTGCCGGCCTCTATTTCTACAAGGTCCTGAACGGAGACGAGGCGTGATCCTCTATCCGGCTATCGACCTCAAGGGCGGGCAATGCGTGCGCCTCAAGCTCGGCGACATGGAGCAGGCCACGGTCTACAACCCCGATCCTGCCGCGCAGGCGCGCGCCTTCGCCCGCGCCGGCTTTGCCTGGATCCATGTCGTCGACCTCGACGGCGCCTTCGCCGGTCGCCCGCAGAACGCGGAAGCGGTCGCCGCCATCCATGACGCGGTCGACCTTCCGATCCAGCTCGGTGGCGGCATCCGCGACCTGAAGACGGTCGAGGCGTGGCTCGACCAGGGCCTGAGCCGGGTCGTGCTCGGCACCGCGGCGGTCAAGAACCCGGCTCTGGTGCGCGAGGCCGCCGCCCTGTTCCCCGGGCAGGTCGCGGTCGGGATCGATGCCCGCGACGGCTTCGTCGCGGTCGAAGGCTGGGCCGAGGTCTCCTCGCTGCCGGCCCGCGAGCTGGCGCTCCGCTTCCGCGATGCCGGCGTCGCCGCGATGATCTTCACCGATGTCGGCCGCGACGGCGTGCTCGCCGGGGTCAATGTCGAGGCCACCGCCGACCTGGCGCGCGGGCTCGACATTCCGGTGATCGCCTCAGGCGGACTTGCTTCGGTCGACGACATCCATCGCCTGAAGGCGCGCGAGGACGACGGCATCGCCGGCGTCATCATCGGCCGCGCCCTCTATGACGGGCGTATCGACCCGGTATCGGCGCTGAAGGCCGCGGCATGAGCCTCAAGGTCCGCCTCATCCCCTGCCTCGACGTCAAGGGCGGGCGCGTGGTCAAAGGCGTGCAGTTCGTCGACCTCAAGGACGCCGGCGATCCGGTCGAGCATGCGCGCGCCTATGACGCCGCCGGCGCCGATGAGCTCTGCTTCCTCGACATCACCGCCAGCTCCGACAACCGCGCCATCCTGCTGGACGTGGTGCAGCGCACCGCCGAGCAGTGCTTCATGCCTCTGACCGTCGGCGGCGGCGTGCGCAAGGTGAAGGACGTGCGGGCGCTCCTGCTGGCCGGCGCGGACAAGGTCTCGATCAACACGGCGGCGGTGAAGCGCCCCGAATTCGTTCGCGAGGCAGCCGAAAAGTTCGGCAGCCAGTGCATCGTGGTCGCCGTGGATGCCAAGCGCTCGGGCAATCGCTGGTCGGTCTTCACTCATGGCGGCCGTAACGACACTGGCCTCGATGCCGTCGACTGGGCGGTCAGGATGGCCGAGCTCGGCGCTGGCGAGATCCTGCTGACCTCGATGGACCGCGACGGTACCCGCGCCGGCTTCGACATCGACCTGACGCGCACGGTGGCCGACGCGGTGCCGATCCCGGTCATCGCCTCGGGTGGCGTCGGCAATGTCGATCATCTGGTTAACGGCGTCGTCCAGGGCCACGCCTCGGCGGTCCTCGCCGCCTCGATCTTCCATTTCGGCGAGATCGCCATCGGCGAGGCCAAACGGCGCATGGCCGCCGCCGGCGTTCCCGTCCGGCTGAGCTGAGTGCCCCGTAACGAAACTGTTACGCCGTCCGGCAGAATCATGGTATCGGGTCGATATGTCCGATGCCTCGCGCGCGTTGGACGGCGCCCTCCTCGATCGCCTCTTCAAGGTGATAGAATCTCGGCGCGGCGCCGATCCCGAGACCTCCCACACCGCCAAGCTGTTCCAGCGCGGAACCAAGCGCATCGCCCAGAAAGTGGGCGAGGAGGCGGTCGAGGCGGTGATCGAGGCAATCCGCGGTAACCGCCAGAAGCTCACCGCCGAATCCGCCGATCTCATGTACCACCTGCTGGTGCTGTGGGCCGATGCTGGAATCCACCCGAACGATGTCTGGACCGAGCTATCGCGCCGCGACGGCATGAGCGGCATCGCCGAGCGACGGGCGCGCGACGAGAAAGACGACTCGTGAGCTACGATCCGGGCAATGTCTTCGCCCGCATCCTCCGGGGCGAGCTGCCGTCGAAGAAGGTCTATGAGGACGAGCACGTGCTCGCCTTCCATGACATCCGCCCGCAGGCGCCGGTGCATATCATGGTGATCCCGAAGGGCGCCTATGTCTCGGTCGACGACTTCACCGAGAAGGCGAGCGACGCCGAGCAGGCGGCGCTGATGCGCGCGATCGGCAAGGTCGCCCGCGATGCCGGCCTCGCCAAGGGCGGCTACCGCGTGCTCAGCAATGCCGGCGAGCATGGGTACCAGGAAGTCCCGCATCTGCACTTCCATGTGGTCGGCGGACGGCCGCTCGGCCGCATGCTGCAAAAGCTCGACTGACGCCCCATATATCTTCCATCACCGACACCCGAGAGGTTCCGATGAAGGCCCGGATCGAATACTGCGTATCCTGAAACTACGAACCGAGAGCCCTCCGTGCGAGGGACAGGCTGACGAGGCTCGGTGCTGAGGTTTCACTGGTGAAGGGCAAGGGCGGCATCTTCGACATCACGGTCGAGGGCAGGCTCGCCTACTCGAAGCACCAGACGGGGCGTTTCCCGACCGACGAGGAAGTGGACGCCACCGCCAAGGCCTGAGGTAACATGAAGGCGCCCTCTCTCCCGAGCGGAGAGAGGGCGCCTTTCATTTTGGGGGAAGCCCATGCGCCTGGTCGTCGCCGCGATGCTGCACGAGACCAACACCTTCTCGCCGATCCCGACCGACGTCGCGCGCTTCGGCCATCGCGCAATGCTCAAGGGCAAGGAAGCCCGCGACTACTTCAAGGGCACCAACACCGCGATCGCCGCCTTCATCGACCAGGCCGAGGAGATGCGGGCGGAGATGGTGATCCCGATCACCGCGAGCGCGGTCCCCTCGGGCAAGGTCTCGGCCGAGGCCTACAGGATCATGACGGACGCCATCTGCGAGGCGATCGACAAGGGCTGCGATGCGGCGCTGCTCGACCTCCACGGCGCCATGGTCACCGAGACGGAGGAGGACGGCGAGGGCGCTCTGCTCGCCCGCATCCGCAAGCTGCGCCCCGACCTGCCGATCGCGGTCGCGCTCGACCCGCATTGCAACTGCACCCAGGCGATGGTCGACAACGCCACCGCCCTGGTCGGCTACTCCACCTATCCGCATATCGACATGCGCGATACCGGCAAGCGCGCCGGCCGCATCGTGCTCGACGCCATGGCCGGCAAGACCAAGCCGGTGATGACCTGGAAGCAGGTGCCGCTGCTCTCCCAGACCCTGCGCCAGGGTACCGACGACGAGCCGATGAAGAGCCTGAACACACTGGCGCGCGAGAAGGAGAGGGCGGGGCTGATCTCCGCTTCCATCCTCTTCGGCTTTCCGCTCGCGGATATCAGGGATGCCGGCTTCTCTGTGGTGACCATCGCCGATGGCGATAAGGCCAAGGCGGAGGCGGCAGCCGAGGAGATCGCGCGCGCCGGCTGGAACGCGCGCGAGGATTTCGTCTACAAGGGCCGGCCGCTGACCGAGACTGTCGCCCAGGCGAAGGACCTGACCGACGGCCCGATCGTGCTACTCGACCATTCCGACAACGCCGCCTCGGGTGCCACCCAGGATGTGATGACGGTGATCGCCGAGGTCATGCGCCAAGGGCTCGAGGATGTCGCCGTCGCCGCGGTCTGGGACCCGAAGGCGGTCGAGGAGATGACCAGGGCCGGCGTGGGATCCACGGTCACGATCACGCTCGGCGGCAAGACCGACATGCCCTCGATCAATCTGAAGGGCAAGCCGCTCTCCGTCACCGGCAAGGTCAAGACGCTGACCGATGGCGAATTCGTCATCCGCGGATCGATGGCCACCGGCACCATGGCGCAGCTCGGGCCGGCGGCGGTGCTCGACACCGGCAAGATGCAGATCGTCGTGATCTCGCGCCACCACGAGCCCTTCGATCTCGGCATCTTCACCTCGCTCGGCATCCAGCCGACCGAGAAGCGCTACCTGCTGTTGAAGTCGCGCATCCACTACCGCGCCGGCTTCGCCAAGATGGCCAAGCACACCTTCCGCCTCGACGGCCAGGGCGTGACCACCTCCGACAACTCGCTGCTCGACTTCAAGAACATCCGCCGCCCGATCTACCCGCTCGACCGCATCAACGACTGGCGCTGACGGCGGACTACATCTGTTCCCAGTACTCGCTGGGATCGACGAAGGCGTCGATGATGGCGGGCTCGCGCGAGGCAAGCGCAGCGTCGAAGGCGTGCTCGAAATCGGCGAGCGAGCCGACGCGATAGCCCTCGATGCCGAAGCCGCGGGCGAGGCGGTCGAAACGGGCGCCGGCGAAGTCGACGGCGCGCGGTGCCATCTGCATCTTCGATTGCTTGAGCTTGATCAGAGCCAGCGCCTGGTCGTCGAGCACGACGACGACGATCGGCAGGTTGTGCTCAGCCGCCACTGCGAGCTCGCCCAAGGACATCAGCAGCGAGCCGTCGCCGATCAGCGCCACCACTGGCCGGTCGGGTTTCGCCAGCGCCGCGCCGATCGCCGCCGGCAGCGCGTAGCCCATGTGGCAGAGGCCGTTCGACTGGATCAGCTGGCCGGGCGAGCGGCAGAACACGGCATGGTTGGCGAGGATGCGATGCGCACCGACATCGACGGTCATCAGCCAGCCCGGTTGGACGCGGTCGCTGACTGCCTTGAAGAGGGCCGCCGGGCTGATACCGGCGCTTGGTGTCCTGGGCCGTACGATCTCAGCGATTTCGGAGCGGTGCGCGTCGAGCCGAGCACGCGGCCAGGAGGCGGTGCCGGAGCCCGCGAGCGCGGTCAGTACTGCGGGCAGATCGCCGAAGATTTCCGTGCCGGCGGGGAACATCCGGTGCGGCAGTGGTCCCCAGTCGAGCGAGAGCACGGCGCGGTCGGCGGGCCAGGCATCGATCCAGGCATCGCGCAGCTCGATCGGGTCGAAGCCGATCAGCACCAGCAGGTCGGCCTCGCCGATCAGCTTCATGGTGACGGCGTCCATGATCGGCGAAAGCCCGACGCTGCCAAGCGCGAGCGCGTGATGCTCGTCGAGCGCGCCCTTGGCCTTGTAGGTGGTGAGCACTGGGATCTGCCGCGCCTCGACCAGCGCACGCAACGGGCCGTCGACGCCGTCGCGGATGGCGCCGCTGCCGACCAGCGCCAGCGGGCGCTTGGCGCGGCCGAGCAGATCGCGGCCGGTCTCGACCACGCCGGCATCGAGCGCGGCCGGCAGGCGACGCGGCGGCGCCGGGATCGGCTCGTCCGAGGGGGCGCGGCTGTGATCGGCGGGGCAGTTCAGCAGCACCGCGCCGGCGGGGTAGGCGAGCGCGGTGTCTAGGGCCTTCGCTGTCTGCTGGGCGGCGCGGTTCGGGTTCAGCGTCGCGGCCCACTTGGTCACCGGCGTCGCCAGCGCCACATGGTCGAAGACCTGATGGGTGTAGATGCCCATCTGCTTCGTCGCCATCTCGCCGCCGAGCACGATGAGGGCGGAGCGCTCCTGCGTCGCGCCGGCGATGCCGGAGATCGCATTGGCGAGGCCGGGGCCGAGCGCCGGGATCAGCACCGAGGGCTTGCCGGTCACCTGGTAGACCGCATCGGCCATGAAGGCGGCGGAAGGCTCGCTCTTCGCCAGCACGAAGCGGATGCCGGCCTCCTCGCAGGCGCGGATCAGCTCGAGCACGTCGTTGCCGGGAATGCCGAAGGCCCACTCGGCGCCATAGGCTTTGAGAGTGCTGGCGATCGCGTCGGCAACGGTGCGTCTGGAAGTCATCGGGCGCGGAGTATGCAGAAATCGACGATCCCCGGCGAGTGCGGCATACTCGCCCGGCGATGGCAGGGATGCTGAAAGTAGAGATCTGGCGCGGCACGGAGGAAGGCCGCTACGAGACCTATGAAGTCCCGAGCCAGCCGAGCCAGACCGTGCTCGACCTTGTCACCTTTGTGCAGCGGAAGCTCGACCCCAGCCTCGCCTATCGTTTCGCTTGCCGGGTCGGCGTCTGCGGCAGCTGCGCGATGACCGTGAACGACACCCCGCGCTGGACCTGCCGCACCCATGTGCAGAAGGTGGTGGAGAGAGGACGCGTCCGCATCGCGCCGCTCCGCAACCTGCCGATCGTCAAGGATCTGGCGACCGACATGGTGCCGTTCTTCGACAAGGGGCAAGAGGCGAAGGGACGCTTCATCCCCTCCGATGCCGCCGCGACGAGCGTCGCCGAGATCAGCCCGGAAGATCCGAAGCGCAAGGAGGCCGATGCGGCGATCGAGTGTATCGGTTGCGCGGTCTGCTACGCCGCCTGCGATGTCGTCAGCTGGCGGCCCGAATATCTGGGTCCGGCGGCGTTGAACCGCGCCTGGACCCTGGTCAGCGATGCCCGCGACAGCGACCGCATCGGCCATCTCCAGGCGGTCGCCGACGACGCTGGCTGCCATGCCTGCCACGGCCACCAGAACTGCGTCGAGCACTGCCCAGTCGGCATCAACCCTACGCGCTCGATCTCCGGCCTCAAGCGGCTGGTGCTGATGGCGGCGGTCCGGGGCCGGCTATGAAGCGGCTCGAGCTCTGGCTCTACATCGCGCAGCGCGCCTCGGCGCTGGTGTTGGCGCCGCTGGTGCTGCTGCATCTCGGCGTCATTCTCTATGCGGTCGCCGGCGGCCTCTCCGCGAGCGAGATCCTCGGCCGCACGCGATCGACCTGGATGTGGCCGGCGGCCTACGGCCTCTTCGTCGTGGCGGCCGCAGTGCATGCGGCGATCGGACTTCGCGTCGTCCTCCGCGAATGGACGTCGTGGCGCGATCGCTCGCTCGACCTTGCGACGCTCGGGATCGGATTGGTTCTGCTGCTGCTCGGCCTTCGCGCGGTGCAGGCGATCGCCTGATGCGCAACCATCCTTCCTATCGGGCTTTCCTGGTCCACCGCCTTTCCGGCATCGCGCTGGCGCTGTTCCTGCCCGCTCACCTGATCGTGCTCGGGCTCGCGCTCGAGACGGCGATGCTCGACGGTTTCCTCGACTGGGCGGCGCAGCCGGCGGTGAAGGCGGCGGAGACCATCCTCGTCATCCTGCTGGCTCTGCACCTGTTCGGAGGACTGCGTCTGCTGGCGATCGAGCTGTTGCCGTGGAGCGACCGGCAGAAGGATTGGATCGGCTGGGCGGCCGCAGCCGCGCTCGCCGTTGGCGCCGGCTTCGTGGTGAGGTCCTTCGCATGAGCGGGATCGAGCGGCACGAGACCGAACTGCTGATCCTGGGCTCCGGCGGCGCCGGCCTGCTCGCGGCGTTGCATGCGCATGACAAGGACCCGAGCCTCGAGATCACCATCGCGGTCAAGGGTCTGCTCGGCAAGAGCGGCTGCACGCGCATGGTGCAGGGCGGCTACAACGCGGCGCTGGCGCCCGGCGACTCTCTCCAGCGCCATTTCATGGACACGATCGAGGGCGGCAAGTGGCTCAACCACCAGGAGCTGGCCTGGCGGCTGGTCGAGGGTGCGGTCGAGCGCATTGTCGAGCTCGAGAATCGCTGGGGCTGCTTCTTCGACCGCAACCCCGACGGCAAGCTCCACTTCAAGGCCTTCGCCGGCCAGACGGTCGATCGCACGGTGCATAAGGGCGATCTGACCGGCATCGAGATCATCAACCGCTTGGCCGAGCAGGTCTGGGCGCGCGGCATCAAGCGCCTGGAGGAGCATCGCGCGCTGGCGCTGATCCCCTCGCGCGAGGGCGAGCAGCTCTCCGGCGTGCTGCTCCTGGATGTGCGGACAGGTGAGTTCCGCTTCATCGCCGCCAAGGCGGTGCTGCTGGCGACCGGCGGCGGACCGACCATGTATCTCTACCACACGCCCTCCGGTGACAAGTCCTGCGACGGGCTCGCCATGGCGCTGCGTGCGGGGCTCAAGCTCCGCGACATGGAGATGGTGCAGTTCCACCCGACCGGCCTCATCGCCGGCAAGGATACGCGCATCACCGGTACGATCATCGAGGAAGGGCTGCGCGGCGCCGGCGGCCATATCCTCGACGGCGCCGGCGAGCGCTTCATGCACAAGTACGATCCGCGCAACGAGCGCGCGACGCGCGACATCGTCAGCCGCGGCATGTATGACCAGATGAGAGCCGGCAAGACCGGGCCGAATGGCGGCGTTTTCATCACCATGAAGCATCTCGATCCGGCCATGGTCCGCCGCCAGTTCAAGGGCATGGTCACGCGTTGCGCCGATGTCGGCTTCGACCTGGTCTCCGGCAATGTCGAGGTAGTGCCGACCGCTCACTACATGATGGGCGGCGTCGTCTTCGACCTCGGTTGTCGGACCTCGCTGCCTGGCCTCTTCGCCGCCGGGGAGGATACCGGCGGCGTGCATGGCGCCAACCGGCTCGGCGGCAACGGTGTGGCCAATTCGACCGTCTATGGCGGCATCGCCGGCGAGACCATGGCGACGTTCGTGAAGTCGGAGGGCGGCATCGTCGCGCCCGATGAAGCCGCGATCGAGGCGGCAGTCGCCGATGCGCTCCGGCCCTTCTCGCGCAAGCCCGGCGATCTCAACGACATCCGCGAGCGGCTCTACCGGCTCATGTGGGACGATGTCGGCATCATCCGCGACGAGGCCAGCCTCACGCGCGGTCAGAAGGCTCTGGATGACCTCGCAGCCGAGCTCGGTGAAGCGGGGTTGCCGGATACGGCACGGGCCTTCAACCTCACCTGGGCCGACTGGCTCAGCCTCGACAGCCTGATCCTGACCAGCCGGGCCATCGCGGCCGCGGCGCTCAGGCGCGACGACTCCCGCGGCGCCCACTATCGTGCGGACTTTCCGGAGACAGGGTCGCTGGAGCGTTCGGAGAACACCGTCGTTACGCTCAAGGAGAACCGGATCGCCGTGACCACCGAGCCTGTCGCCTTCACCCGAGTCCGTCCCGGGCAGAGTCTCGCATGATTGCGGCATCGACCATCGAGGAGGTCGGCGTCGAGCTGACGCGCCAGGCGGCGATCGTCATCCCGAAGGATTACTCCGACGGCATCAAGGCGATGCTGAAGACCGAGGAGAACGAGCTTTCCAAGTTCGTGCTCAAGGCCATGGTCGAGAACTGGGAAGCAGCCGAGGCCGATCGCCGCGCCATGTGCGCCGATACCGGCCTGCCGCGCTTCTATGTGAAGGCCGGCAACGAGGCCCGGATAGAGGGCGGCTTCGTCGCGCTGGAGAAGGGGCTCCGCCGTGCCGTCGCCCGCGCCACCACCGAGGTGCCGCTCCGCCCCAACCGCGTGCACCCGCTGTCGCGCGCCGATCACAACAACAATGTCGGTATTCGGGCTCCCGAGATCGAATACTCCTTCGAGCCGGATGCGGACTGGGTCGATGTCACCACCGTGCACAAGGGCGGGCTCTTCGGCACCGACTACCGGATGCTGTTCCCGGGCGACGGTCTCGACGGCATCAAGAAATTCTATCTCGACGTGCTGGTCCAGTTCGGCCGGCGCGGGCTCGCCTGTCAGCCGGCGATCATCGGCATCGGGCTCGGCGGCTCCAAGGACACGGCCATGACCATCGGCAAGCAGGCCTCGTGCCTCCGGGTCGTCGGCGACCGCAACCCGGATCCGAAGATCGCGGCGCTCGAGGACGAGTTGAAGGTGCTCGGCAATTCGATCGGCATGGGGCCGATGGGCTTCGTCGGCACGTCGATGGTCGTCGACTGCCATATCGAGGTCGCGCACACCCATACCGGCGGCATGCCGATGAGCGTGCATGCCTTTTGCCTTTCCTCGCGCCGCGCCGTCGCGCGGCTCCACGCCGACGGCATGGTCGAGTACCGGAACGATCCGGCGTGGTTCACGCCCTACCATCGCCGGGAGGGCGTGGAATGAAGGAGATCCGCCTCAGGACGCCGGTACAGCCGGAAGATCTGCAGAAGCTCGAAGCCGGCATGGTCGTCTATCTCCACGGTCCGCTCTATACCGGCCGCGAAGGCCTCTATCGCCGCGTATTGGACGAAGGTCTAAAGCCGCCGGTCGATCTCGCTTCGATCTCCAATGTGAACTTTCATTGCTCGCCGGCGGCGGCCGTCCGACCCGACGGCAGCTACGATGTCGGCGCCGTCACCGCGACCGCGAGCTTCCGTTTCTCGAAATGGATGAACCGGTGGTTCGACGTTTCCGGATGCCGGATGGTGATCGGCAAGGGCGGGATGTCCGAAGAGGACTATCGCAATCATTTCGTGCCGAAAGGCGCGGTTTATCTCACCACCGTCGGCTATGGCACCGGGGCGCTGCTCGGCCGTGGCATCAAGCGCGTGCGCGCCGTGCATTGGCTCGAGGAGCTCGGCATCGCGCAGGCGATGTGGGTGTTCGAGGTCGAGAATTTCGGTCCGTTCCTTGTCGACGGCGACCTCAAGGGCAACAGCCTCTTCGAGATCGAGAACCGAAAGGTCAACGCCAAGTTGACCGACGTCTATGCGGGGCTCAAGGAGCCGGCGCTCCGCCGCTATGGCGAAACGACCTCGCGCAAGGACGAGGTCATCTGAGACATCTTGCCGAGTGCGAATTCTGAAGGCAGGCTCTGTCTCAGGGAGGAGCGTTGAAGGAATAACGCTGATGAATATCGGCGCCGCCGCTGAATGCTCGGGCATGCCGCCCAAGACTATTCGATACTACGAGTCTGTCGGCTTGATTCAGCCGGCGGAGCGCCGTGGCAATGGCTATCGCGACTACTCCGACAAGGACGTCGCGACCTTGCGCTTCGTCCATCGTGCCCGCGGCCTTGGCTTCACCATCGAGGAATGCCGGGAGCTGCTGGCGCTCTATCGCGACCGCGAGCGGGCGTCAGGCGAGGTGAAGAAGATCGCGCTCGATCGCGTCGCCACGATCGACGGCAAGATCGCCGAGCTGCAGGGGATGCGGTCTGCGCTGATGATGCTGGCGCATCGCTGCCATGGCGATGATCGGCCGGACTGCCCGATCCTGGAGGACCTGGCGAAGGCGAGCGGCGTGGTGAGCCGCGAGCACAACGATTGAAAGAGAACCCCTCCCCCGGCGGGCCGGGAGAGGGGTCGTTTAGCTACTTCTTCTCGACGTTCCAGAAGACCGCGGATTCAAGTAGCCAGTGCATAATTTTATGGAAGGGCGAAGGGGTAACCTCTTGCACTCACGAGAGGTTACTGATGAGCCGATACCGGCGAGTTACTTATGAGGACCGCTGCCAGATTTATGCGCTGAGCCAGGACGGTGCCTGCCAAGAAGCTATTGCCAAGGTTTTGGGTGTCAGCCAAAGCACGGTGAGCCGAG